>NZ_LWQU01000154.1 GCF_001650635.1 Magnetospirillum moscoviense | reverse complement strand
GGCTGGGTCGTCGTCACAGTCTCGGTGGTGGTCACCGGCTGGGTCGTCGTCACAGTCTCGGTGGTGGTCACCGGCTGAGTCGTCGTCACATTCTCGGTGGTGGTCACCGGCTGGGTCGTGGTCACAGTCTCGGTGGTGGTCACCGGCTGCGTCGTGGTCACGGCCTCGGTGGTGGTCACCGGCTGCGTCGTCGTCACAGTCTCGGTGGTGGTCACCGGCTGCGTCGTCGTCACATTCTCGGTGGTGGTCACCGCTTCCGTGGTGGTCACCGGCGCTTCAGTGGTCGGCGGCGTGGTCGCCTGCGGCGGGGCAACGGACGGAGCCGGCTGGGTCGGAGCCGGCTGGTCGTCGCGATCCTCGGCCGCCGGTTCCGGCGTCGGGGTCACTTCGGGGAAGCGGTCTTCGGGGGTCGGGCCGGGCTCGGGCTGGTTCGGCAGGTTGGCGCCGAACTGGGCCGGGGGAATGTCTGTCGGGGGAACCGGCTGCTGCTGTCCGTCGGAACCAACTTCGATCGGGTCGATGGGGGCGCGGGCGCCGAACGGATCGATCCCGAACTGGGCGCCACGGCCCAGCAAGGCCTCGCCGCCGCCATCGGCCAGCGCGGCGACTTCATTTTCGCGGAATCCGCTTTGCACGTTGGCCAGGTCGGAATTGTCGCCCACCGATTGCTCGGCGTCGCGATGTTCGACCGCACGTTCCTCGCCCTCGGGCATGCTGTCCCGCAGAACGGTCAGATCGTCGAGGATCTGGGCATCCAGCTTCTGTTCGTTGCTGAGTGTGCCGGTTTCGGGCGAATCGTTGTTTTCGTCGGCCATGGTGGTACCCCTTAAGACAGCATTCCACCATCAATCCTAAACCCCCGGGCGGAAAGAACAACGCGGCCAGGGGTTACAACGAAAACCGGGCGATCGAGGCATTTAACACCCCCATCGCCCGGGTAAATTCGACTTGCGCACAAGCCGGTATCATCACCGCTCGTGGAAGGAACTCTTCAGCGACACGAACACCGGCTTGAACAGATACTGGATCAGGACTTTCTCGCCGGTGACGATGTCGGCATCGACCGACATGCCCGGCAGCACCATGTTCTGGTTCTCGCCCGGCCCCATATAGGGCCGGGCGATCTGGACGATGCCACGATAGAACGGCTTCTTGTCTGTCTCGTCCATCAAGGTGGTCGGCGATACCTTGATCAGGGTGCCGGGCAGCGTGCCATAGCGATTATAGTCGTAGGACGACACCTTGACCTTGACCTGCTGGCCGATGGCGACATGGCCGATATCGGCGGTGGAAATCTTGACCTCGGCTTCCAGCACCGCGTTGGTCGGCACGATGCGAGCCAAGGTGCCGCCGGCGGGTAGCACCTCGCCGATGGTGTGGACCCGCAAATCCTGCACCTGGCCGGCGACGGGGGCCTTGATCTCCAACCGGGTGACGCGGTCTTGCAGCTTGGTCAGGGCGTTCTTGACCTGCTCGGCCTCGTTGGTCACCGATCCCAGTTCGGAAAGCGCGTCCTGTTCCTGGGTGGCGCCCTGGCTGGCCCGGCGGCGTTCGACCTCGGACAGCGCGTCGGTGGCGACCTTGATCTGCTCGGCGATGCGGGTGACCTCGCCCTCGGCGGCGACCTTGGCGCGCGCGGTTTCCAGATAGGTCTGGCGCGACACCACGCCGCTTTGCGCCGCTTCCTGGCGGATCACCGTCTGGTCGGTGGTCAGGCGCAATTGCTGCTGGGCGATGCCCAGCGCGTCACGCAATTGCTTGACCTCGCGGCGCTTCTGGTCGATCTGGCTGTCGATGACGTCGATGGCGCTCTTGCGGGCCATCAACTGGCCTTCATACAGGTGCTGCTGGTCGGCGGCCAAATCGGCATAACCGGGCGTCACCTTGGCGAAGTCGGGCTTGCGCCGCTCGGTCACCGCCTTCAGGCGTTCGGCCCTGAGCAGCAATCCGTAATAGCGCGCCAACATCTGCTGGTGTTCGGAACTGGCGTCGGCAGCTTCCATGCGCACCAGCACCTGCCCTTCCTCGACCTTCTGGCCATCGACCACCAGGATATCGGCGACCACGCCGCCTTCCAGGTGCTGCACCACCTTGATCTGGCCGGTGGGGGTCACCTGGCCGGGGGCCGCCGAGATCTCGTCGATATGCACGATCGAGGCCCAGACGATGAACAGCACCAACAAGGCGGCGGCGGTGATCAGGCCGCTGCGGACGAAAGTCGGCAGACTGGCTTCCTCGAACAGGATCGGCTCGGACAGCAATTTGCGCTGACGGCCACCCCGGGCGATCACCAACTGGGTGCCGGGTGCCGAGGCCGCGGCGGAATTGGATTCGCTCATCGCAGGTTCCCCATGATCACGTTCTTCAGTTGCTCGAAGGTGCCGACCTCGCGGACATAGCCGTCTTCCATATAGACCACCGCGTCGGCGGCACGCAGATGGCTGGGCCGATGGCTGACGATGATGATGGTCGAGGTCTTGCGCAATTGCTCGATCGCCGCCAGGAAGATCTGGTCGCCTTCGTAATCCAGGCCGTTGCCGGGTTCGTCGAACAAGATCAACGGCGCCGGCTTCAGATAGGCGCGGGCCAACGACAGACGCTGGCGGAACCCGTTGGGCAATTGCTCGCCTTGGCCATCCGAGATGCGGGTGTTGAAGCCTTCCTTCATGGCCATGATGTCGTCATAGACGCCGGCCAGTTGGGCGGCCCAGCGCAATTCGTCCTCGTTGGCGATCGGATGGCTGAGCCGCAGGTTCTGGGCGATGGTGCCGAAGAACAGGTCGCAGCGCTGCGGCGCATAGGACACCAGCGAGCGCAGGTCCTGCGGGTCCAGCTGACGGATATCGACATTGTCCAGCCGCACGCTTCCGGCTTGGGGGACGTACAAACCGGTGATCAGCTTCAAGAGGGTCGACTTGCCGGCGCCGTTGGGGCCGGCGATGGCCACCACCCGCTTGGGGTCGATCTTCAACGACACGCCCAACAGAGCCGGGTCGGCGTCGTTGGAATAGCGGAAGGACACGCGGGCGAACTGCAGTTCACCCTGGAAATTGCGGGTGGCGTTGCGCGGCAGCGCCACGTCGTGCTCGGTCTTCAGGCGCATCAGCCCGTCGATCTGCTTGATGGACGCGACCGCCCGATAAAGGGTGGTGATGGACAGGAAGCCGGTCTGCAACGGCGAGATCAGCCGCCACAGGATCATCATCGCCGCCACCACCGCGCCGGTGCTGCTGGAGCCGTCGAACACCCGGACCACCACCGTCACCAGGGCGGCCAGGCCGGTCAATTGGCCGATGGCCTGCGACATCACCGCCAGGTTCGAGGTGACGTGCTGGGATTCCAGCTCGGCGGCGACGAACTTGCCCGACAACAGCCGATAGCGGTCGAACCATCGCGTTTCGGCGCCGGACTGACGGATGGCGCGCATCTTCGACAGGGCATCGGCCAGGAATTCCTGCCGGTTGGTGCCGTGCTTCGAGGCGTTTGTGGTCTGCGCCACCATCTTGGGCTGGGTCACCACGCCCAGCAGGGTGAAGGCCAGGACCGAGATCAGCAGCACCACCAGCAAGGACGGCTCGATCACGCCCAGCACCACCACGAACACCAAGGCCGCCGGAATCTCGTAGAACACCAGGGCGATGGCACCCAGGAACAGCTCTCGCAGCGATTCGAAATCCTTCAGGCGCGACAATTGGCTGCCCACCGTCACCTGCTCGGTGGCCCAGGCCGGCAGCGCCAGGATGCGGCGAAAGATCGCCGAGCCGATCAGGAACTCGCCCCGCGCCCCGATATAGGAAATCACCCGGGCGCGCAGATGACGCACCAGCCAGTCAATGGCCAAGGCGCCGACCAGGCCCAGGAACAGGAACGGAATCAGCCCCACATCGCCGCTGGGGATGATGCGGTTGAACACCGCCATGACGAACAGCGGCGGCACCAGCACCAAAAGGTTGATGCCGATGGTCAGCACCAGCGACAACCACACCAGCGAGCGGAAACGGCCGAACACCCGCTTCATCCAGCTGCCGGCCTCGGCCTCCTCGACGGCGTTATCGGCCTCGCGGAAGACGTGGATCTGGCCGGGAACCGCCGAAGCCGGCACATGCTGGGTGGTCAGCGTACGGCCGTCGAAGCAGAAGAATCCCTGCTCCTCGTCATAGCGGACCAGCACCAGGGCGTCGCCGTCGTCGGGGACGAACAGGCACGGCAGGATGCGCGGATCGACCCCGTTCAGCTTGAGGTCGATGGTGTGGCAATTGAAGCGCAGGTTGGCCATCACCCGGCGGAAGCCGGCAATGTCCAGCGACCGGGCGAAATGGGGCAACGCCTCGGCCAATTGCCGGGCCGAGCCGCGCCAATCCATGGCCTTCAACAAGGTCGGCAGGCACAGCGTCAGGTCGGACAATTCGGGGAAGCGCTCGAGCACCGTCGCGGTCATGCGTTCGTCCGGCAACGGTCGCGCCACCGGCACCAGCTCGGTCTTGGCGGCCGACGACACCACCGGCTTGGCCTGAGGCCCAGTCTCGGCCTTGACCGTCTCGGCCTTGACGGTCTCGGCCTTGACCGTCTCGGCCTTGACCGTCTCGGCCTTGACGGTCTCGACCTTCGCAGACTCGACCTTGGCCGGCTGGGCCGGAGCCGGCAAGGCCGCGGCCGGGGCCTCGCCTTCCAGGGTGATCTTGCCATCGACCAGGTTGAACACCCGGTCGGCCAGCTTGACCAGCGACGGCCTGGGTGTCACCAGGATCATGGTCTTGTGACCCTTCAGGCTGACCAGATATTCGCGCAGCAGCTCGTCACCGGCGGAATCGATGGCGATGTTGGCCTCGTCGAACAAGATCACCGCCGGGTCGTGCACCAGGGCGCGGGCGATGGCGATACGCTGCTTGATACCGGCCGGCATCGATTCCGAAGCCGAATTGCCGACCGGGGTGTCGTATCCCAACCGCATACCCGACACCACCCGGTCCAATCCCAGCATCGCCGCCACTTCATAGGCGCGCTCGACCAGGGCCGGGTTGAACATGGTCAGATTCTCGAGAATGGTGCCATCGACCAGCACGCCCTGTTGCGGCAGATAGCCGATGCGCTGCGACACGCTGGACGGCGAGAACTGCGCCAGATCGAACCCATCGACCGAGATCGTTCCTTCGGTCGGCAACAACTGACCGGCCATCAACCCCAGCAGGGTCGACTTGCCGCTGCCGTTATCGCCGACGATGGCGACGCATTCGCCGGCCTTGATGTGCATCGACACGCCCGCCAGAACCGACTTGGGCATACCGGGATAGGTCAGGCCGACATTGTCGAGGCGAACCTCGCCGTCCACCTTGGGCAGGATCGGCTGGGCCGATTCCCGCGCCCCCAGGTCGAACAGCTTCTCGATCTGCTGGCGGGCGACGGCGAAGCCCTGGAAACGGATCCAGGTCCCCAACACGCCTTGCAACGGCTGCAAGCTGCGCCCGGCCAACATGATACAGGCGGCCAGCGCGCCCGGGGTCATCGAGCCCGCCACCACCAGGCCGGCGCCGACGCCGACCACGGCGATGGTTGCCAATTGGGCGAACAGCTGGCCGATATTCAGCGCAACCACCGAATGTTTGGCGCTGTCGTGGCTGTGCTCGACATTGACGTCCTGCAGCAGCTCGTAGCGGCGCTGCATCATTTCTTCCATGGCCATGGTCTTGACCGAATGGATGCCGGTCAGGGCCTCGGCCAGGAAGCTGAAGCGGCGCTCGTCGAATTCGGCGCGGCGGCGGATGTCGTCCCTGACCTTGCGGCCGTTGCGGATGGCGACCAGGGTGAAAGCGCCAACCATGGCCACCGGGACCATCGCCAGCCAGCCGCCCAGCAGCGCGATCAGGGCGATATAGACCACCACGAAAGGAACATCGAACAGCGACAACAGGGCCTGGCCGGAATAGAACTCGCGCACCTTGGCGCTGGCCCGCAGGCGTTCCATCAGCACCGTCGGACCGTGCCGCTCGAAATCGGGCAAGGGCGCGCGCAGCAAGCGCTTGAACGCCTCGCACGACAGCCGGTGCTCGAAGGCGGCGCCCAGCCAGCCGGTAAGGTGATTGCGCCCCATCCGGACCGCCGATTCCAACACCATGGCCACGACCACGCCGACGGTCAGCATCCCCAGGGTCGACATCGACTGGTGCGGAATGATGCGATCATAGATCTGCAGCAGCATGATCGGCAGGGCGAGTGCCAGGATATTGATGACGGTCGAGGCCAGCCCAAGCTCTGGCAGCAGCTTGCCGATATCCGACAAGCGAAAGAAATCAGTATGAGACTGTTCCGACGTCGTTTCTCGCGTTACTTGTACCATCGACCACTTACCTACTGGCGACACCTGTTGTCTTCACCTGACCAAGCGCCGCAATCCAACACTTCCGACGATTGGAGGTTGGTTGATTCCGTTGGCCATTTCAAGCCCGGAACCTTCGATCGACACTTTTCGTTTCAACTCGTTACCTGGGAACACTTGTAAGCCCGCATGAAGCGTATCATAGTAATTCGGGGTAAATTCAGCGGGCGAATTCGACAATGACCTTCCGTGTCGTCGGTACTGGCGCAGAACAGGGAACAGCCGTGGACGAAAAGACCAAGGATGTCAGCCTGCGCCCGCCACACTCGGCGGGCGCAGTAACGCTGACCGGCAGGGGTGGCGCGATCGAGGCCGGCTCGATGGACCAGTTGCTGGACCGCCTCGAGGCCCTGTCCTTCACCTTCGAGGCCTTGAACGCCAGCAGCCGCACCTATGCGGCCGAGGCGGTGCTGGAAACCCTGGCCCGGATGGAACGCCGCGACCTGCAGTCGCTGGCCGCCATCGAGACTTTCGCCAGCGCCTTGAAGACGGTCAGCCAGCATCTGGCCGGCCTGCGCAACGCGGTGCAGAACGCTGCCCACGACACCGCCGCCGGGTTCGAACATATCAGCCAGCGGCTGGACCGCCTGGAAACGAAGTCGGGCGGCGCCGGCCCGGTCGCCAGCAACGATTCCAGCGTGCTCACCACCATCGCCGAGCGGCTGAACCATATCGAGCAATTGATCGAGGACGAATCCGAGACGGCGCTGCCCCAGGTCGATCTGTCGCCGATCGGCCAGCAATTGGAAACCATCGCCCGGCGGGTCTCGCGGGTCGAGGGCAAGGTCGATACCCTGCCCACCACCGTCGGCAAGAGCCAGCAGCCAGACCTGAGTCCGGTCGCCACCCAGTTGGAGACCATCGCCCGGCGCATATCGCGGGTCGAAGGCAAGGTCGACAAGATCCCCGACTCGTTGGTGGTTCACAACACCGCGCCGGACCTGTCGCCGATCACCGTCCATCTTGACGCCCTGGCCCGCCATATGTCGCGGGTCGAAGGCCATGTGGTGGCGATCCCCGACTCGATCTCGGGCTCGATCCCCAACCTGACCCCGGTGGCCGAACTGCTGCGCAACGTGGCCGATCAGATCGCCACCGTCGATCACCGGGTCGCCGCCATCGACAACCGGGTCGCGGGCGTCGATACCAAGGTCTCGGCCATCCCCGCGGCGATCGCCGGGGCCAAGCCGGACCTCAAGCCGGTCAACACCCAACTGGAAACCATCGCCCGGCGGGTGTCGCGGGTCGAGGGCAAAATCGAGGCGATCCCGGCTTCCATCACCATTCCAGCCGTCGATCTGGCTCCGGTCACCGAGATGCTGCAGACCATCGCCCGGCGGGTGTCGCGCATCGAGCGCCGCATCGACGAGACCCCGGCGGTCGAGCCGGTCAATCTGACGCCGCTGCACGATTTGCTGCAGCTGATTTCCCAGCGGATCGCCACGGTCGAAGGCCGCACCGACCTGAAGAAGGATTTGGCGGCGCTGAAGCCGTTCCTGGGGGCGATCGAACAGCGCCTGGGCAACATGGAAGCCGGCCTGGGCCTGGCCATGGATTTGGACCAGGCGATGATGGACGCCCCGCCGGTCGCCCCCGTGGCACCCGTCGCCCCGGCCAAGCCGGCCGCCCCGGTGGTCGCAGCAGCTTCTGCTCCGGTTCCGGTCCAGAAGGCACGGCCGCAGACGCCACCCCAGCCGCCGGTTCAGGCTCAGGCGCCGAATCCGGCACCCACGCCAGCCAAGAATGCGCAGGCCGCCCCTGCTCCGGTTCCCGCCGCCGCCGCCGTCGCGGCTCTGGCGCCGATTCCGGCCCAGGTTCCCGTCCCGGCTCCGGTCGAAGCCACCGCCGAGACGCCGGCCGAACCCGTCGCGGCCGCAGCTGCGGCTCCCGTCGCCGACGAAATTGTCAGGATTTCGCCAGAACCGGTAATGATTTCGGACTCCCCGGCCAAGCTTGAACTTGCACCGGCGGAAGCAACCGATTCCGAGGTCAAGATCGCCGTCGCGCACCCCCCCGAGGTCAGCCCGGCACCCCTGCCCGAACCCGCGGCCGAAACGGCCCCCGAAGTCGCGATCGCGACAGCCCCCGAAGTCGCCATCGCGACGGCGCCGGAACCCGAACCGGCGCCGGTCGCCGAAACCGTGGCGGAGACCGTCGTCGAGACCGTGGCCGAAACCGTCGCGGAGACCGTCGTCGAGACCGTGGCCGAAACCACCGTCGAGACCAGTGCAGAACCGACGGCGCCCGCCGCCGACAGCTCGGCGCAACCTGCCCCGGCAGCGGTGACGCGCCAGCGCGTCGACCAGTTGCTGGAACAGGTCTTCCGCGTCCTGTCTCGCTGAGCGCTGGGCGCGGTCATGCGCATGAGCGCGCGCCCCCCCACGCCAAGCCCGGCAGATCAGGCCGACCAAGGCGACCTGACCTTGCGTCAGCAGGAAATCCTGGCGCTGGTCCGCGCCGGCAAGGGTAACAAGGACATCGCCAACGAACTGGGCATCGGCCTGGGCACCGTCAAGCAGCACGTCGTCGCCTTGTTCCGCAAGCTCAATGTCGCCTCGCGCGCCGAGGCGATCACGCGGTCCACCGACCTCGATTGGCAGGCCCATCGCGGCAGCGCGGCGATCTTGTCGATGCCGGCCGACGACAGCCTGATCGAATTGCGCCCGACCTGCATCTTAAGCGTCGGGGCCACCGCCGCCGATGGCGGCCCGGCCGGCGAGCAGGCCTGGCGGGCGCTGAACCGCACCTTGTCGGCGCTTGCCGCCGAGCACGATTGCACCCTGGTCGCCCTGCCCGGCATCGGCATCGACGTGCTGTTCGGCCTGCACCGGGTGGGCGAGCACGACGTCCGCACCGCGCTGGCCATGGCCCAGGCGGTCGCCCTCCAGACCGAGCCGGGCTTGGGCGGCGTGCGGGCCGGGCTGGCCTCGGGGTTCCTGGTGGCCAGCATGCACCGCCATGGCGGCTGGACCGGGGAAAGCGTCGCCGGCCACGCCATCGCCCGCGCCCGCGACCTGCGCGACGGCGCCGCCCCCGGCACCCTGCGCACCGACACCGCCGCGCGTCGGCTGCTCGCTTTCACCGGGCTGGACGTCAACAGCCTGGCCTGGCTGACCGACGATACGTTGGGCCTGACCCGGCGGCCGTTCAAGATGCCGCCGCCGCCCCGTCCTGCCCGCCCCCTGGTCAACCGGATCGAAGAGTTGCTGGCGCTCCGCGACGCCTATGATGCGGCCAAGGCCGCTGGCACCGGGATGGCCGCCCTGGTCGAGGGCGAGGCCGGCATGGGCAAGTCCGCCCTGTGCGAGGCCTTCGTCGCCGCCATCTCCGCCGACATGGGGACCCGCCTGACCTGTCGGGCCGGCGCCGACAGCGACAGCCTGCTGGAAGGCCTGGTGGCGCTGGGCCGGCGCAAGGGAAGGCCGCCAACCAATCCCGGCCTCGACGACGCCCGGCAGGGCCTGGAGCGGGCCTTGGCCGCCGGGCCGGCGCTGGTGTTCGTCGATGATTCCCAACGCGCCACCCCCCTGGAAGCCGAGCTGATCGCCCTGCTGGCCGAGACCGCCACGCGCGCGCCGCTGGTCGTGCTGATCGCCGCCCGCCGGCTGCGCCTTGAAAGCGTCAATTGGTCGGCGCGCCTGCGCATGACCCGGCTGGCCCATGGCGAGATCGCCGCCATAATCGCCGCCGAGACCGCCGATCGCCTGGGCGCCGCCACCCGCCAACAGATCGCCGACCTGGCCGAGGGCGTGCCTTTGTTCGCCGTCGAACTGGCCCGTTCGGCGCTGATGTCGTCCGGCCAGCATGACGGCTCGCCGACCCCGCCGATGAGCCTGGTGACCCTGGTCCTGTCGCGCATCGATTCCCTTGGCCTGCATCGCGGCCTGCTGCGGCTGGTGTCGCGCGCCGACGATGTGACGGTGGAATGGCTGAAAAGCCTGTGGCCGGCCGAGTATGGCGATTGCGACCATGAAGTGACGCGCGCCGTCGAGGGCGGCGTCTTGAAGTTCGAGGCCGGCCGCGTGGCGATACGCCATCCGCTGGTTCGCGAAGTGTTGAAGGCCGTTCTGCTGGCCGGGCGCGGCGCGCCTTGGGCCGAAAACGGCAAGGGTTAGAACGATGCCAAGGGGAACAGCCTGCCGATGAATCGCCTGACATGGAAAACGGGAACGGCTTTGGCCGCGCTGCTGGTGGCGTCGTGCACCGTCGGCCCGGACTATGTTCGCCCCGAAACCCCGGTGCCGGAATCCTTCCGGACCTCGGCCGACCAGCCAAGCCTGCCGCCGCCGCCGACCCGCTGGTGGACCGAGTTCCAATCGCCGGAGCTGAACAGTCTGGTCGATGAAGCGCTGGCCAACAATCACGACCTGCGCGCCGCCGTCCAGCGCATCGCCCAGGCCGAGGCCAAGGCCGGGGTCGAGGCCGGCGCCTTGCTGCCCGACCTGAAGCTGTCCGGTTCGGGCAGCGCGCGCGCCCCCAAGGGCGGCGTCGGCTCGGTGCAGACCGCCACCACCGAGACCGAACGGTCGGACCGCACCTATCAGGTCGGGTTGAAATCCAGCTACGAGCTGGATTTTTGGGGCAAGAACCGCAAGGCCATGGAGGCCGCCCTGGCCACCGCCCAGGCCAGCGTGTTCGACCGCGAGACGGTGGCGATGACCCTGGTGTCGGATGTCGCCACCGCCTATTTCCAATATCTGCAAGGCTGCGACCGCGTCCTGGTCGCCGAAGCCAATGTCGACAACATGAAGCGGGTGCTGGAGAAGGTGAAGCGCCGGCGCGCCGTCGGCGAAGGCAGCGACCTCGAGGTCGCCTCGCAAAGCGCCATGCTGTCCCAGGCCGAAGCGACGCTTCCGATCCTCAACCTGGCCCGCGACCAGCAATTCCACCGTCTGGCCCTGCTGCTGGGGCGCGCCCCCAACGACCTGAAACTGGGCTGCCGGCCGCTGGCCAGCGTCGCCATCCCGACCGTCCGCCCCGGCCTGCCGTCGGAATTGCTGCTGCGCCGCCCCGACATCCGCAAGGCGGAATCCGACATGGTCGCCGCCAACGCCAATATCGGCATGGCGCGCGCCAAGCTTTACCCCAGCATCTCGCTGACCGGCGAACGCGGCTACGGCAGCAAGGAGCTGATCAACGTTATGAGCCCGATCAGCATGTTCTGGACCGTCACCGCCTCGCTGGCCCAGACCTTGTTCGACAACGGCAAGACCCAGTCCGAAATCGCCTATTACGAGGCCCGCTGGGGCGAACTGGTCGAGACCTATCGCAAGAGCATCTTCTCGTCGTTGCGCGACGTCGAGGACGCGCTGTCCTCGATTCACCATTATGCCGACCGCGACGAGGCCAGCACCCAGCGCCTGCGCCACGCCCGCGAGGCCAAGCGCCTGAGCGAGCGCTCGTTCGGGATCGGCATCATCGATTACCTGAGCGTCCTGGAAACCGAGCGCACCCAATACAATGCCGAGGACGAGCTGGTGCAGGCCCGTTTCGCCCGGCTGACCGCCGCCATCAACCTGTACAAGGCCATGGGGGGCGGGCTGGAAGAGCCGCCGCCGCCCACCGAGACGCCCGCCGCCGAAGGCCCGAAGGAGAGCACCGATGCCAACGGCTAAGCCGATCCGCCTGGCCGTCCTGGCCGCGACCATCATCGGGCTGGGGGCGTGCAGCGAGACGACCTTTCGTCGCAGCACCCTGCACCATGTCCAACTGGACGGACGCGAGATTTCGGTGTCGTGGATCCGCATGCAGCCGGAAGAGGTCGAAGTGGTGGCGTGGGAGGCCAAGACCTTCGAGTGGGTGCAGTCGCCGGCGACCCAGCGCCTGGACCGGCTGACCGCCGCCCGCGCCGCCGAAACCGTGGTCGATCAGCTGTGCTGGCGCGGTTTCGTCGTCGCGCCGACGCCGGGCACCTATGCCGAGGGCCACCACGCCTTCCGCTATCGCTGCCTGCCGGCTAAATAGGATCGCTGCCGATGCTGGGGGCCCTTCGTCATCTTGTGTTTGTCGTCCTGGCGGCCCTGCTGGTCGCGGCCGGGCCGGCCGGCGCCCAGGAATGGAAGCGGCTGCCCTGGCATCTGGTCGACTATTTCTATCGCATGCCCGACATCGCCGACTTCCGTACCTTGTCGATGGAGGTCGAGATCCAGGGCCGGGTCGAGCCGGGCCAGTACGTCTATGTCGCGCCGCTCAACGGCAAGATCGGCGGCAACATGTTCTATTTCGGCCTGCAGACCGACCTTTATAACGGCGACACCCGCAAGATGATGGGCAAGGGCTTCATCTTCTCGCGCTGGGGCGCGGCCGAGGCCGGCGACGGCAAGCCCGGACCCGGCGGCTGGGCCGAGGCGATGACCCACACCCAATCCGGCGAAGGCGACTTCGCCAGCGTCCGGCTGCCTTATGCCTGGCAGCCCGGGCGCTACACCTTCCGCATGGAAGCGCGCCCGGCTACGCCCTTGCCCGGCCAATGGGTCGATCTGTCGGTCACAGACCATGCCCGCGCCCGCCGGGTCGAGATCGGCTCGCTGCGCTTTCCGACCAATGCGCCGGCCCGCTTCGACCCCATGCCCGCCAGCTTCGTCGAAATCTACGGCAAGCTGCCCAAGGACCCCGCCCGCCCCGGCCTGCTGGTGGCGCCCGATTTCACCGTCCGTTTCGCGCCCCCCCTGGTCAATGGCGGCCTGTCCCCGCTGGGCGGCGATGTCCATCAAAGCAGCCGCGTCCCCCCCTTCGCCCGACTGACCCGGGCCGCCGACCACGGCGCCATGGTGGTGGTCGGCGGCACCGCCGCCGCGCCCCCCGAGCGCGCCCCCTGATTGCCAAGAAAGAGCCGCCGATGATGAAGCCTTGCTCCCTTGCCCGCCCCACCCTGGCCGCCCTGCTGGTGGCCGCGACGCTGTCGGGCTGCGGCTGGAACACCCGTCAGCCGCCGACCACCAGCCTGGACCATTCCAATCCCCGCCCGCCGCAGACCGACGTGCTGGTCCGAGACGACCTGAACACCGGCAAGCTGGTATTCTACGGGCCGCCGATCCTGGCCCCGCAAGGCCCGGACATCGGGCGCGACGGTCACCGCCTGCGCAGCGAGATCGACAAGCAAACCGGCGCCGTCACCCACTGGATCGATCTTCGCGTCCATTGGGTCGGCTCGGGCATCGATTACTGGGTCGCCGCCGAGGCCCGCCGCAGCGGCCGCAACGAACGCGCCGACACCACCTGGGTCGAGCACGAACGCTCGAACGCCTCGTTCGAGAAGCCCCGGATGGCCGACGGCGACGGCAGACTGACCGAAGCCGACAAGAGGACGGTACCCTTGAAGCTGGGCGTGCCGCATCTGGCGGTCGGCACCTGCGCCCGCGTCCTGTGGATCGGCTGCGACCACGACGAGGAAATCGCCGCCATCCTGCCCGAAGACCTGCTGACCCAGGCCGGCGATACCGACCTTAGGGTTCGCTTTCGCATGAATCACGGCCGCACCTATGTCGGCGTGGTGACCGCCGAACAAATCAATGCCCAACTGACCCGCATCGAGCGGTGGCGGCGGGTCGGCGGTTGACAGCCGAACGGTTTGGCGCGACCCTATACGAACGTATCAAGCATCCGGAATGGGTCGGGCCAACCACCTTCCGCGCCATCTTTCGCGTGGCGCCATCTTTCGCGTGGCGAATATGCGCAACTTCCCGTAGTTTCGCCGTTCGGATTGGTCGGTGACGGATGCCGTCGGACTTTCTGGGTCAGGTCACCAGGGCGAGGCAGGAATGGGTGGTTCCGACACTTTGAAAACCGGTTTGTTGGTGATCGAGCAAGGGCCGCACACGACGATCCTTCGCCCGCAGTCCGCCGAGATTCCCCGCCTTTCGGTCAACGCCTTTTCCATCGACCGCCCGGTTCGCGTGCTGCTGGTCGAAGACGATCCCGGTGACGCCCGCCTGGTGTGGGAGGCGCTGCAAGCGTCGGACGAGGCCCGCTTCAAGGTCACCCATGTCCGCTCGATCGCCGACGCCAAGACCCAGCTGGAAACGCCGGGCTGGGATGCGGTGCTGCTGGACCTGACCCTGCCCGATTCCGCCGGCATCGGCACGCTGGGCAAGATCCAGGCGGTGGCCCGTTCGCTGCCGATCGTGGTGATGACCGGCCTGTCGGACCCCAAGCTGGCCAATTACGCCCTGGAAGTCGGCGCCCAGGACTTCCTGGTCAAGGGCGACGTGTCGTCGGGGATGGTCGCCCGGGCCATCCGGTACGCCATCGCCCGCATGAAGACCCAGCAGGCCTTCCAGTCGCTGGTGACCATGCTGGAAGCCGAACGCAGCCGCATGCAGCAGGAAATCGACGCGGCGCGCTCGATGCAGTTCGCCCTGCTGCCCAGGCCGGATCGCCTGCGCCCACGGCTGGACCATCTGGGCCTGATGGTCGAGACCTATTTCGAACCGTCTTCCGGCATCGGCGGCGATTTGTGGAGCAGCCTGGATTGCGGCGACAACGCCATCGGCTTCCTGGCCTTCGACTTTTCCGGCCACGGCGTCCAGGCGGCGCTGAACGCCTTTCGCCTGCATGCGCTGATCCACGACCATTCCAACCTGGCGTCGGACCCGGCCGCATTGTTGACCGCGCTGAACGTCGCCATGAAGCCGCTTCTGCCGACCGGCCAGTATGCGACGGTCTTCTACGGCATCATCGATTGTGCCGCCAACGAACTGCGCTGGGCGGCCGGCGGCTGGCCGCCGCCTTTGCACTTCTCGGGCGACGCCCCGCCGGTCGCGTTGGACACCCGCGGCCTGCCGCTGGGCATCTCGAACAAGGCCTTCTACGAGACATCGACGATCCCGTTCGGTCTGAACGACCAGCTGGTGCTGTACAGCGACGCCCTGCCCGAGACCTGCAACGCCGAAGGCACCATGCTGGACCAGACCGGCACCATCGAACTGGCCGCCAACTGCCGGGGCGCCGCCATCGGCAGCCGGCTGCAGGCCCTGCTGGATGGTTTTTTCGCCCGCAACACGGTTGGCGTCGATGACGACCTCACGATCTTGTGGATCAGTCGCTCGCGCCCACCCGGGCCATAATCGCGATGGCCGCCCCCCCCTTGCCTTGTTCGAGTACGTTGATGGATATCGCCGAAACCTCCCAAGAGCCGCAGATCTGCTCGTTAAGCGGACGCTTTACCTTCAAGGACAACGACGCGTTCTTGCAGGCCATCCGCGATTTCGTCGCACGGCCGGCCAAGCATCTCGTGCTGGATCTGAGCCAGTTGGAATTCATCGATTCCTTCGCCCTGGGTCTGTTCCTGGTCGCCACCGAAATGGCCGAGGCGGCGGACAAAATGGTGACAGTGCGCAACCCGCAAGGGCCGGTGCGGCGGCTGTTTAGGCTGTCGCGGCTGGAACAGGTGCTGCACATCGAGGATTCCATTGAATCCGCCCCCATGCCGACCGCCGCGCCGCCCCAGAACCTGCGCCAGGATCTGCAGATTTCCGGTCTGATCGAGCTGGAGCCCGGCGTGATGTCGGTCGAATTGAGCGGCCGCTTCACCTTCGCCGATCATGCCGCCTTCCAACATCTGATGGATTGCGTCAAGCCCGAGGCGATCCGCGACCTTCATGTCGGCCTGTCCGGCCTTGATTTCATGGATTCGGCCGGTTTGTCGATGTTGCTGGTCATCCGCGACGAGTTGGAGGCGCGCAACGGCAAGTTGGTGCTGGTGTCGCCGCGCGGCAAGGTGATGCAGTTGTTGCGCCTGTCCTCGGTCGATACCGTCGTATCGATCATCGACGCCCCCAAGACCGCCTAGGGACAGCGCCGATGACCGGGTTGATCGCCTTCTACGACGACATGGTTCCCCCAACCCGTCTGGTCGCGCAAATGGACGAATTGGGCGTGCGCGTCGAGCCGGTGATCGAATGCCTGCCGACCATCAGCGTTCCTTGCGTCGTGGTCGGCCGCGCCAACCCGGCCAAGATCCGCCAGGGATTGACGGTGCCGTCGCACGGCTTCGTCGAATGGAATCCGGGCGACCACCAACCGGTACCGCAAGCCTGCCTGGATTGCGCTAGCCGGGGCGGCCTGACCCTGGCCCTCAACACCCGCATGGCCTATCAGACCGACATCGCCCAGCAATTCACCGAGGCCCTGCTTGTGCGCTTTCCGAAGCTGGAGGCGATCCTGGGCGACATCGAGCTGTCGCTGGCCGAAGCCGTCGCCAACGCGATCATTCATGGCAATCTGGGCATCGGCAGCAAGATGCGCAGCGATTTCGCCGGCTTCGCCTTGTTCCAGGCGACCTTGCTGGAACGCCTGGAAGACCCGGACCGCGCGGACCGCCGCGTCGAGATCACCGCCTTGCCGGTCGGCGACACTGGCCTGAAATTGTCGGTGACCGACCAGGGCGACGGCTATGACATCGACACCGAGATGCGGAAGTCACCCCGGGCCGAGGCCAAGAGCGGACGCGGGCTGGGCCTGATCCGCCAATTGGCCTCGGATATTCAGGTGGCCGCCGGCGGGCGCACCCTGACCATGGATTTCACCCCGGCGATCACCGCGCGATGATCGGCAGCAGGCCGTGGCGCTGGGCGGATTCGCGCAGACGCCCGTCGGCCTTGACGGCGGCGACGAAAGTGTCGACCGCCTTCAGCCACGCATCGTCACCCTTCGGCACCGCATAGGCGTAAGGCGTGGGGGCCAACGGCTGCTCGGGCTCGACCAGACGGGCCCAGTCGGTCAGGCTGACCATGCGCCGGCCATAGGGGAAGTCGGTCATGAAGATGTCGGCGCGACCGCTCAGGACTTCCTGCTCGCGCGCCTTGAAATCGTCGACCACGGTCAATTGCGCCGCCTTCAAGGTCTCGCGCATCACCGGCTCCATCACTGTGCCCTTCATCACCACCACCACGACGCCCTTGACGTCGATGTCGGCCCACGAGCGGATCGCCTTGTTGTCCTTGGTGGTCACACCGATGGTGCCGCTGACCAGATGCGGCTGGGCGAAATTCATATGCTGGGCGCGGTCGGGGCGAATGCCGACGGCATGCATGGCCACGTCGCAGGAATCGTTGGTCATGTTCTCGATCAGCTTGGCGAACGAGCTGTCGATGAAGACCGGAGCCACCCCCAGCGAACGAGCGAATTCGCGGGCCATGTCGATGTCGATGCCTTCCAGCTCGCCGGTCCGGGGATTGCGGTAGCTGATGGCGAAGTAATCGGGCCAGATGCACACGCGGATCTCGCCGCGACTGCGGATCGCCGACAGCCGGTCGGCCGCCTGGGCCTGGTCGAAAACACCGGTGACGACGGCACAAACCAGCGCCATCGCCAAAATGATTTTGCGTGAAGTATGCATGGCCGCCACTTTTTTGTTTCACCACCCCAGACAATAGGCATAATCCAACATTTAATGGTTCCCTGCATCCGTTTTTTCCGCCTGTCCGCCCCCCCCCTGACGAGCTTCGCACCACCCCATGTCGCATTCGCCCATGAGCCAGACCGTCGAAACGCCGCCCTTGTTGCGGTGGGGACCGGTGGCGATTGCGGTGGGGGTGACGGTGGTGTTGTTCCTGACCGTCTCGACTGGCTACTTCCAGGCGATTGCCGACCGCGAGGAACGGGCCGTCGCCTCGGCCAGGACCATCGAACAAGGCGTCACCCGAACCCTGGAATCGGTCGAGACCACGCTTTCGATGATCGCCGAGGAAGCGCGCTCGGGCCTGGCCGGCGACGACCGCAACCTGGCTGCCGCGCGGCGGCGCATGGCCGATTCCCTGCGCCTGGCCCCGCATATCCGCCAGTTGGCCATCCTGCGCGGCACCACCGTGTTGGCCGACACCAATGGCCCCGACGGCACCAAAGTCGATCTGGCCATGCTGGGACTGGACAAGAACCAGGCGGCGCCCACCGGCCACGGATTGCGGATCGGCACCTTGCAAAAAAGCCGGTTCCTGCCGCACCAGGGCGAGCTGCCCGACCAGCACAGCCTCCGTTCGCTGATTCCTGTCGCGCTGGTGGCAGCCGATTCCACCTCGACCGCGCCTTTGATGATCGTCGCCGCGCTGAACACCGCCTATCTGGAAGAGATCTTCACCAGCGGCGCCTTCAGCCGGGGCAGCCACCACGCCCTGGTTCGCCAGGACGGCCAGCCGTTGATCGCCACCGACGGTCTGATCGACTGGAATGCTCCGCTGGCGGCGATGCTGTCGTCGGGAGCGGACCAGCATTTCGTCTCGGTTCAATCCCTGGCCGTGCCGCTGGGCGCCACCGCATTGCGGCTGTCGGCACGCTATCCGATGGCGGTGGTGATCGGGGTCCGTCATGCCGAGACCCTGCGCGACTGGGCCGGGCGCAACCGCACCATCCTGGCGGTGTTGGCCGTGGTCAGCCTTGGCGCCGCCGCCGTGCTGTTCGTGGTCCTGCGCCAGGCCTTGGTTCGCCGCTCGTTGCAGGCGCAGGTCCGTGTGCTGGTCAAGGCCATCGAGCAATCGCCAGTGGTGGTGATGGTCACCGATGCCGACGGCGTGATCGACTACGTCAACCCGGCCTTCACCCGCCTGTTCGGCTATACCGCCGAGCAAGCGGTCGGGCGCAACCCGCGCCTGCTGAACAGCGGACAAAATCCGCCCGAGAATTATCGCTCGCTGTGGGACTGCCTGACCCGCGGCCAATCCTGGAGCGGAGAATTCATCAACCGCGCCAATGACGGGTCGCTGGTGCACGTGTCCTCGACCATTTCGGCGGTTCGCGACAGCCACGACCGCACCACCCATTTCATCGGGGTGATGGCCGACATCACCGAGGCCAAGCGGGCCGAGCGCGAACGCGAATCGCTGATTCTGCGCCTGGGCCGGGCCAACGAGGGGCTGCAACGCTTCGCCGAGATTTCCGCCCATCACCTGCAAGAGCCGGCGCGCCGCCTGGTCAGCTTCGCCCAGCGGCTCAAGATGCGCCTGATCGGCCGGTTCGAGGACGAGGACGCCCAGGTGTCGCTGGCCTTCATCGAGCAGCAGGCCGGGCGCCTGCGCGATCTGCTGCGCGACGTGCAACTGTACCTGGCGGCCGACGTCCCGCTGGGGGCGCAGTCGGAAATCGACACCGCCCGCGTCGCCCGCGACGTCGTCTTGCGCTTCGGCCCCAGGATCGAAGCGGCCCACGCCCGAATCCTGGTCACCGACCTGCCGCACCTGACCATCGACGCCCCCCGGCTGGCCGACCTTTTCGCCATCCTTTTGGAAAACGCGATCAGTTATCGCCGCCCCGACATGGCGCCGGAAGTCATCATCAGCGGCGAAACCACGGCCGATCGGGTTCGCCTGACCGTGGCCGACAACGGCACCGGGATCGCCCCGGAATTCCGCGAACGGGTGTTCAGGGTGTTCGAGCGCCTGCCGCGGACCGGCGACATGCAGGGCACAGGGATCGGACTGGCCATCGCCCGACGAATAGTCGAAAGCAATAGTGGCCAGATTTGGATCGAGGAAACCCCCGGCGGTGGCGTCACCGTCGTTGTCGAATTCGAGGTTGCAGAAAAATCATGACCCTTCCGAACGGCACTACCAGACGCCATGTCCTTTTGGTCGAAGACGATCTTGCCGACGCCCATCTGGTCCGGCTGGCCATCGGCGAGGAAACCGGAAAGGTCGCCGTCCACCATGTGCTGGACGGCCTGGAAGCGTTCGAGTTCCTGAAGCGGTCGGAACAGCGCTCCGCCACCGCGCCCCGGCCCGACCTGATCTTGCTGGATCTCAACATGCCGCGCATGGACGGCCGCGAATTCCTGGCCGAGTTGCGTCATTCGCCCGATCTGATGGATATCCCGGTGGTGGTGCTGACCACCTCGGATGTCGAACGCGACGTCTTGGCGTCGTATCAGTTGGGTGCCGCCGGATACGTGGTCAAGCCGGTCGACCTCGACGAATTCACCCAGGCGATGCGCCGGCTCCAGGATTACTGGTTCTCCTTGACCCGACTGCCGCCCTCGCGGTCATGATCAGAGGGCAATCGTCACTGGTTCACCATCCATTTTTAATTCACGATCATTCTATTTATACTGCGAAGGTATAGTTCACCAGTTTTCAGTCAGGGAGGACGTTGTCGTCATGGAAGTCCGTCAAACGGTGGTCACCGGTGGCGAGCCTTTGGCCGCTTTGAGCGAAATTTCCCCCAATCTGGTCCTGGTGTTCGGATCGGTCGCCGCCATGCGCGGGGCCGAGTTCCATGGACAATTGCGCGCGGCCTTCCCGGCAGCCGAACTGATCGGCTGTTCGACCGCCGGTGAAATCGCCGGCCAGCGGGTCCGCGACGGCAGCGTCGTGCTGACCGCCATCCGCTGGGACAAGACCCGCCAGCGCGCAGCCAAGGCCCGCGTGACCGACATGGCCCATTCCGACGATGCCGGCCGCGACATCGGCCGGGTGTTGAAGGGTGACGGACTGCGCGCCGTGCTGGTGTTCGGCAAGGGCCTGGGCATCAACGGCAGCGCCTTGATCGAGGGCATCATCGCCGAGGTCGGCGGCGAGGTTCCGATTTCCGGCGGACTGGCCGGCGACGGCGGCGCCTTCACCGAAACCCTGACCCTGTCCACCGACGGCGTCGATTGCGACGGTGTGGTCGCGCTTGGCCTTTATGGCGACGCCGTCGAAATCGGCCATGGCAGCTTTGGCGGTTGGCAGCCGTTCGGGCCGGTGCGCAAGGTCACCCGCTCGGAAGGCAACGTCTTGTTCGAACTGGACGGCCAGTCGGCCTTGGCCCTTTACAAGGAATATCTGGGCGAATACGCCAAGGACCTGCCGGCGTCAGGCCTGTTGTTCCCGTTCGAGATGCTGCGCGAGGACCACAGCACGGTCGGCCTGATCCGCACCATCCTGGGCGTCGACGAGGCCAGCGGCTCGCTGGTCCTGGCCGGCGACATCGATGCCAACGGCTATCTGCGCCTGATGCACGCCAACAATGACGGCCTGGTCGATGGCGCCGAGACCGCCGCCAAGCGGGCCGGGGCCGGCCCCGGAGCAGTCCCCGGTCAAACCCTGGGCATCCTGGTCAGCTGCGTCGGCCGCAAACTGGTGATGGGCGACGCCGTCGAGGACGAGGTCGAAGCGGTGGCCACCGTGCTGGGCAAGAGCGCCACCATCGCCGGCTTCTACTCGTATGGCGAGATCGCGCCCTTCTCCTCGAACATCGACTGCAAGCTGCACAACCAGACGATGACCGTGACGTTCATTGCCGAGCGGTGACATGAACCGAATTCTTTTACGTCAGTTGCGCCGAGCCTTCGGAGTCGATGGCGAATCCGAAGTCCAGGCGCTGTTGATGGAATTGTTCACCCTGCCCGCCGACAGCCTGCCGCCGTCGGCGGCACGGCTGATCGCCGGGCTGGCCGAGCTGCTGCGCCGGGTCGAGGACACCTACGAGCAGAACGAACGCGACCTGTCGCTCAGGAACCGCAGCCTGGTTCTCAGTTCCGACGAACTGAACCGGGTCAACGAGCGCTTGCGCGACGAGGCCCACGCCCAGGCCCAGGCCATCGAGACCCTGCGCGGCACCGTCAACGAGTTGCTGGCCGCCTCGGACATGCCGATCATCGACGAGGGTGCGGCCGGGCTGGACAAGCTGTCGGCGCTGATTTCCAACCTGGTCCACGAGCGCAGCGACATCCAGCTGGAACTGGAACAGCAGAAGTTCGCCCTGGACCAGCATGCGATCGTCAGCATCGCCGACCGTGCCGGCACCATTCTTTACGCCAACGACAAGTTTCTGGCGGTCAGCGGCTTTTCGCGCGAGCAATTGCTGGGCCAGAACCATCGCATCGTCAAGTCCGGCGCCCACCCGCCCGAATTTTTCCGCGAGATGTGGCGAACCATCGCCAGCGGCGAAGTGTGGCACGGCGAAGTGTGCAATCGCCGCCGCGACGGTCAGCTTTACTGGGTCGATGCCACCATCGTCCCCATCCTCGACGAGCGCGGCAAGCCGCGCCAATATATCGGCATCCGCACCGACATCACCGAACGCAAGCAGATGGAAGCGGCGCTGCGCGAAAGCGAACAGCGCCTGCAGATCGCCCTGGATGCCGGCTCGATCGGCCTGTGGACCTGGAACCTGCAAACCGATCAGGCGACCTTCAGCAGCCAGTGGATGGGGATGCTGGGCTATCCGCCCGACGCCTTCCCCCATACCGGCCAGTCCTGGGCCAACCTTTTGTGCCCCGACGACCGCGACTCCGTCCAGGCGGCGCTGAACTCCCATCTGGAGGGCCGGACCCCCACCTACGAGGTCGAGTTCCGCCTGCTGCACCGCGACGGGACGTGGAGATGGATCATGGCCTCGGGCCGCCTGATCGAACGCGACGGCGACGGCAAGCCCTTGCGCATGGCCGGCACCCACAAGGACATCACCGACCGCAAGAGCGTCGAGGCGCAATTGCGCATCGCGCTGGACAACGCCGAGGCGGCCAACCGGGCCAAGTCGGACTTCCTGGCCACCATGAGCCACGAAATCCGCACCCCGATGAATGGCATCATCGGCATGACCGGCCTGTTGATGGACACCCATCTGACCAAGGAACAGCGCCATTTCGCCGACACCGTGCGGATGTCGGCCGAATCGCTTCTGGGCATCATCAACGACATCCTGGATTTTTCGAAAATGGAAGCCGGCCGCCTGGAATTCGAGGATGGCCCCTTCGAGATCACCCCGCTGATCGAGGGCGTGGTCGATATTCTGGGTCCGCGCACCAAGGGCAAGGACATCGATTTCAGCTATTTCATCCCCACCGAGGCGCATGGCGTGTTCTCCGGCGATGCCGGCCGCCTGCGCCAGGTGCTGATGAACCTGGCCGGCAATGCCGTCAAGTTCACCGAAAAGGGCGCGGTCACCATCACCGTCGGCGCGCGCCACGTCTCGGACGACACCACCTGGCTGGACGTGTCGGTGGCCGACAGCGGCGTCGGCATCCCCGAAGCGGCGCAAGGCAAGCTGTTTGCCAAGTTCACCCAGGCCGATTCCTCGACGGCGCGCAAGTTCGGCGGCTCGGGGCTGGGACTGGCCATCTCGAAGACCATCGTCGACATGATGGGCGGCGAGATCGGCTTCACCAGCAAGGTCGGGCACGGATCGACCTTCTGGTTCAAGGTGCCGCTGCGCTGCATCAGCCGGGTCCAGCCGGCCCAGGCCCCCGACAATCCGCTGGCCGGGCTGCATGTGCTGGTGGTCGACGACAACGAGACCAACCGCGAGATCTTCTTCCGCCAATTGCATTCCTGGGGCGCCGTCGCCGCCATGGCCGACAGCGCCACCAGCGGCCTGATGGCGATCCGCTCGGCCTCGCTGTCGGGAAGCCCCTTCCATGTCGCCCTGATCGACCATCACATGCCGGGCATGAGCGGACTGGACCTGGCCGCCGTGCTGCGCGCCGACCCGGCCCTGGCGGAATTGCGCCTGATCCTGGCCTCGTCGGGCAATCCCGGGGAGTTCGCCGAGGCCGGCAAGCGGCTGGGCCTGTCGGCGGTCTATTCCAAGCCGCTCAGGCAAAGCGCCCTGCTGGATTGCCTGATGGAGATCACCGGCAAGCGGCCCGAGCAGCCGGTTCCAGTTCATTCCGGCCCGGCCACCGACACCGCCACAGGGATGGCGTTGCGCATCCTGGTGGCCGAGGACAATTCGGTCAACCAGCAGGTCGCGGTGGGCTTGCTGGCCAAGCTGGGCCACCGCGCCGATGTCGCCGATGACGGCCGCGAAGCGCTGAACCTGGTCCAGACCTGCGACTACGACCTGGTCTTGATGGACATGCAGATGCCCAACATGGACGGGTTGGCCGCCACCGCCGCGATCCGGGCGCTGCCCGGCGACAAGAGCGCCATCCCGATCATCGCCATGACCGCCAACGCCATGCAGGGCGACCGCGAGATCTGCATCAATGGCGGCATGAACGATTATGTCAGCAAGCCGATCGACCGCCGCCGATTGTCCGAGGTGCTGGATCGCTGGACCGAGCGCGTGCTGGGCCGGCGCAAGAATTCCTGCCAGCCCGACTCCGTCGCTTCGGCCGAGCCGCACGCCGCGGCAGCCGAACCGGACATCATCGACAAGGACGCGCAAGAGGGCTTGATCGACGCCCTGGACCGCGACGTCTTCATCGGCCTCTTGACCTCGTTCACCCGGTCGATGCCGACCAGGCTGCGCGAGATGGAATCGGCGCTGTCCGATGCCGACATGGACCAGTTGAAGCGCACCGCTCACTCGCTGAAGGGGGCGGCGGCGAATTTGGGGCTGCCGCGCCTGGCCGAGTGCTTCTCGCATATCGAACAGGCCGGGATGTCCGGCGACCATCCCGCCGCAGACTGCTGGTTCGAGAAGGCGCTGGGCGTCGCCGAGACCACCCTGGCGGCCCTGTCTTCGGAGTTCGGGACATGACCATGCGCATCATGATCGTCGACGACAACGACACCAACTTGACGCTGTTCGAGCAGATCGCCAAGCGGGTGGCCGAGGATGTGGTGGTGACCTGCCACCCCGACCCGATCGAGGCGCTGCAGAACGCCACCGCCTCGCTGCCCGATCTGGTGGTGGTCGATTTCATGATGCCGGGCCTGGACGGCCATCAATTGCTGGAGGCGATCCGCCTGCTGCCGGGCGGCCGCGATGTTCCCATCATCATGATCACCGCCGCCGGCGAGCGTCAGGTCCGTCACCGCGCCCTGGAGCTGGGCGCCACCGACTTCCTGACCAAGCCGGTCGACGCCACCGAGATGCGGGTGCGCCTGACCAACCTTCTGGCCCTTCGCCGCAGCCATCTGGCCCAGAAGAACCGCAACAAATGGCTGGCCGAAGAGGTGCGCAAGGCGACCAGCGCCATCACAGCCCGCGAGCACGAACTGATCGTCCGGCTGTCGCGCGCGGCCGAGTTCCGCGACCCGGAAACCGGCGGCCACATTCAGCGCATGGCCCATTTCTCGCGCATGATCGCCGCCGGCCTGGGCCTGCCCGACGACCAGTGCGACCTGATCTTGAAGGCGGCGCCGATGCACGATGTCGGCAAGCTGGGAATTCCCGACGCGATCCTGCTGAAGCCGGGCCGGCTGACCGACGAGGAATTCTCGGTGATGAAGCGCCATCCGTCCATCGGCCACGCCATCCTGGACGGATCGGAATCCGACCTGATCCGTCTGGGCGCCGAGATCGCCTATTACCACCACGAAAAGTACGATGGCAGCGGCTATCCGTTCGGCCTGAAGGGCAAGGACATTCCGCTGACCGGCCGCATCGTGGCGGTCGCCGACGTGTTCGACGCCCTGACCAGCACCCGGCCCTACAAGACCGGCTGGACGGTCGAAGAGGCGGCCAAGTTCCTGGAAACCGGGCGCGGCACCCATTTCGACCCGGCCTGCGTCGACGCCTTCCTGGCCGCCTGGCCCGACATCCTGGCGACGCGGGCCCGCTTCGCCGACGATGGCGGCCATTGACGAACTGCGCCGTCAGACGGCGGCGTTCCTATGGCATCAGGTCATGGACGACGATTTCAGTACCATTGCTGACATCGAACAGGCAGGGCGCG
The DNA here is from genome assembly GCF_001650635.1 of Magnetospirillum moscoviense. Classification (GTDB taxonomy): domain Bacteria; phylum Pseudomonadota; class Alphaproteobacteria; order Rhodospirillales; family Magnetospirillaceae; genus Magnetospirillum; species Magnetospirillum moscoviense. Next base: position 510 of record NZ_LWQU01000154.1, on the reverse strand, counting down.
TTCCGGCAGGCCTGACGCTCTTGCCACCCCGTCCCGGCAAAACGGCGCAAGCTTCCCGTCCGGGTATCAACCAGAACAAAATCTCCCTGCTGCGGCCGATCGCATAGAACCGCGACCTCGTCGAAAAGCATGCAACGCCCGCCATCGACGACGACCGGCCGGCATGACACGTTTTCATCGACGGTCAGGCAGTGCAGAAGGTCTTGATCCTTCCAGAAATCAGATTTTGCGCCAAAGGCGTAGAAACCATCATAACTCGCCACCAGCGGTCGAATTACCGCGTACTTCCAGAATGCAACGTTAAACATATTAAATGGGATGCTATGCACAATACTTCCATTGCTTCCATAAATTAATAACCGCTCACCGCTATCCACGCTATAAACCGCTGCCACCGTCTTATACCGCTCGACGTCCGAAGTGACTCGGAGGGGATTGAACGAAACCGCTGGCGCGGTATTGGAGCCTGATGTGACGTCGAAGGCTCCCGTCTGACAGGGTTGGTTTCCC
>NZ_LWQU01000153.1 GCF_001650635.1 Magnetospirillum moscoviense | reverse complement strand
ACCAGCCTCGCTGTACGCCTCGCCGACACCCCAAGAAAGCGAAAACGCCAAGTGTGTGCGCTATGTTAACGCCTATGAGGGTCAGCCCCCCGGCACGCCTTCGACCAGCGGCACGAAGCGGACGGCGCCCAGATGCTGGATGTCGATACCGTCGGCGGTCCGGGTGACCTTGACCAGATCCTGATCGGTGTCGCCCAGCGGCAGCACCATGATGCCGCCGATGGCCAGCTGCTCGACCAGCAAGGGCGGGATGTCGTGGGCGGCGGCGGTGACGATGATACGCTCGAACGGGGCCTGTTCCGGCCAGCCGCGGGCGCCGTCACCCACCTTGGCGGTGATGTTGTGGATGCGTAGTGCGCGAAAGCGGGCCTCGGCCTCGAGCAGCAGCGGCTTGTGGCGCTCGATGGTATAGACCCGGCGGCACAGCTGGGCCAGCACCGCCGCCTGATAGCCCGAGCCGGTACCGACTTCCAGGACCTTCATGCGGTCGGTGACGTCCAGCGCCTGGGTCATCAGCGCCACCACCAAAGGCTGGCTGATGGTCTGGCTGCAAGCGATGGGCAGCGCGTGGTTCTCGTAGGCCTGGTCCAGGAACGGCTCGGCGACGAAACGGTCGCGCGGCACCTTCTCGATGGCGGCCAGGGTGCGGGTGTCGCTGATGCCCTGCCCGCGCAGTTCCATCAACAGACGGATGACCCGGGGTTCGGCCACGGCCATCGGGCGCATTCCTTCAGGCCAGGCCCTGCGCCAGCGCGCGCATGGTCTGGCGGTGGGTCAAATCGACGCATAAGGGGGTGACCGACACGGCGCCGCGCAGCACCGCCTCGATGTCGGTACCGGGAACCGAGGTCTCCTCGGCCCGCTGGGCGCCGATCCAGATATAGGATTCGCCGCGCGGGTCGGCCCGTTCCACCAATTCGTCGCCGATCTTGCGCTTGCCCTGGCAGGTCACCTCGATACCGCCGACATGGGCGTGCGGCACGTCGGGGAAGTTGACGTTGATCAGCACGCCCGCATCCCAGCCGATGGCCGCGACCCGGCGGATGATTTCCGGTCCCCAATGCTCGGCGGTGGACCAACGCGGCGGATGGCCGGGATGGAAGAATTGCGAGAAGGCGATGGACGGAACCCCCAGGATGGTCGCTTCCATCGCCGCCGCCACCGTGCCGGAATAGGTGACGTCGTCGCCCAGATTAGCGCCGCGATTGACGCCCGACAGCATCAAATCGGGCTTCCTGCCCTTCAACACATGGTTGATGCCCAGCAGGACGGCGTCGGTCGGGGTGCCATCGACGGCGAAACGCCGCCGCGACACCCGACGCACGCGCAGCGGGCGGCGGATGGTCAGCGAATGGCCGGCGGCCGATTGCTCGGTCTCGGGGGCGACCACCCACACATCCTTGGAAATGGCGCGGGCGATCTTTTCCAGCACCTTGATGCCCGGCGCCTGGATGCCGTCATCGTTGGAAATCAGGATACGGGCGTTGGCGAGGTCGGCGATTGGGGGCATGGCGTCAGCCGATGATCTCGAGGCCGCCCATATAGGGCCGCAAGCAATCTGGCACCCGCACGCGACCGTCGGCCTGCTGGTAGTTTTCCAACACCGCCACCAAAGTCCGGCCGACCGCCAAGCCCGAGCCGTTCAGGGTATGGACGAAGCGGTTGCCCTTGTCCGAACGGAAGCGGGCCTTCATGCGCCGGGCCTGGAAGTCGCCGCAATTCGAGCAGGACGAGATTTCGCGATAGCGGTTCTGTCCCGGCAGCCACACTTCGATGTCATAGGTCTTCTGGGTGGAAAAGCCCATGTCGCCGGTGCACAAGACGATGGTGCGATAGGGCAGACCCAGGCGCTGCAGGATGGTCTCGGCGCATTGGGTCATGCGCAGGTGCTCGGCGTCCGACTGGTCGGGATGGGCGATCGACACCATCTCGACCTTCCAGAACTGATGCTGGCGGATCATGCCGCGGGTGTCCTTGCCGGCGGCGCCGGCTTCCGAGCGATAGCACGGGGTCAGCGCAGTCATGCGGATCGGCAACTGGGCCTCGTCCAGGATCTGGTCGGCGACCAGATTGGTCAACGGCACCTCGGCGGTGGGGATCAGCCAATGGCCGGTCGAGGTCTTGAACAAATCGTCGCCGAACTTGGGCAACTGGCCGGTGCCGAACAGGGCGGAATCCTTGACCAGGGTCGGCGGGCTCATCTCGGTATAGCCGTGCTCGCCGGTCTGGACGTCCAGCATGAACGACGACAGCGCGCGTTCCAGCCGGGCCAACGCCCCTTTCAGCACCACGAATCGCGCCCCCGACAGCTTGGCGGCACCGTCGAAATCCATCAGCCCCAGCTTCTCGCCGATGGCATCATGTTCCAGCGGCTTGAAATCGAAGCTGGCCGGCGTGCCCCAGCGCCGGATCTCGACATTGTGGTCCTCATCGGGACCATCGGGCACATCGGCAGCGGGTAGATTGGGCAGTGCCGCCAAAAGGGCGTCGATTTCCTCGCCCAGCGACTTGTCCTGAGCCTCAAGAAGCGTAACGTCATCCTTAAGCTGGGCGATGTCGGCCATCACGCCCGAGGCGTCCTGGCCCTGCTTCTTCAACAGGCCGATCTGCTTCGAGGCCTCGTTGCGCCGGGCCTGCATCTCCTGCAGCCGCGTCTGGGCCTGGCGGCGTTCGGAATCGAGATGAAGAATGTGCGTGCTGCGGCCTTCCAGGCCCCGGCGGGCCAGGCCGGCATCGAACGCCGCCCCATTATCGCGAATCGCCTTCAGATCGTGCATCGTGTCCCATCCACAAGGGGGTCAGCCGTTGAAATCGGTTTCCGGCGGGGGGTCGTCTTCCTCGGCCTCGTCGGACTCGTCTTCCTTGGCCCGCTTCTTCTCGGCCATCCGGGCCGAAATGATCGAGGCCTCGTACAAGATGACCATGGGGATGGCCAGCGACAATTGGCTGACCACGTCCGGAGGGGTCACCACGGCGGCGAAGACGAACACGCCGACGATGGCGAAGCGGCGCTTTTCCTTCAGTCCAGCGGCGGTGACCAGACCGACCCGGGCCAGCAGGGTCAGCAGCACCGGCATCTGGAAGGCCAGGCCGAAGGCGAAGATCAGGGTCATGATCAGGGACAGCGATTCGCTGACCTTGGCTTCCAACTGGATCGGCAGTTCGTCGGCCTGGGGCACCAGATTCTCGAAGCCCAGCAGATAGGTGTACAGCATGGGCAGGACCAGGAAGTACACCAAGGCCGCGCCCATGGCGAACAACACCGGGGTGGCGAACAGGAACGGCAGGAAGGCCTGGCGCTCGTTCTTGTAAAGGCCGGGCGCCACGAAGGCCCACAATTGGCCGGCCCACACCGGGAAGCAGATCACCGCCGCCGTGAAGGCCGACACCTTGACATAGGTGAAGAAGGCTTCCGTCGGCGCGGTATAGATCAGCCGGCGCATGCCACCCTTGGCCAACGCCACCGAGGCGTAAGGGTCCATCAGGAAGGCATAGGTATGTGCCGAGAAATAGAAACAGACCGCGAAGGTGACGATGAAGGCCAGCGCCGACCACAACAGCCGGCGGCGCAGCTCGACCAGATGTTCGAGCAGGGGCATGGTCTTGTCATCGGTGCTCACGGCGCTGGCGGCCTTGACGGGGGTTCGACCGGCGCGGCCGTGGGCTCGGGCTGGGCGGGGCTGGCGTCAAGCGACGCCACGCTGGGCGCTTCCAGGCTTTTGGCGATGTCGCCGGTGGGGTCGATGGTCTTCTCGATTTCGCGGCGAAGCGCGTTGGGATCGGTGGCCTTCTCGACCTGAGCCTTCAAGTCCGAGATTTCGGTCTCACGCACCATGTCATCGACGCCGCGCTGGAACTCGCCGGCCAATTCGCGGGCCTTGCGGGTCCACATGCCCATTTGCCGCAAGACGGCGGGCAAGTCTTTTGGGCCGATGACGATCAACGCCACCACGGCCACCAAAGCCATCTCATCCCAACCGACATCGAACATGCGCGATGGTCCCCCAGCGGCGACAAGCCCGGCGTGACGCCGGAGCTAGTGCTTGGCCGGTTCCTTTTCGGCCGGCTTCGGCTGGGCCTGTCCGTCGATCTGCGGCGAGCCGGCAGCGGGCGCGGCCGGCGTCGCGGCACCGTCCTCGTCCTCGTTCAAGCCCTTCTTGAAGGCCTTGACGCCCTTCGCCATGTCGCCCATCAGCTTCGGAATTTTGCCCGCGCCGAACAGCAGCAGCACGATGACCAGCACGATCAGCCAGTGCCAGATGCTGAAGCTACCCATGAAACGTATCTCCCAGGCCAAGGGTGAAAAAGGTGTGGGCGCGGATCATCGCAGATGAGCGGACCAAGAGCAACCGCCCCCTTAAGAATTTCCCGGCTCGGCGGCGTAGACGTGGGCCTGGCTGAGATCCAGGCGGACCGTCAGCCTGGTGCCTTCGGCCGGCATGAAATGACCGGGCACGCGGGCATGCAGGTGCAGCCCGCCGGCCATCAGGTGGATCAGCGACACCCGGCCCAGCATGCGAGACGCCAGCACCTCGGCAATACCGGCGCTGTCGGGGACCAGAGTCAGACCTTCGGGGCGGATCAGCAACTCGGCCGGGGCGCCCTCGCCCAGATCGGGCGCCGCCACCGGGCCAAAGGGCGTATCGACGCTTCCGTTCCGGACCGTCACCGGGATCAGGTTGACCTCGCCGAAGAACGAGGCGACGAACGGCGTCTCCGGGTTCAGGTACAGTTCCTCGGGCGAGCCCATCTGGACCACCCGTCCATCCTTCATCAGCGCGATGGAATCGGCCATGAACATCGCCTCTTCCGGGTCGTGGGTCACCATCAGGGTCGATACCCCCGACGATTTCAGCACATGCAGGGTCTCGTCGCGGACCTGATCGCGCAGGCGCTTATCCAGGCCGGAAAACGGCTCGTCCAGCAGCATCAGGCGCGGCCGGGGCGCCAGGGCGCGGGCCAGGGCGACCCGCTGCTGCTGGCCGCCCGACAATTGGTGCGGCCAGGCCTCGGCATAGGCCTCCATGCCGACCTGACGCAGCATCTCGACCACCCGCTGGGCACGGTCGGCGCGGGCCATCTTGTCCAGGCCGAAAGCGACATTGGCGGCGACGTTCAGATGGGGGAACAGGGCGTAATCCTGGAACAGGAAGCCGACATTGCGGGCCTCGGGCGGCAGGTGCAGCCCGTCACCCGACACCGTCTGGCAATTCAGCAGCACCCGGCCCCGGGATGGCCGCTCCAGCCCGGCGGCGATCCTGAGCGTCGTGGTCTTGCCGCAGCCCGACGGCCCCAGCAGGCAGACCAACTGGCCGGGCGGCACCGCCAAGGTGACCCCTTGCACCACCGGCCGCGCGCCATAGGAATGCGAGATGGCATCGAGATACAGACCGGCCGGGCAGGTCTCGGCGGGTGCTTCGGTCATTCTCCTCCTCCGGGGCGCGAGCGGGCGATGGCCCGGCTTAAACCGATGACCGGCACCAGGCCGACCAGCACGATGGCCAAGGCCGGCGCCGCCGCATCGGCCAGGCGTTCGTCCGAGGCCAGCGAGAAGGCCCGAACCGCCAGCGTGTCGAAATTGAACGGGCGCATGATCAAGGTGGCCGGCAATTCCTTCATGACGTCGACGAACACCAGCAGCGCCGCCGACAGCAGCGAGCCCCGGATGATCGGCACATGGACCCGCCACAAGGTGGCGAAAGGCCCCTTGCCCAGGGTGCGCGACGCCGCCTCGATCGAGGCGGTGACCTTGCCCAGCGAGGCCTCGACCGCGTTGAACGACACCGCCAGGAAGCGAACCAGATAGGCATAGACCAGGGCGGCGACGCTGCCGATCAGCATCACCCCGACAACCTTGTTGACAAAGCCCAGCGCCACCAGGGTTCCCACCGCGATCACCGATCCCGGCACGGCATAACCCAGGCTGGCCAGGCGCACCGCGCCAAGGTTCAGGCCCGACGGATCAAGGCGCTGGGCATAGCCCAGCACCACCGCCACCAGCACCGCCGCCCCCGCCGCGACGGCGGCCAGGATGAAGCTGTTGGCCACCAGGCCGGCGAAATCGGCGGCGAACAATTGGTCGGCCCCGACCTCCCATGACCAGATCGCCAGGGTGGCGGCCGGAACCAGGAACCCCAGCAGCAGCGGTGCGCAGCAGAAGACTTGCGCGGCCAGGGCGCGCGGGCCGGTCAGGCGAAAGCGCGGCAGCGTGCGCCAGCGGCTGGTGGTGTGGTGGGTGCGCCCGGCGCCGCGCGACATCCGCTCGACCAGCACCAGCCCCAGCACGAACACCATCAAGACCGCCCCCAATTGCGCGGCTACCGCCGGCTGGCCCAGGCCCAGCCAGGTGCGGTAGATGCCGGTGGTGAAGGTATCGACGGCGAAATAATGAACGGTGCCGAAATCGTTCAGGGTTTCCATCAGGGCCAGCGCCACCCCGGCGGCGATGGCCGGCCGCGCCAGCGGCAGCGCCACCTCGCGGAAAGCGCGCCACGGACTGCGCCCCAGGGTGCGGCTGGCTTCCAGCACGCAGACCGACTGTTCCAGGAAAGCGGCGCGCGCCAGCATGTAGACATAGGGGTACAGCACCATGGTCATCACCCAGATGGCGCCGCCCAGCGAGCGAACCTCGGGGAACCAATAGTCGCGGGCCGACGACCAGCCGAACAAGGCCCGCAATCCTGACTGCACCGGACCGGCATAATCCAACAGGCCGGTATAGGTGTAGGCCACCACATAGGCCGGCATGGCCATCGGCAGCAGCAGCGCCCATTCCAGCATGCGCGAGCCGGGGAAGCGGCACATGGTCACCAGCCAGGCGACACCGACGCCGCCAAAGGTCACCCCGGCGCCGACGCCGACCATCAGCCACAGGGAATTGACGATATAATCGGCCAGCACCGTGGCGGCCAGATGGGACCACACCTCGCCCGAGGGGGCGAACAGATGCCCGGCCACCACCAGAACCGGCGCGCCGACCAGGCCAGCGATCACCAGCGACGCAGCACTCCAGCCGGAAAAGCGCCGGGCCGGCGCGGTCGGCATCGGCGCAACGGGATCATGGAAGGTTTCGGCAAGGTCGAGATCGGCCATCGGTCCGTCGAAGCAGGAAGATACCCCCACGGATCATGCGGGCTTGGCAAGGATATTGCCAATCACTCGCAATTGGCAAGGGGGGATTTTCCCTACTCCGCCAGGCCCAACACCTCGTCGTCGTCCTCGCCGTCCAGCAGGTCGAGTTCCGGCTCGACTTCGTCCTCGTCGGTATCGACCGGGATCAGGCCATCGACGGCGCGATTGCCATAGGCGTCGGCGGCCGGGCGGGCATCGAGCAGGCCGGCGGCCTTCAGTTCCTTCAAGGACGGCAGATCGTCCAGGCTTTCCAGACCGAACTGATCCAAGAAGCCATCCGAGGTCCCCCACAAAAGCGGCTTGCCGGGCGAACGGCGCCGGCCGCGCGGCCTGATCCAGCCGGCCTCGAACAACAGGTCCAGCGTGCCCTTGGACAGGGCGACGCCGCGCACCTCTTCGATCTCGGCGCGGGTGATCGGCTGGTTGTAGGCGATGATTGCCAACACCTCGATGGCGGCGCGCGACAGGCGGCGGGCCTGGACCTGCTCGACCGCCAGGCGGCCGGCCAGATCGTCTGCGGTGCGAAACGCCCATTTTCCGCCCCGACACACCAGATTGACGCCGCGACTTGCATAATCTTGCTGCAAATCAACCAATATGGCGGCGACATCGGTACCGGGAGGCAGATTGTCGGCCAGGGTCCGCTCGTCCAACGGCTGGTGGCTGGCGAACAGCAAGGCCTCGACCAGGCGGATGTGATCGGGATCGGTCATGCCGCCACCCCGCCGGCCTTGATGTAGATCGGCGAATAGGGTCCGCCATCCTGGCGCAATTGCACCCTGCCCTGCTTGGCCAGTTCCAGGGCGGCGATGAAGGTCGAGGCGATGGCCGACTTCATCTTCAGCGGATCGCCCAGGATGGCCGGCAGATAGGACGACAGCACCGACCAGTCGGGCATGCGACCCAGCATGCGTTCCAGCCGCCGCAGGGCGTCCTCGACCGAATAAAGATCGGGGGCCTCGATATGCAGCGTGCGCACCGAGGTCCGCACCACATGGTCGGCATAGGCCTTCAGCAGGTCGAACAATTGCACGTCGTACAGCGAGCGGGTGACCACCACGATTCCTTCAGGTTCGCCGCGGGCGAAGAAGTGCCGGCCCAGTTGCGGCCGCACCATCAAGGCCGTGCCGGCACTTTGCATGGCCTCAAGGCGGCGCAGGCGGAAGGCCAGGATTTCCGCCATCTCGGCGGCGGTCGGCTGCTCGCCGGGTTCGGGCTCGGGTTCGGGCAGCAACAGGCGCGATTTCAGATAGGCCAGCCACGCCGCCATCACCAGATATTCGGCGGCCAGGTCCAGATGATGCTGGCGGACGCGGGCGACGAATTCCAGATATTGATCGGCCAGCTTCAGGATCGACAGCTTGGCGAGATCGACCTTCTGCTCGCGCGCCAGGGCCAGCAGAACGTCCAGCGGCCCCTCGAATCCATCAAGATCCAGCAGCAGCCGTTCGCCCGGCTGCTCGGCCGGCCCGTGTTCGTCGGCCTGGAAAACGTCGCCTTGCATGATCACGCTATATGTTGTGCCACCCGTAAGCGGCAACACCATAACATGATTGATTTACAAAAAGCCAGGGCGGGCTCCGGTCACCCGGAACCCGCCCTTTGTGAATTAAGCCCGAGCGGCGTCTGAGCCGCCCGGCACGGGCCGCGCTTCGCGCAAAACCCGCGCTTCGCGCACTAAGCCGAGAAGCTGGAGCCGCAGCCGCAGGTCGAGGTGGCGTTGGGATTACGGAACTGGAAGCTGGCGCCCATCATGTCTTCGACGAAATCCAGTTCGGTGCCGTCCAGGAAGCTCATCGAGGTCTCGTCGACCACCAGCTTGACACCATGCTGTTCCGAGACGACGTCGTCGTCGTTGACCTTGTCGTCAAGGGTGATGCCGTACTGGAAGCCCGAGCAGCCACCGCCCGACACCGCCAGACGCAGCATCAGGTTGGGCTTGCCTTCGATGGCGATCAGGGACTGGACGCGCTCGGCGGCGCTGATGGTCAGGGACACGTTGGACATGGATTTTCGGACCTCGAATTCGGTGTCGGAATGCGGAATTGTTCCAAAACTACCAAATGGGCATGCGCCCCGTAAAGTCCAACCGGTTGTCGCCTTGTTGGATCGCCCCTCAGGCGCCGGGCGGGCGCATCCGCGCCCTTGGCTGCGCTACGCGGGGCCTCAACGGCCCAGTCGCCCGGTTGCATGCGCGCTTGCGCGCTTGTAGTGTCCAGGCATGAACAGCTTCCTCGCCCCCTATGCCTGTCAGGCCGGTGCCTCGCGCGGGCGGCTCTATGCCGAACCGGAAAGCAGCACGCGCACGCCGTTCCAGCGCGACCGCGACCGCATCATCCATTCGGCCGCCTTCCGCCGCCTGCAATACAAGACCCAGGTCTTCGTCTATCACGAGGGCGACAATTTCCGCACCCGCCTGACCCATTCGCTGGAAGTGTCGCAGATCGCCCGTTCCATCGCCCGTGTCCTGGGCCTGGACGAGGATCTGGCCGAATCCCTGGCCCTGGCCCACGATCTGGGCCACACCCCCTTCGGCCATGCCGGCGAGGACGCGCTGCAAGAGGTGCTGGCCGGGTTCGGCGGCTTCGACCATAACGCCCAGTCCTTGCGGGTGGTCACCAAGCTGGAGCGCCGCTATGTCGAGTTCGACGGGCTGAACCTGACCTGGGAGACGCTGGAAGGCCTCGTCAAGCATAACGGCCCATTGACCGGACCGCTGGCGGTCAAGCCCGACAAGGTGCTACCGGGCGCCATCACCGAATATGTCGCCCGCCACGATTTGGAACTGGCCACCTTCGCCAGCGCCGAGGCCCAGGTGGCGGCCCTGGCCGACGACATCGCCTATAACAACCACGACATCGACGACGGCCTGCGCGCCGGCCTGTTCACCATCCGCGACCTGGCCGAGGTGCCGCTGGTCGGGCCGGTGTTCCGGGCGGTCGCCGCCGAATACCCCGATGCCGAGCTGTCGCTGCACATCCACGAGGTGGTGCGCCGGATGATCGGCATGATGATCCTGGACTGCATCGCCGAGACCAGACGCCGCATCGAGCGCCACCGCCCCCAAAGCGCGGCCGAGGTGCGCGCGGCGCCCGAACCGCTGGTGGCCTTTTCCGACGAAATGCGGGCCAACGACCGGGCGTTGAAGGCGTTTCTGTTCCCCAACATGTACCGCCACTTCACCGTCAACCGCATGACCAGCAAGGGCCGCCGGGTGGTCAAGGACCTGTTTCATCTGCTGCACGCGGAACCCGAATGCCTGCCGCCGGAATGGCGCCGCCTGTCCGACGGGCCGGGCACCGCCAAGACCGCCCGGGTGGTGGCCGACTACATCGCCGGCATGACCGACCGCTTCGCGCTGGACGAACATCGGCGGCTGTTCGATATGCAGGAAAAGCCGTAATCGGTAGGTGGGCTCAGTCGCTGACCACCTTTTTCAGCCGGGAATAGAGCCAAATTCCCAACAGGCTGAGCAGGCTGACCACCACGCCGATGATGATTTTCGGAAGCTCCTCGATCAGTGCATCCACCAGCCGATCCGACAAGGACGGCTTTTCCGCCGGCTCTAAGGATCGTTCCGGTGGCTGGACGACGGGTGGGACGGGCGGCGGTGGAGCCACCACCGGCACCGGAGCAACGACCACTGACTTGCCCGCGGCCAGTGCCCGCTCGGCCTCTTCCCGCTTGGCCTTGGCCTTGCCTTCCCAGACCGTGTCGCCAGCCCGACGATAAAGGATTTCGGCATCGCCGAACCATCGCTTGGCGGCGGCGGCGTTGCCGGCCGCCAGTTCCAGACGTCCGAGATCATCCGCCACATTGGCTTGCCCCAGGGGGGAATCCAAGGACCGGTACGTCGTCGCGGCGGCCTCAAAGTGGTCCCGCGCCGCCACCCGATCGCCCCGGTCCCGGTCAATCCCTCCCAAATAGCGGTGGGCATGGGCCAGCGTCAGTCGGTCCGCGACCGGTCCTGCCTGCAACACCTGGCGCAGGATGGGTTCAGCCACGTGCGGGCGGTTGCGCTCCAGCTCCAGCGAACCGATGCGGAAACGAGCAGCGGCGGCCTCGCGGGGCAGACCTTCGGCATCAAACAGGGCCAAAGCCCGATCCAAATCCTTCCGCCCGTCGTCATCGCGGCCCTGCAGCCGCCGCAGGTCGCCACGGGAGATCAGCGCCTCGCCTTCCAAAGCGCGAAACCGGCCGGTCCGGGCGGCGTCCAGGGCCCCTTGATAGGCCGTTTCCGCGTCGGTGAAGGCGTTGACGCCCTGGTGAATAGCCCCCTGATAGCGCAGGACCCTTGATTGGGTCCACACATCCTGGCGCCGCCGCGCGTTTGTCGTTGTCTCGCAACTGCTGCGCCTGACGCAGCAGGTCTTGGGCGTCGGCGGCGAACGCCGTGGGCGAAAGGACCAGGATCACCGCCAGCACAAGGGGCATGAACACGCGCATTGGCAACCTCCACAGGGTGCGGCCATCTCACCATGGATCGCCCTGGCGGACAAGCGGCCCGCATGCTTCCTGTGGACAGTCGCGCCCGTGGATGGCACAGTCCGGCAGCCCTGCGGCAACCCTGGTGAAACCGAGACCTATGAACCTTTTCGCTGCCTTCCGCGACGACATCGTCGCCATTATCGACCGTATCGTTCCCGGTCTGGATACCGCTCGCGTCACCGCCGAGCCCCCGCGCGAGGCCGCCCATGGCGACGTCGCCACCAATGCCGCCATGGTGCTGGCCAAGGCCGCCAGCATGAAGCCGCGCGATCTGGCCGAAAAGCTGGCCGCCGAACTGCGCCAGCTGCCCGCCGTCACCGATGTCGAGATCGCCGGCCCCGGCTTCATCAATCTGCGCCTGGCCGATGCGTTTTGGGCCGAACGGCTGGCCGACATCGTCGCCGCTGGCCCGGCCTATGGCGCCGGTGCGCCCAAGAACCACCGGGTCAATGTCGAGTACGTCTCGGCCAACCCGACCGGGCCGATGCATATCGGCCACGCGCGCGGCGCCGTGGTCGGCGACGCCCTGGCCTCGTTGCTGGCCAAGGCCGGCTTCGACGTCACCCGCGAATATTACATCAACGATGCCGGCGGCCAGATCGACGTGCTGGCCCGCTCCGCCTTGCTGCGCTATCGCGAGGCCCTGGGCGAGGAAATCGGCGACATTCCGGAAGGCCTGTATCCGGGCGAGTATCTGAAGCCCCTGGGCCAGTTGCTGGCCGACCGCTTCGGCCCCGAGCTGAAGGCCAAGGACGAGGCCGAATGCCTGGCCATCATCCGCCCCATCGCGGTGGACGCGATGATGGACATGATCCGCGACGACCTGGCGGCCTTGGGCGTGGTGCACGACGTCTTCACCTCGGAACGCGGCCTGGTCGAGGGCGGCAAGGTCGATGCGGCGCTGTCCTTCCTGGAAGAACGCGGCGAGGTCTATACCGGCATCCTGGAACCGCCCAAGGGCAAGGTCCTGGACGATTGGGAGCCGCGCCCGCAGGTGCTGTTCCGCGCCACAGGGTTCGGCGACGATGTCGATCGCCCCTTGAAGAAGTCGGATGGGTCGTGGACCTATTTCGCCTCGGACATCGCCTATCACCAGGACAAGTTCCGGCGTGGCTTCGCCGACCAGATCGACATCTGGGGCGCCGACCATGGCGGTTACGTCAAGCGCATGCAGGCCGCCGTCAAGGCGGTCAGCGAGGGCCAGGGCGCCCTGGACGTCAAGCTGTGCCAGATGGTCAATCTGCTCAAGGGCGGCCAGCCCTACAAGATGAGCAAGCGGGCCGGCACCTTCGTCACGCTTCGCGATCTGGTCGAAGCGGTCGGCAAGGACGTGGTCCGCTTCATCATGCTGACCCGCAAGAACGATGCCCACCTGGATTTCGACCTCGACAAGGTGCTGGAACAGTCGCGCGACAACCCGGTGTTCTATGTCCAGTACGCCCATGCGCGCTGCCAGTCGGTGACCCGCCATGGCGCCGCCCTGTGGCCCGACCAGGATTTGTCGGGCCAGGCTCTGGCCAAGGCGGCGCTGGGCCGCTTGACCGATCCGGCCGAGCTTGGTTTGATCAAGCTGCTGGCCGGTTGGCCGCGTCTGGTCGAAAGCGCCGCCGAGGCCCACGAGCCGCACCGCGTCGCCTTCTACCTGACCGAGGTGGCGGCCGGTTTCCACGGTCTGTGGAACAAGGGCAAGGACGATGTTCAGCTGCGCTTCCTGCTGGAAGAGGACCGCGAGCTGTCGGTCGCCCGCCTGGCCCTGTTGAAGGCGGTGGCGGCGGTGATCGCTTCTGGCCTGGCAATCTTCGGCGTCGAGCCGGTGGAGGAAATGCGCTGACATGGCTGACAGACCCGGCGACGATTTCGATCGCGACATCCTGGATATCATCCCGGCCCGCTATGATGCCGACGCCGATTCCCGTCAGGCCCGCGCCGGATCGCGCCTGCGCGCCACCGTGACCCTGGTCGCCGCCGTGGTGGCGGTCGGCGGCATCGTCGCCGCCGGCTGGCACTTCATGGGCGGCAAGAAGGCGGTGGGACCGGGAATTCCGGTCATCAAGGCCGACGAGCGGCCCATCAAGATTCGCCCCGATGATCGCGGCGGCATGCAGGTGCCCAACCAGGACAAGCTGATCTACGAACGCCTGGAACCCGGCGAGGGAGATTCCAAGGTCGAGCGCCTGCTGCCGGCCCCGGAAAAGCCGCAAGCGCCGCCGAAGGTCGCAGCCCCCCCTGCCCCCGCTCCGGTGGCCGAGACGCCCAAGCCGGTGGCGCCCGCGCCTGCCCCGGTGGCGCAGGCCCCCGCCCCCGAACCGATCAAGCCCAAGCCCCCCGAGCCGGTGGTGGCGGCCAAGCCGGTCGAGCCGATTTTGCCTAAGGCCATGCCGGCGGCCCCGGCTCCGGCTCCGGTGCCCGCTCCTGCTCCGGCGGTGGCCAAGGCGGCTCCGGCCGGCGGCGATTATCTGATCCAGCTGGGCGCGCTTCGCTCGGCGCCAGATGCCGAGAAGGAATGGTCGCGCATCCAGAAGGCCAACGCCGACCTGCTGGGCACCCTGAAATCCGACGTCGTCCGCGTCGAGTTGGGCGAAAAGGGCATTTTCTGGCGCCTGCGCGCCGGCCCGCTGTCGGAAGCCGCCGCCAAGCAGATGTGCACCGAGCTGAAGGCCCGCAACCAAGGCTGCATCATTGCCCGCAAATAACGCCATCGCGACCGCCGCCATCCTGGGCTGCGCCGGCCCGGTTCTGACCGACGAGGAACGCCGCTTCTTCGCCGCGACTAATCCGCTGGGCTTCATCTTGTTCGCCCGCAACATCCAATCGCCCGATCAGGTTCGCGCCCTGGTGGCCGATTTGCGCGCGTCCGTCGGCCGCGCTGATGCCCCGGTGCTGATCGATCAGGAAGGCGGCCGGGTCCAGCGACTGCGCCCGCCCCATTGGCGGGCCGCGCCCACCGGCATGGCCTTCGCCAATTTGGCCGACCAGGCCGAGGCCGCCCGTCTGGCCCGGCTGAATTTCCGCCTGATCGGGGCCGAACTGGCGGATTTGGGCATCGACATCGATTGCGCCCCGGTGCTGGACGTCCCGGTGGCAGGCGCCCACGATGTCATCGGCGACCGCGCCTATGGTACCGACCCGGCCCGGATCATCGCCCTGGGCCGCGCCGTCTGCGACGGCCTGCTGGATGAAGGCGTGTTGCCGGTCATCAAGCACATCCCCGGCCATGGCCGGGCCCTGGTCGATTCGCACCTTGACCTGCCGGTGGTGACCGCCTCGATGGCCGAGCTGGAAGCGACCGACTTCGCCCCCTTCAAGGCCCTGGCCGACCAGCCGTGGGCGATGACCGCCCATGTGGTCTACACCGCCATCGACGAGAGCGCCCCGGCGACGCTATCGGCCAAGGTCATCGGCGAAATCATTCGTGGAATCATCGGGTTCCAGGGCGTTCTTATATCGGACGATCTGTCCATGAAAGCCCTGGGCGGCAGTTTCGGCGAGCGAACGATCCGGGCGTTGGACGCCGGCTGCGATCTGGTGCTTCACTGCAACGGCGACATGGACGAGATGGCCGAGATCGCCCAGCAATTGCCGCCGATGACCGAGACCGCGCGCGAGCGTGTCGCCCTGGCCGCGCGACGCAAGCGGCAGCCCCAGCCGTTCGACCGAGCCGCCGCAGCAGCCGAGATTGAAAGCGCGCTGACATGATGAGCGGTGCGGGCCTGGTCCAGCAGATCGCGGTCTCGGCCCTGCCGCTGATTTTCGCCATCACCTTCCACGAGGCCGCGCACGGTTATGCCGCCCTGGCGCTGGGTGACGACACCGCCAAGCGGGCGGGCCGACTGTCGCTCAACCCCATCCGCCATATCGACCCGGTCGGCAGCATCGTCGTACCCGGCCTGTTGATGCTGGCCGGCGGTTTCCTGTTCGGCTGGGCCAAGCCGGTTCCGGTCGATTTCCGCCGCCTGCGCAATCCCCGCTTCGGCATGGTGCTGGTCGCTGCCGCCGGCCCGGCCGCCAACATGGTGATGGCGATCCTGGCCATCCTGGCCATTCGCCTGGTCGGCGATCTGCCGGAATCCGGCATCGATTGGGCGCGTCTTAACCTGGCCAACGCCATCTATCTGAACCTGCTGCTGGCGGTGTTCAACATGATCCCCATCCCGCCGCTGGACGGCGGCCGCGTCGCCGTCGGGCTGTTGCCGCGCAGCCTGGGCTATCCGCTGGCCCGGCTGGAGCAATACGGCATGCTGATCGTCGTCGGCCTGCTGATGGTGTTACCGCCGGTCAGTACTCTGCTGGGCGCCAGGATCGACCTGTTCGATCTGGTCATCAACCCAGCCATCACCGCCTTGCTGGAACTGCTGGTCATCGTGTTCGGCTGATCGAATTCACTTGGGCCAGACCTTGCAACGCGACGCCACCTCGCGGTAGCTGCCCGGCGTATCCAGATCGCCGTTGCGACGCTTGATCTCGGCCTCGTAGGCGGCCAAGGTCGGCGCCAGTTCGGCCTGTAATTGTTTGACCAGATTGTTGGTGATTGTGCCGTCGTCACGCACGCTCTGGAACGGCCTGACCCGATTGGCGGCCGAGGTCAAGGCGGCGGTCACCACAGGCAAGTGCGCATCATAGGTGGTCTGGGCCACCGCCACATGCTGGTTCTCGTGGTCGCGGGTGGCGGTATAGCTGCAGCTACCGGGCTGGTGCTCGAAGGCGATGAACACCTCGATATTGATAATCTGCCAACGCCCCTTGACCGTCTTCAGGCGGTAGCAGGCCGATTGCGGCGGAACCGGGACGATTTCCACCTCGACCGACAATTGCAGCTGGGTTTGGACGTTGGTCAGTCCTTGGCGGCGCAGCACGCCGATACTGAGATCATTGACGGTGCGGTCGTGGCGGTAGACCGGTTGAACCTTGCCGGTGTCGAGGGTGGCGGCGGCCGGGCGCTCCCACCCCGGGATCTGGGGCGGACAGGCCGGTGCCGCCTCGGCCGGCGCGGCCCAGACCAACGCCAACGCGACCGCCGCCATCGACAGACCCTTCGCCACCGGGCGATAATGGGCTAACACTGACGCCGAACCTATCAAGCCCCGAGTCTCCCGCATGACCATCCGTATTGCGACCTGGAACGTCAATTCCGTCAATGCCCGTCTTACCAATGTGATGGAGTGGCTGGCCGACGCCAAGCCCGACGTCCTGGGCCTGCAGGAGATCAAGTGCCCCGACGACAAGTTTCCCCGGCTGGAGTTCGAAGCGGCCGGCTGGCGCGTCGCCGTGCATGGGCAGAAATCTTATAATGGCGTCGCCATCTTAGCGCGCCATCCGATCGACAATGTGGTGACCGAACTGGCCGGAGACCCCGCCGACGAACAGGCCCGCTGGATCGAGGCTGACATCGCCGGCATCCGCGTGGTGTCCTTGTATTTGCCCAACGGCAATCCGGCGCCCGGGGAAAAGTTCACCTACAAGCTGGGCTGGATGCGCCGGATGATCGACCGCGCCCAGGAACTGCTGGCCGAGGGACGGCCGTTGGTGCTGGCCGGCGATTACAACATCTGCCCCACCGCCGCCGATGTCTACGACCCGGAAGGCTGGAAGGCCGACGCCCTGTGTCGGCCGGAAAGCCGCGCTCTTTACCGCGAGCTGTGCCATCTGGGCCTGACCGAGGCGTTCCGCGCCCTGCATCCCGAGCCAGGCCGGTACAGCTTCTGGGATTATCAGGGCGGCGCCTGGCCGCGCGGCGAAGGATTGCGCATCGACCACCTGCTGCTGTCACCCCAAGCGGCCGACCGCCTGGTCGCCTGCGACATCGACAAGGCCCCGCGCGGCAAGGACAAAGCCAGCGACCATACTCCGGTCTGGGTCGAATTAGCCTGATCGGCAATACCCATATTTACATTGTGTATTTGTTTTTCGTAACGCAAACCACATTTTAATGTTTGCGAGTGACTATCATAATTGTTAGAAGTTTGTTGCACCGCCCCGAGGCAAGGGACCAACCAGCTCCATGTCGAACATCATCGAAAAGACCGTCCTGGATATCCATCACTGGACCGACACGTTGTTCACCCTGCGGCTGAACCGCGATCCGGGGTTTCGTTTCGACAACGGCCAGTTCGCGATGATCGGCCTGATGGTGGACGGCCGGCCGTTGATGCGCGCCTATTCGATGGTCAGCGCCAATTACGAGGAGCATCTGGAATTCCTGTCGATCAAGGTGCCGAACGGGCCGCTGACCTCGCGGCTGGCCGCGGTCAAGCCGGGCGACACCATCCTGGTCAACAAGAAGACCACCGGAACCCTGGTGCTGGACAATCTGCGCCCGGGCAAGCGGGTCTATCTGTTGGCCACCGGCACGGGCCTGGCGCCGTTCCTGTCGATCATCAAGGATCCGGAATTGTACGAGCGCTTCGACCAGGTGGTCCTGGTCCACAGCGTCCGCCACATCGCCGACCTGGCTTACCGCGACTTCATCACCGAGGAACTGCCCAAGAACGAGTTCTTCGGCGACGAGGCGCGCCACAAGCTGCTGTATTATCCGACGGTGACGCGTGAGCCGTTCCGCAACCAGGGCCGCATCACCGATCTGGTGGCCAACGGCAAGCTGTTCGCCGACCTGGGATTGCCGGCGCTGAACCGGGCCGAGGATCGGGTGATGATCTGCGGCAACCCGCACATGATGACCGAGCTGATCGAGCAGTTGGAAGCCCAGGGCTTCGATCAGGGCAGCCATGCCGGTGTCGGCGACTATGTCATCGAGAAGGCGTTCGCCGAGAAATAAATCAGGCGAAGACGAACGGTGTGGCTTTGTGCCGGCGATAATCGGCACCCTGCTCGACCCGTGACGGATCGATGGTGGCGCGCGCCTCGAGCAATGCCGCCTCGATGCGGCGGTCGGTCAGGTGATAACGCCGCTCCAGCCCGATATCGGCCAAGCCGGGGCATTCCTCGCCGAACACGTCGCGGTAAAGGTCGCCCATCATGCCGTAGCGCCCGGCCATCAGGGTATTGCAGGCATTCTTGACCACCGCCGCGTCGCTGCCCCCCTTCATGTGCAGGCTGGTCACCAGCATCACCGACACCGCGTGCAGGACGTCATAGCGGACATGGGCGATGAACACTTCCAGATGGTGGGCCGACAGCGGCAGACCCTCGCAGCTGGCCACCCGGATCAGGCCGCCCAGCAGAAGGCTGAAGAATTCCGGGACGCCCCACTCCATTCCCAGCCCGACCGAGGACAAGGCTTCCAGCGGCGAAAAGGCCGGATGGCCGGCAACCAGACGCTGGGTCAGCACGTTATCGGCCCCCCCCCACAGCATCGGCCGGTCCTGCTGGCCGTCGGGAATGCCAAGCCCGGCGAACATCTGGCGATACAGGGCGATGTGGGTGCGCGCCTTCAGCAAACGGGCCAGGTCGGGATAATCCTCGACGGCGTGGACCCCGACCCCGTATTCGTCGGCGACCAACTGGGCCAGGGCGATCTGGGTGATTTCCGACACATGTTCGTTCAGCGGGCCGAACGGCAGGTCCATCAGGCCGTGGAAGCGACCGATGGCCAGGGCGACGCATTGGCGCGTGTTCTTGATCTGGTTGAAATAGGCCACCGAAAAGCGCATCACCTGCGGCACCTCGATGCGGCCCTCGAACACCCGAACGAAGAACGGGTGGCGCCACACCGGATGGCTCATCACATGGTCGTGCAGGTCGAGGAACAAATCCTCCAGCGCGCCAGGCTTGAACAGGGCGATGCGGTGGAACGGATTGTCGGCCCCCACCCCTTCGCCCAGCCGGGCGAACACTTCATGCAAGGGCGATCCTGGCCGCTCGGCCTGGGCAACGATGGCGGTGAAGTCGGCGCGCTGGCTGTCACGGAAGGATTCCAGCACCTGCTCGGCGCTCATTTCCAGCAGGTTGGGCAGCGGATGGACGAAATCCGGCAGAAGCTTGCGGCCATCCTTCTCGATGACCAGATCGGTCAAGCTCATCATCCCCCCTTGCGCGCCAGCCGCGACAGGCAGATCAGCAATCCCCGGGCCGAAATCGGCTTTTCCATGAATTCATCGGCACCGGCCGACAGCGCGACGTCACGGCTGGCCACCCGCTCGTGGCCGGACAGCACCAGCACCGGAATCTTGGCCAATTCCGGCTGACGCCGAATCCAGGCAACCAGATCCAGACCGCTTTCCGGTCCGACATGCCAATCAGACACCACGATATCCAGCTCGGTCCCGGCCAGAATGGCCTTGGCGCCGTCCAGGTCGGCCGCGGTGCGGATATCGACCACCCCCACCCCTTCCAGGATCGTGCGCATGATCTGGGCGAAATTCACGTTGTCGTCGACCACCAGGATACGCAAGGCCTTCCAGTCCAACTGGGCCTTGCCCGGCCGGCTATCGGTCAGGCTGACCGATTCGGCGGCACTGGCCGCCTCGGGATGGCCAACCACCCAGGCGCGGTAATCCATGTCGGTCGAGCAGATGTGCTCGAACAGCCACTTATGCAGAAAATCCAGGCAATCCTTGGCCCGCACCGTCGAGCGGTCGCCATCGTAACGTGTCTTCAGCTCGCGCACTTCCAAGGCCAGGCGGCGATGGATGCGGGCGTGGGTGTCCAGCGACGGATAGCGGCAGACCTCCATCACCCGTTCCTCGCGGGCGAAATGGTGGTCGGCGTAATCCTGCAGGGCCTGCAGCACACTGCCGAGCGTGGCGTATTCCTCGGCATCGCCGATCGAGCGGTGCAGATTGTTGACAAGGCCGACCAGGGTCTTGTGGTCGGCGTCCAGGACCGGGACGCCGACGCTCATCATCTCGCTCCAGGCGATGCCCGCCATCAGCGACGATCCAGTTGGCTGACGTCGCGCACCGCCCCCCGAGCAGCCGACGTGGTCATGGCGGCATAGGCCTTCAGGGCCGCGCTGACCTGACGATCACGACCCTCCGGCTTCCAGGCCTTGGCCCCCTTGGCCTCCATCGCCTGACGGCGACGTTCCAGTTCGGAATCGGGCAGGTCGACCTTGATGATTCGGTTGGGGATGTCGATGACGATGGTGTCGCCCTCCTCGACCAGGCCGATGGCGCCGCCCTCGGCCGCTTCCGGCGAGGCATGACCGATCGACAGACCCGAAGTCCCGCCCGAGAAGCGGCCGTCGGTGATCAGGGCGCAGGCCTTGCCCAGGCCCATGCTCTTCAGATAGCTGGTCGGGTACAGCATCTCCTGCATGCCGGGGCCGCCCTTGGGGCCTTCGTAGCGGACCACCACCACGTCGCCGGCCTTGACGCCGCCGCCCAGGATCTTGGCCACCGCTTCTTCCTGGCTTTCGCAGATCACCGCCGGCCCCTTGAAGGTCAGGTTGCTTTCATCGACGCCGGCGGTCTTGACGATGCAGCCATCCACCGCGATGTTGCCGAACAGCACCGCCAGGCCGCCATCCTTGGAAAAGGCGCCGTCAACCGAGCGGATGACACCCTTGGCGCGATCGGTGTCGAGGCTGTCCCAGCGCTTGGCCTGGCTGAAGGCCTCGGTGGTGCGCACGCCGCCGGGAGCGGCGCGATACAGTTCCTGCACAGCCGGATCGTTGGTGCGGCTGATGTCCCACTTGGCCAGACCGTCGGCCAAGGTCTTGGAATGGACGGTGCCGCACGACCCGTGCAGCAGGCCGCCCTGTTCCAACTGGCCCAGGATGCCGAAGATGCCGCCGGCCCGATGAACATCCTCGATATGGACGTCGGCGATGTTGGGGGCGACCTTGCACAGGCACGGCACCCGGCGGCTTAAGGCATCGATGTCGGCCATGCCGAAATTCACCCCGGCTTCCTGCGCGGCGGCCAGGATGTGCAGCACGGTGTTGGTCGAGCCGCCCATGGCGATGTCCAGGGTCATGGCGTTCTCGAACGCTTCGAAAGTGGCGATGGAACGCGGCAGCACCGACGAATCACCGCCCTCGTAATAGGCCCTGGTGATGGCGACGATGCGCCTTCCGGCTTCCAGGAACAATTCCTTGCGGTCGGCATGGGTGGCGACCACCGTGCCGTTGCCGGGCAGCGACAGGCCCAGCGCCTCGGTCAGGCAATTCATGGAATTGGCGGTGAACATGCCCGAGCACGAGCCGCAGGTCGGGCAGCTTTCGCGCTCGAAGGCCATGGCTTCTTCGTCGGACACGTTCTTGTCGGCGCCCTTGATCATGGCGTCGATCAGATCGACGGCGTGGGTCTCGCCCTTGAAGGTGACCTTGCCGGCTTCCATCGGCCCGCCCGAGACGAAGATGGTCGGGATGTTGAGGCGCAGGCTGGCCATCAGCATGCCGGGCGTGATCTTGTCGCAGTTCGAGATGCACACCATGGCGTCGGCGGTGTGGGCATTGACCATGTACTCGACCGAATCGGCGATGATCTCGCGGCTGGGCAGCGAATACAGCATGCCGGCATGGCCCATGGCGATGCCGTCATCGATGGCGATGGTGTTGAATTCCTTGGCGACACCGCCGGCCTTCTCGATCTCGCGCGCCACCATCTGGCCCAGATCCTTCAAATGGACATGGCCGGGCACGAACTGGGTGAAGGAATTGACCACCGCGATGATCGGCTTGCCGAAATCCTCGTCCTTCATGCCGGTGGCGCGCCACAGGCCGCGAGCGCCCGACATGTTACGACCGTGGGTGGAAGTACGGGAACGGTATTCAGGCATAGGATCAACCCTTAAGCACAAGACGAGACAGCCGGAAGATAGCCCCTGGGACGGGCCAGCGGAAGAGATTATGCGCGCCTGTCCTTGGGCCGGTCCATGCTTTCCGGCTGACTTGGCCGACCTATTCCAGATAGGAGCGGATGATGCGCTCGCGGGTGCCGTCGGCGATCACCGAGGCCATGGCTGCCCGCAGGCGCTCGACCAAGGCCGGGTCGGCCCCCGGCGACAGGGCCAGCCATTGCTTCTCGTCCTCGACCTTCGGCCCGATGGTCGGCTTACCCGGAAATCCGGCGTTCTTCCACACCCACAGCGCCTCGAGACGGGCGACGTACCAGGCCTCGGCCCGTCCCCCCACCAGCATCCGCCCGTTGGTGGTGGTGTCGGGCCGGGTGATCAGGTTGCCGAAGCCGGCGCTTTTCAGCGAGCTGACGAAGGACGTTCCCTCCTGGACGATGACGCTGTTCAGCGACCGGGCGGCATCAAGGCTATAGCCCTTGCCGGCGACATCGACGAAATTGACCTCGATACCGAACATCTCGCCAACCCAGGTGTAGCGGTTTTCGCGCTCGGGCGTCCGGGCCAACGGCAGGATGGCCACGCCGGAACCGTTATGCGCATCGGCCTGTGCCCGCACCCACGAGCGGAAATTGACCGACACCGACAAGCCGGCGCGGCGCGCCACTTCCTGCATCATCTCGATGGCGAAGCCGGGGCGGTCGGTCCCCTCCATGGTGAAGGGTGGCAGATGGGCGGTGACCAGCTTCAGTTCCTCGGCCCGGGCCGGCGCGACGCCGACCAGCAAGGCCAATATGGCCGCGATCCACCCCTTCATCTCCCGCCTCCCCTAAAGCCTGGGGAATGCTACCAACCGGAGCGCGTGCAGGCAACCGGGCTTACGCCCCGACCAGTTTGCCGTCGGCCAGACGGACCACCCGGTCCATGCGGCCGGCCAGTTCGGGATTGTGAGTGGCGATTAAGGCCGCCACCCCGGTCGAGCGGACCAGCTTCAAAAGCTCGTCGAACACCGATTCCGATGTGTGGGGATCCAGATTGCCGGTCGGCTCGTCGGCCAGCAGCACCTTGGGCGCGTTGGCCAAAGCGCGGCAGATGGCGACGCGCTGCTGCTCGCCACCCGACAATTGGCCGGGCCGATGTTCGGCGCGCGCGGCCAGGCCCATGCGGGCCAACAGGTCCAGTGCCCGGTCCTTGGCCGCTGACTTGGCGGTTCCGGCGATCATCTGCGGCAAGATGACGTTTTCCACCGCCGAGAATTCCGGCAGCAGGTGGTGGTACTGATAGACGAAGCCCAGATGCGAGCGGCGCAGCGTGGTGCGCTTGGCATCGGACAGCTTGCCGCACGCCTCGCCGCCCAGCCACACCTCGCCCTCGTCGGGGCGCTCCAGCAGGCCGGCGATGTGCAGAAGCGTCGATTTGCCGGCCCCCGAGGGGCCGACCAGGGCGACGATCTCGCCCGGCTTGACCGCCAGATCGGCACCGTCCAGCACGTCCAGGCGGTCCTTGCCCTGCAGGAACGAGCGGCGCACGCCCTTGAGTTTCAGCCCCTTCTCACTCATAGCGAAGAGCCTCCACCGGATCGAGGGCGGCGGCCCGCCAACTGGGATAGATGGTGGCGGCGAACGACAGGCCCAGCGCCATCAGCACCACGGTCATCACTTCGTTGTAATCGACCCGGGCCGGCAATTGGGTCAGGAAATAGATTTCGGCGGCGAACAGCTCGCGCCCGATGATGCCCTGGATGAACTGGCGGATTTCCTCGATGTGGGTGGCGAACCACACGCCCAGAAGGGTGCCGCCCACCGTGCCGGCAACGCCGACCGAGGCGCCCGACAGGAAGAAGATGCGCATGATCATGCCGCGCGTCGCCCCCATGGTGCGCAGGATGGCGATGTCGCGGCCCTTGTCCTTCACCAGCATGATCAGGGACGAGATGATGTTGAAGGCGGCCACCAGGATGATCAGCGTCAAGATCAGGAACATCACGTTGCGTTCGACCTGGATGGCGTTGAAAAAGCTGGCATTGGCCTGCTGCCAGTCATAGATGCGGGCGTTGCCGCCGGTCAGTTGATGGATGGCGGCACGGGCCTGGGGCACCCGGTCGGGATTGTCCAGAAACACCTCGACCTGGGTCACCGCCTGCGGCAGCTTGAAATAGGTCTGGGCGGCTTCCAGCGGCATGAAGATGAAGCCGGAATCATATTCGAACATGCCGACATTGAAGGTGCCGGCCACCACATAGCCGCGCATGCGCGGCACGGTGCCGAACGCGGTGGCGTTGCCCTTGGGCGAAATCAGGGTGATGGTGTCACCGACCATCAGCCCCAGCTTTTCCGCCAGCCGATAGCCGATCAGCACGCCGTCGCCGGCCTTGAACTCGGCGGCCGAGCCGCCCAATTTCGAGCGGAAGATATCGCGGGCCAGCAGATCGTCGGGCCGCACGCCGCGGACGACGGCGCCGGCGGCGGCCACCGGCGAGGTCGCCATCACCTGGCCCTCGACGGTGGGGATGGTCCGCACCACGCCGGGCATCTTGCGGATGGCGTCGGCCAGCGGATCGTAATCGACCAGGGCCATGCCCTGGCCGTAAACGCCGACATGGCCGTTGATGCCCAAGATGCGCGACAGCAATTCCTGGCGGAAGCCGTTCATCACCGCCATCACCACGATCAAGGTGGCGACGCCCAGGCCGATGCCCAGCAGCGAGAAGCCGGCGATGACCGAGATGAAGCCCTCTTTGCGGCGTGCCCGCAGATAGCGGAACGCCACCATGCGTTCGAAGGCCCCGAAGATCATCACCCGTCCCCCTTGATTGCTCGGTCAGCCGACCAGCTTGGCCAGTGCCGCCTCGACCGACAATTCCTGCTTCTCGCCGGTATGACGGTTCTTCAACTCGACAAGCCCTTGTGCCACGCCCTTGGGACCGGCGACCAACTGCCACGGCAGGCCGATCAGGTCCATGTCGGCGAACTTGACGCCGGCCCGCTCGTCGCGGTCGTCGTACAACACCTCGACTCCCGCGGCATTCAACTTGGCGTAGACATCCTCGCACACCCCGTCGCAGGCGGCGTCGCCGGCCTTCAGATTGACCAGACCGACCTTGAAGGGGGCGACCGCTTCCGGCCACTTGATGCCGCGCTCGTCGTGATAGGCCTCGATGATGGCCCCGACCAGGCGCGAGACGCCGATGCCGTAGGACCCCATCTCGACGGTGACCGGATTGCCGTCGGGGCCGGCGACGCGGGCCCCCATGGCCTCGGAATATTTGGTACCGAAATAGAAGATGTGTCCGACCTCGATGCCGCGCGCCACCTTCAGCCGGTCGGCCGGCGGGCAATCGGGCGAGTTGGGGTCGTGCTTCTCGTCGGTGACGGCGTAAAGCTTCGACAGCGCTTCCAGGTCGATGGCGTCTTTGGCCGCCAGTTCCTCGTAGGCGACGTCATAGAACACGCCGGATTCGCCGGTTTCGGCCAGCACGTGGAATTCGTGGGTCAGATTGCCGCCGATGGCGCCCGAATCGGCAGCCATCGGAATGGCGGTCAGGCCCATGCGCTTGAAGGTGCGCAGGTAGGCGTTGAACATCGCCTCATAGGACCGCTTGGCGCCGTCGAAATCGATATCGAACGAATAGGAATCCTTCATCAGGAACTCGCGCCCGCGCATGACGCCGAAGCGCGGCCGCACCTCGTCGCGGAACTTCCACTGGATGTGGTAAAGGATCTGCGGCAACTCGCGATAGCTTTTGACGTTGTCGCGGAAGATCTGGGTGATCAGTTCCTCGTTGGTCGGGCCATACAGCATCTCGCGATCATGGCGATCGGTGAAACGCAGCATTTCCTTGCCATAGGCGTCATAACGGCCCGATTCGCGCCAGATGTCGGCCGACTGGATGGTCGGCATCAGCAATTCCTGGGCGCCGGCCGCGTCCTGCTCCTCGCGCACGATCTGCTCGATCTTTTGCAGCACCTTCCAGCCCAGCGGCAGCCAGGTGTAGATCCCCGACGCCGACTGGCGGATCATGCCGGCACGCAGCATCAGCCGGTGCGACGCGATCTGCGCCTCGGACGGGGTTTCCTTGAGGGTCGGCAGGAAAAATCGGGACAGACGCATGGAATCCTCGGGAAATCGCGCGAACACAAGGGCCGGACTTTAGGCAAAGCCCGGCTCGAACACAAGGGACCCGCTATTTCACCCCGCGCTTGGCACAGGCATTGGCCAGTTCCTGCTGGTCAGCCGAGCCCATCGGCTGGCCGTTCAGGGTGAAAGTGCCCTTGTTCATGTCGTATTTCACCATGCCCAGAGTGGTCTGGCTGTCACCCAGGCCGTTGGTGGCATAGCCCTTGCCGGCCATGGGCGAAATCTGGATGGGGATTTCCAGCACCTCGGGCAGCAATTGCTTGCCAATGTCGTTACCGCTGCCGGGCAGGTCGGCCGGGGCGACCTTCTTGCCGCGCACCCCCTCGCCCGGCTTATAGGAGACATCGGCCGACGGATTGTGACGCACCAGCCTGGCGCAATCCGAGCTGGTGATCTTGATGGTCTGGCTGTTCGACTGGGCGTGGGCGGCCAGCGGCGACAAAACCAGGACAGCCGATACAAGGCGAAGGATGCGGGCGGGCGACATCGGACGGTTCCTTTCTTGAAACGCGTTGGTGCCGGGAATCGTGACGCACCACCGGCACGAGCGCAAGAAAATCCCAAAATGACCGCGAACACGAAACAATCTAAAAAAAAGTGGGTGACGCACGTCACGAAATTGCGTACATTGCGCCCCAAGCCCCGCCGACGGGCACGGGACAAGCCAAAAGGCACCCGGAATGCGGCTCAAGTTTAGGGAGGAAGGTCGCTGGGGGACCCACGGGTCGCCTAAGCGCGGAGACGCAGGAAACGGCGGGATCGGGCAACCGGTCCCGCCGTCTTCGTTTCAGGGCGTATCCATCCAGGCCGGGGCCAGCGGCGCGATCTTTTGGAAGGTCGGGCAATCCTCGCGGTGCGCCCCGGGCAGATAGCCGATGCTCATCAGGAACTCGCCGACCACCTCGCCGCCCATGAAGACGAAGGTCTTCTTGAACAGCTTGACCCATTCCGGCTTGGTCAGCGGATGATGGGCCTTGATCCAGGCGGCGAAGGATTCGTGCGCTGCCACCAATGCCACCAGTCGCTTGGCGTTCTCGATGGTGGCGCCGATCTTGCGGCGGTTACGGATGATGCGGGCATCGGCCATCAGCCGCTCGATGTCGGCCTCGCCATAGAGGGCGACATGGGCGGGATCAAAGCCTTCGAAGGCGGCGACCAGACCGGCCCGCTTCTTCAGCGTAATTTCCCACGACAGGCCGGCCTGAAAGATTTCCAGGGTCAGGCGCTCGAACAGCACCTTGTCGTCGGTCTGGGGGAAGCCGTATTCCAGATCGTGGTAAGGCTGGTGGACAGGGTGGCCGGGGGCAACGTCGCAATACCAGCTCATCGATGCCCCCTGCCTGTCTTTGATACCAATCGGTCAATAAATTGATGGGGTGGACGGCCCCTGCTCACCGGCGTCGCAATGCGCCAAGATGGTGGTTGTCGAGACACACCATTCGA
>NZ_LWQU01000152.1 GCF_001650635.1 Magnetospirillum moscoviense | reverse complement strand
TCGCCGACAGCGACAGGGTCAAAAGCCTCTGCTATCAGCCCTGGGTCCAGCAGGTCATTTCGTAGGTTCGCCGGTATTATATGTCCACCCTGGCAGCAACCCCGACCATGCGCCGCTGCGGCTGGGGGGGGGCGGATCAACGGCTAGGCATTCCCCGCCTACGTCCCCCCAAGCATTTCACAAATCACCACCAGCCACACCGACAGCAGCAGGGCTCCGGCCAGCACGAAGCGGCCGTTCCAAAGCCGCGCCACCTGGATCACCGGGACCTGGCCGATGCGGGCCACCGTCAGCACGGCGGCACCCACCGGGGTCGAGCAGGCCGACAGCGCCCACGCCCCCATCAGGCCGCTGGCCACCGCCAATGGCGGCAGGCCCAGCTCGGCCAGGTCGGCCAGCGCGCCGCCGATCAGGGTGACGGAAATGATCTGCGACACGCCGAATTGCGCCAGGATCATCACCGCCAGCGCCAGCAAAACCACCAGCGCCGCCGGGGCCAAGCCCAGCGCGGCCAGCAGGCGCGCCGTCTCGGCCGGCGGCACATAGGCGGCGACGACGATGCCTAGGAACATGGCGCCGCCCAGCATGGCCACCTCGTTGCGAAAACCCGGCAGGGTTTCCACGACGCGCCGGCCCAGATGGGCGGTGGCGGCGCGCGGGTCGCGCCGTTGGACCGCCAGCCAACTCCACGCCGCCAGCGGCATGACGATCATCGCGCCGATGACGATGCGCACCTCCAGCACCTGGGCGATGCCGACCGAGGCGGCGACGATGGCCATGATCAACAGGCACAGATGGAAAAGCGGGCGCCAGGCCCCGGCCTCCTGCGGCTCGAACCGGCGCGAGGTGGGCGGGAACTCGTGTCGGTCCAGCCAGCCGCCCAGCACCAGCAGCAAGGCGGCCAACAGGCCTTGCAGCGGCAGCAGCACCTGCCAGGCGATGTCGTGCACCACGGTCTGGACCACCGCGAACGATACCGACAGCGGCGACCACACCGTCATCAAGGCGAAGCCGCGCAGGATCGCCGACAGCATGCGGCGCGTGCGGATGTCCTTGATGCGGGCATCGAAGCCGGCCGCCTCCAGGGTGTTGCCCTTGGTGATCATCACCCCCAGCAGCGACAGCACGCCGAAATTCAGCACCAGCGAGATGACGTGGGCGCCGAGCGTCAGAACCGCATAGCGTCGCCCCGGCGGCTGGCGGACCATCAGCTCGCCGCAGCGCTGGACCAGGCCCGAGGTCTCGGCCGCCTCGCGCAGGAAGCCAAGCGAGGTGAACAGGCCGATGATGGCGGCGGCTTCCGCTCCGGCCTTCAGCAGCAGGGAGATGCCGGCGGGGTTGACCGCCAGGGTGACGGCGCTGGCCACCAGTCCCAGCACCAGCATCACCCGGCCCTTGCCGTTGGATTGGGCGCCTTCCAGGATCAGGTAAAGCGCCAGCGCGGCGGCGGCGACGATGCCGGCCGTGGCGGAATGGGCGACCGCACGGACGATCGAGGCGGCGATGACCGCCAGCAGGGCGGCGGTCGCCAGCGTCGGACGCCACGATGTCATCCGGCCGGCAGCGCGAAGCGGGCCTTGGGGGCGGGCAGCACCTTGGCCGGGCGGGGAATGTCCTTCATCAGGGCCGGGCCGTTGACCATGGCGAAGCCGGCCTGCACCGCGCCGATCAGGGCGTGGCGGCGGCGCACGCTCCACACATAGGCGCCCAGGCCGGCGCGGTTGGCCGCGCCCAGATACTCGTCCAGCCAGGCCAGCAAGGTGGAATCGTCGGTCTTCTGGTTGGCCGGCAATTCGGCCAGATCGATGCCGATTCCGGTGGCGCCGGCCTTGGCGGCTTTTTCGGCGCGGGAATAGCCCAGGCGGGTGCGCACCCACACCTCGCGGCACAGCAGACGGTTGGCGGCGATCACCTCGGCCAGGCGGCCGGGATCGATATCGTCGGGGACGCCGAACAGGTCGATCACCACCCGGCTGTCGCGCACCGGCTTCAAAAGGTCGGCGAAGGGGGCGACCAATTCCATGCGGTTGTCGCCGGCCAGGCTGCGCCAGTGGATCGGCAGCACCACACTCGAGCCGTTGCCGGCCCGTTCCGAGGCAGCCGCGTCGCGCATCGCGCCGGCGATCAGGAAGCGGTCCAGCGACTGGATGGTGAAATCGTCGATGCTGTAGGCGTGCGCCCCTTCCATCGGGGTCTGGCCCTCGGCATCGGTGCGCAGGACCTGGGCCTTGTAGGCGCCGATGGTCTCGCCGTCGGCGACCCAGGTCGGGCGCCACACCAGATTCATCTTCGAGGTGCCGGTGATCGGCAGGGCGGTATAGCCGGAATGGCCGGGCGGCGGCGGCGGCACCGGCGGCGCCTTGGGCAGGGAATCCAGCACCTGCCATTGCGGGTCGGCCGCCTTGCGGTGCTTGATGCTGAATTCCCGCCAGCGCGGGTCGTCGGGCGGAACGCCGACCAGATCGGCGGGGATGGTGGCGATCGGCGGCCGCGCCTGGGCCGGCGGCGGGGTGGCGGGCTTGCGCACCGCCTGGGCCGAACTGGCGACGATCGAGCGCACTTCCGACACCGCGGCGGCGACCGCCTTCATGTTCAGGCTGCCATCGGCGAGGAAGGCGTCGGCCATAGGCAGTTCGGCGGCCAGCGCCAACGGGATGTCGATGCCCTGGAACTGGTCGCCGACCAGGCGGGTGCCCAGCTCCTGCGCGATGATCAGGGCGCGACGGCGCGCTTCCTCGGCGGGCAGGTTGCGAAAGACCAGGATGAAGAAGTCGGTGCCTTGGCGGGAAAAGATGTTACCGGCGCCCAGATGCAGGTTGATCACCCCTTCGGCGATCAGCATCACCTTGTCGGCGATCTTCTTCCACCGCTCGCCCACCGCCTCGCGGTATTCGACCAGCGACACCACGTGGGGGCGGATGCCGAAGCGGCCCTGGTCCTCGCCCACCATCTGATCGATGGCCATGCGGAAATCGTCGGGGACGTAATTGTCCTGGCCGTCGGAACCGCCTTGCCGTGGTTGGGTCGGAAGTGCCTGGGGCTGGTCGCGCCGGCCCAACAGGCGCCCGGCGATCCGGCTCAGCAATCCATCGCGCGGGCGGCTTGACGCCATGGCCGGCTTATCCGATCTCGGCCAGGTACTTGCCCGCAAGGTTCACGTAGTTGGCGGCCGAGTGGGGGAAGAAGTCGATTTCCTCTTGCTTCAGGTCGCGCATCGGCTTGGCCGGGTTGCCGGCCCACAATTCGCCGGCCTTGACCCGTTTGCCCGGCGGGACCATGGCCCCGGCGGCGACCATCGCGCCCGATTCGACCACCACGCCGTCCAGCAGCACCGCGCCCATGCCGATGAAGCAGGCATCTTCCAGGCGGCAGGCATGCAAGATGGCGCCGTGCCCGATGGTGATGTCGGACCCGATATAGGTGCCAAGCTTGCCGCCGGTGACATGGACGATGGTGCCGTCCTGGATGTTGGTCCTGGCCCCGATGCGGATCTCGTGGACGTCGCCGCGGATGACGCAGCCGAACCACACGCTGGTCCCTTCGCCGATCACCACGTCGCCGATCACCGTGGCATTGGGGGCGATGAAGCAGCTGGCATCGATGGTGGGGGTGATGCCCTTGTGGGGCAGGATCAGACCGGACATCGACGACTCCTTTGCCTTTGGCGCCCCGCTCCGGGGCCGTTCAAACGCCACGCGGATCGGACCATTAAGGGAACAGCGGCTGCTGGTCGAGACCTTGGGTCTCGGGCAGGCCGAACATCAGGTTCATGTTCTGCAGCGCCTGGCCCGAGGCGCCCTTGACCAGATTGTCGATCACCGACAACACGATGGCCCGGCCCGGCAGGCGGTCGTCGAAGACGCCCATGACGCAGAAGTTCGAGCCCCGCACATGACGGGTCTGCGGCACGCCGCCTTCGCCCATGACGCGGACGAAGAACTCGGCGCCATAGACCTTGGTCCACTCGGCCCGAAGGTCGGCGGCCTTGGCGCCCTTGGCGAGGCGCACATTGATGGTCGCGAGCATGCCCCGGCTCATCGGCATCAGGTGCGGCGTGAAGCTGACCAGCACCGGGTGGCCGGCGGCCTCGGCCAGTTCCTGCTCGATCTCGGGGGCGTGGCGATGGCTGGCGACGCCATAGGCGTGGATGCCCTCGGTCACCTCGCAATAAAGGTTGGCTTCCTTGGCCGAGCGGCCGGCCCCCGAGGTGCCCGACTTGGCGTCGATGACGATGTCGGCGGTCTCGATCAGGCCGGCCTTGATCAGCGGCACCAGCGGCAATTGCACCGAAGTCGGATAGCAGCCCGGATTGGCCACCAGCCGCGCCCCCTTGATGGCGGCGCGCTTCAGCTCGGTCAGGCCATAGACGGCTTCGGTCTGCAGTTCCGGCGCCTTGTGCGGGTGGCCGTACCAGGTGGCATAGGAATCCAGGCTGGTCAGCCGGAAGTCGGCCGACAGATCGACGGTGCGGACATGGGGCGGCAGGCCGGCGATGACTTCCTGCGTGGTGCCGTGCGGCAGGCAGCAGAACACCGCATCGACGGCGCCGAAATCGACGTCGCCGATGGCGACCAGATCGGGCAGCTCAAGTCCGGCCAGATGCGGGAAGACCGAGGCCATCGGTTGGCCGGCCTTGCGGTCGCCGGTCATCGCCTGGATGCGAAAGCCCGAATGGCGGGCCAGCAGGCGCACCAGCTCGGCGCCGGTATAGCCGGAAGCTCCCAGGATGGCGACCTTGACCTCGTTCATGTGTCCTGCCCTTGTGCTTTGCGAAGAACGGAGGCGGACATTACCAGCAACCACAGGGGTAGGTCGAGAGATCAGAGGTCGTGCGAGCTATGCCGTGGGATCATTCCACCACCGCGACCCATTGCCCGTCGGCGCGCTTGCACATGCGCTTGACCGTCTTGCCCTCGAGCACGAAGGGGGCGACCGATTGGCAGGCCATGTCGGCGGTGATTGCGGCGGCGGCGACGGTTTCGCGCGGGGCGGCCGTGACCGGCGGCGGCTCGTCGGGATTGGCGGCCGGGGCGGCGGCGGGGGACACGGCGGCGGGCGCGGCCGGGGGCTTCCAGGTCACAGTGGTCGGCGCAGGTGCGATAGGGGCGGCACCGGCCGGCACCGCGTAGGGGACGTTCTGGCCGGGCGGCACCGCCGGCATGGTCTGGACCGGGGTCGCGGCCTGGTAATTGGTGGTCCCCGGCAGCGGCGCGTAAGACGGACGCGGCGGGCTTTGGCTGGGCCAGTCCGGCGCCACCCCGGGGGGCGGCGTCAGGCGCTGATCGGCGCAGGCGGCCAGGGAAAGGGCACACAGGGTGACGGCTGCAAGCTTGTTCATGGCGGTCATTTCCACTGGCGCATCAGCCCGTTCATGGTGTTGTAGGCCAGGTTCTGCGAAATCTTGGCAAGCTTCGGCGGCTTCCTTTTCTTTTCGAAGCCGGTGGCGGTGGCGCGGTACTTGTCCTCGCCCTGGGGGCCGAAGCTTTCATCGTCCTCGTCGGCCTCGACGAAGCCGCGATCGGTGGCGACCACCTGCTTTTCCGGGTTCCATTCCTTGAGGTTCTTGGAATTGACCATGGCGACGATGCGGCCGGTCTTGACCTCGAGGATGCGGGTGCGCAATTCATAGCCGGTGCTGGACTGCCAATTGGGGGCGACCAGGATTTCCAGCAGGAAATCGGCCTTGCCCTGCAAGGCTCGGACCTCGACCAGATTCTCGTTGGTGGTCTGCATGTCGGCGCCGGTGAAGCGCACGATGGCGGCGCGGTCCAAGATGGTGGCGCCGGCTTCCAGGAAGGGGGCCAGGAAGCCGTCCTGGAACTCCCACTCGAAGCTTTCCGACACCTGGCCGCGGCGGCGGTCCTGGATGCGGCGCTGAATCTCGATGGTGTTCTGGGTGCTGCCTTGCTTGTCCAGATTGATCTCGCCCGACATGGTCGAGTTCGATTCGGTGCGGCTGACGATGCGGGTGTCGGAATACCACTCGTTCAGCGTTTCCGACAGCTGGCGGTTCCAGTAAAGCGCCAGCTTGGGCTTGCCGTTGGCGGCATAGGCCGAAGCGAAGCGGCCGACCAGATCGGCCTGGGAGCCGAAGGCGGCTGCCCCGTCGCCAGCCTTGGCCGCCTTTTGCATGACCTCGCTGTTTCGGGCCGGCGCCTGGGCCGGCGGCGGCGGCTGATAATCCGGGACGGCGCCGCCGACCGACTGCGACCAGGCGGCGGCGGGCAGCAAGGCGCAGCCGGCAAGGGCAAGCGCGGCAAGGCGGGTTTTGGGCATCAGCGGGTCTCCCGGACTTCCACCATGTAGTACTGCACGTTCTTCGTCCCGATCGACGATTCGGAGTAAGTATTCGAGGTCCGTGCGGCCAAATTAAGGCGCTTCCAGGCACTGACCGGCTCGCTTGGGGCCTGGGCCTGGTCGTAGAACTGGGTGCGGCCCTCGATGTTCAGGGGGTAGTCGGTGCAATTGATGATCTGGCTGATCACCTTGACCGTCCCGGTGGGGGTGCGCTGGGCGCTGACGGTGCGGACGAACAGCTTGTTGATGACGTTGAAATCGGTGATCGACACCGAATTGAGCGGCATTTCCAGCAGCGGCGACGGGTCGAACGGGGTGGCGGCCGGCAGGGCCACCAACTGACGCTGGGCCGAAATGCCGGCCATGCTGCAAATCGGCGCGGGCTCTTGCACCTGGGCGCAGCCGGCCAGGGCGGAGATGCCGGCCAGTCCGGCGGCGGCCATGACGAACTTTTTCATCGGGTTCGGCTTCCTTCTGGTTGTCGTCAGCTCTTGGGTTGGTCGCCCGCGGCCTCGGCGGCGGGCTTCGCCTCGGGCGCCGGGGTGGGGGCGGGCAGTGGCGGGATCACTACCGGCGCGAACATCCCGGCGCTGTTGGTGCTGGCCGGCGCGCGCGGGTTGGCCGGGATGGCGGACTCGCCCCTGACCCACGAAATCGCGCACGGCCCGGCCCGGGTCACGCTGGCCTCGCGCGTGCGCAGGACGGTGCCGTCGGCGGCCATGAAATCGACCGACAGGCTGTTGACCGAGGTCGGCAAGGGCAGCGTCACCGCATGGACCCGGTCGGGCAGATTGTCCCAATAACGGACGTCGGCGTCGGGCTCGGCCGCTTCGGCGGCGGCCTTGGCGGCCAGGGCCATCAACAGCATGATGCCGGCCGCTGCGGCCGAATCGCGCTGGGTGCCGGCATTGCTGCTGTTCATCGCGACGGCGGCGGCGACCATGGCGCCGGTCATGGCGACGTCGCCGACGACGTTGGCGCCCTGCTTGAATTGGGCCTTGCCGGCCAGCACCGAATCGAACTCTCGGCCGCCGCGGGTCGAGGCCTGGTAGAAGACATCCTCGAGCAGGCGGGTCTCGACGGTGCGGTCGACCGCCTTGGGCGGCGGCGGGGCCGCCTTAGCCCCCTTCTTGACCGGCTGGGGGGCATCGACCAGGTCGGTGAAGCGGATGCGGGCGGTCTCGGTGGCGCTGGCGCGGCGGTATTTCAGATAGCGGGGCTTGGCGCTATTGGGGTCGGTGGCACTGTACTTGACCGGCGCCGAGCCGGTCTCGATCAGCACCAGGGTATTATCCTTGGCGTCGGGCGGCGGGAAGTCGGGCTTGATCCCCTTGAAATCCTTGAAATCCTCGTCGGCGGTCACGTTGTTGCCGCGACAGCGCGACGCCCAGCCCTGCAGGAACGGCATCAGGCCGAAATCGGCCTGATTCTGTTCTTCGTCGGCGAAGGAATCCTGGATGAAGCCGCCCTTGAAGCTGGCGCGGGCATTGTCGTAATCGCCGGCCTTCAGATACAGCAAGCCGCGATAATAATAGGCCATGGCCCGTTCATAGGGCTCGCCCTTGAAGTCCTTGACCAGTTCCTTGGTGAACAGCTCGCGGGCCTTGGCGGCGTTTTCGTTGTTGACGTAGATGGTCTCGATATTGCCCAGGGCTTCGTCAAGCAATTGCTCGGCCAGCTTGTCGTTGCCCATCTCGACGGCGGCCAGGCCCAGGCGCATGTCGTTCAGCACCTGATTGCGCTGCCCCTGGGTCAGGGTGACGAAGAAATGTTTCTTCAACTCGGCCGGCTTGTCGGCGAGATAGGAATGGGCGAGCTCGGGCTTGACCGCCGTCTCTTGCTCGCGCCCGGTCTGGCAGGCCGACAACATGGCAACCGATGCTGCCGAGAGCAGCAATCTTTGAGCGATTCTCGTGGACGACATGATGCCTTGACCTCCCCCCCAAATGTGAGCCTCCGGCCTAGCGGTAGATGACGTCGTCGGCGCCGGCCTTGGAGAATTCGTAGATGCCGCTCCACACGATGTCGCCGCTTTCCAGGTCGGCCATCTCGAAGATGATCTGGGTGTAGCGGCTCATCATGCCGGTCCTGGGGTCGCGGGCATCCAGCGAGGTGATGCGGCCGCCCAGGCGGTAGTCACCCCCCCTTTGCGCGGCGGCCGTGCCGGTGGTGCCCTTGTCGACGACGCCCTGGCGCTTCAGGTTGCGTTCGGATTGCACCATGTTGGCGTAATGACGGCCGACGAAGTTGAGCCGGCCCTGGCTGGCGCGCTGCAGGCTGACGCGCAGACGGTCGGTGATCGAGTTGCGGTTGATGCGCGACGAGCTTTCGTTGACGAAATACTCGGCGTCGATGATGACGTTCGGGGCGGTGGCGGCGTTGGCCAGGCGCGGCTCGGTCAGCATGTCGCGCATCATCTGGTCGGTCATGCTGACGATGTCCTGGCTTTCGATGCCGACGCCCTTGACCGCGCCCAGCGTCGCCGGGTCCTGGTAGGTGGTGGGCGCACCGGCACTGTTCTGGACGGTCTGGCAGGCGCTGAGCAGCAGGCCGGCCGAGGCTACGATCATCAGGCGACGCATGGGGGGGTACTCCTTGACACGGACCGCGCCGGCCCGGGCGGAAGCCCGAGGCGACAGTTCAGACGATAATTCAACCACAGGGGCTTTGCATCAGGCATTTGCCGCAGGAATTATTGGAGCGTTTGGAATCTGTGCCGTCACGGTCAGGCCGCCTTCCGGGCGGTTCGACAAGATGACGTCGCCGCCATGGGCGCGAATGGCGGCGCGGGCCACCGCCAGGCCCAGGCCGGTGCCGCCGGTATCGCGGTTGCGGCTGGCCTCCAGCCGGACGAAGGGGGCGAAGACCCGTTCAAATTCGGCTTCCGGGATGCCGGGGCCGTCATCGGCGACGGTCAGCACGGTCTGGCCGATTTGGGCTTCCAGCCGGCAGCGGGCGGTGCCGCCATACTTGACGGCGTTCTCGATCAGATTGGCGACCGCCCGCTTCAGGGCGGTGGGGCGGGCCTCGATCACCAGGCGGTCTGGGCCGTCGTAGCTGCCACCCAGATCCTCGGCCAGACCCTGGACCAGGGCGGCGACATCGACGGGGCGGCGGTCCTCGCGCAGGGCGTCGTCCTTGGCGAAGGACAAAGTGGCGGCGATCATCCGCTCCATCTCGTCCAGGTCGGCCAGCAGGCGCGAGCGTTCGTCCTCGTCGTCGATGAACTCGGCCCTTAGTTTCAGGCGGGTGATCGGCGTGCGCAGATCGTGGCTGATCGCCGCTAGCATCTGGGTGCGGTCATCGACGAAGCGGCGGATGCGGCCTTGCATGACGTTGAAGGCGTGCGCCGCCTTGCGCACCTCGCGCGGGCCGGTTTCCGGGACCGGCGGCGCGGTGATCTCTAGTCCCAGCCGCTCGGCGGCGGCCGCGAAGGTGGCGAACGGCCGGGTGGCGCGGCGCACCGCCCACAAGGCGGCCAGGGTCACCGCCAGAAGGGCTGCGACCACCGGCCCCAGGAAGCGCAAACCCCACAGCGGCTCGCCCAAATCCAAGGGCGCGAAGACGTTCAGCCATGATCCGTCGTGCAGCCGGACCGAAATGCGCAGCGCCGGGCCGTGCAGGCCGTGGCCCAGGCCGAACCCGCCGCCAGGTCCGCCGCCCATTCCCATGCCTTGCGGATGTTGGGTCGGACCGGGCGGTGGCGGACCCATCGCCACCCGAATCTGGCGGCCGTCCAGCGCCGGGGCCAGGTCGCGCGTCACCGCCTTGGCCAGGCCGAACGGTTCCTCGGTGTCGCCGACCAGCGGATTGGCGCCCCAGCCGGCGCGAAAGCCGGTGCTGTCCATGCGGCGCAGGACGTGGCGGCGGGCCTCGGGCGGGGTTTCCTCGACCAGGGCGACCAGGGCCGCGACCCGTTCGGCGGCGTTGCGCCCGCCCAGCGCGGCCAGCGCCTCGCTGCGCGAGCCGGCGAACACGAACAAGGCGACGCCCAAGCTAAGGGCCAACGCCGCCACCAGCACCAAGGCGGTGCGGCCGACCACGCTGTCCGGGATCAGGCGGGTCATGACGCGGTCACTTCCGGGGTGAACAGATAGCCGCCACCCCGGACGGTCTTGATCAATTGCGGCTCCTTGGGGTCGTCATCAAGCTTGCGGCGCAGGCGGCTGACCTGGATGTCGATGGAACGGTCGAAGGCGATGGCCTGGCGCCCGCGGGCCAGGTCCAGCAACTGGTCGCGCGACAGCACCCGGCGCGGATGTTCGACGAACACGCGCAGCAGGTCGAATTCGCCGGCCGACAGCGCCACCATCACCCCTTCCGGGTTGGTCAGGTCGCGGGTGTCGAGATTCAATCCCCAGCCGGCGAAGCTGACCGACTTGCCCAGCGGGGCAGGGGCGGCAAAGGGCGCCGAATAGCGGCGCAGCACCGCCTTGATGCGGGCCAGCAATTCGCGCGGGTTGAACGGCTTGGGCAGGTAATCGTCGGCGCCGACTTCCAGGCCGACGATGCGGTCGGTCTCCTCGCCCATGGCGGTCAGCATGATGATCGGCAGCGTCGAGCCAAGGCCGCGCAAGGATCGGGTCAGGCTTAGGCCGTCCTCGCCGGGCATCATCACGTCCAGTACCACCAGATCGACCGCCTGGCCGTCCAGGCGGCGGCGCATCTCGGCGCCGTCCTTGGCCAATGTGACCTTCAGGCCGTGCTTGACCAGGAAGCGCGCCAGCAGCTCGCGGATGTCGCGGTCGTCATCGACCACCAGGATATGCGGGACCTTGTCCATGACATCGACTATAACGCGGTCATGTTTCCCGGCATGAGGAAAGTTGGTAACCGATGGTAACGGCATGAACCCGGCGATCGTCGTCGCCGGCCCCACCGCCTCGGGCAAGTCGGCCCTGGCGCTGGCCATCGCGCGAAAGTTCGACGGCGTGGTGATCAACGCCGATTCGATGCAGGTCTACGACGTGCTGCGGGTGGTCACCGCGCGGCCGTCGGCGGCCGATGAGTCCCTGGCCCCCCATCGCCTGTACGGTGTGCTGGCGCCGTCCATCGCCTGTTCCGCCGCCCTGTGGCGCGACATGGCGGCGGCCGAGATGGATCGGGCCTGGGCCGAGGGTAAGCTGCCGGTGGTGGTCGGCGGCACCGGTCTTTACATCCGCACCCTGACACAAGGCATCTCGCCGATTCCGGAAATCCCCGAACCGGTGCGCGCCACCGCCCGCGCGCTGCTGGCCGAGTTGGGCAACCAGCGCTTCCACGCCATGCTGGCCGACCGCGATCCGGTGATGGCGGCCCGGCTGGATGTCGGCAATTCCCAGCGTCTGGCCCGCGCCTTCGAGGTCATCGAGGCTACCGGCCGCTCGCTGGCCGAGTGGCAGGCCGACCCGCGCGAAGGGGCGCAGCCCGCCCGCTGGCTGACCCTGTCGCTGGCGCCGCCGCGCGACGCGCTGTACGCCGCCTGCGCCGGCCGCTTCCGCCAGATGGTCGCGCAAGGCGCGCTGGACGAAGTCGCCGCCCTGCGGGCACTGGACCTCGACCCGCAACTGCCCGCCTGCAAGGCCCTGGGCGTGCCGGAACTGGCCGCCCATATTCGGGGGGAATGCGACCTGGAAACGGCCATCGCCGCCGCGACCCAGGCCACCCGCAACTACGCCAAACGCCAGCTGACCTGGTTCCGTCACCAACTTGATGCGCCGGAAGTGATTTCCGCGCAATTTTCGGAAAGCATTTTCGCTGAAATCTTTCCGAAAATTCGCCACTTCCTATTGACCGGCGCGGCGTGAGCGATTAGTTTGACCGGCTCGCGGCCCACCCGGCGCGCCGTTGGCGTGCGCATTCACATCCGGTGGACGGCCAGGAATAAGGAAAGGTTCGGACGATGTCACAGCAAGGCGCAATGAACGGAGCGGAAATCCTCTTGAAGGCTTTGGTCGACCAAGGCGTAGAGGTGATTTTCGGTTATCCGGGCGGGGCGATCCTTCCCATCTATGACGAGCTGTTCAAGCAGAACCGCCTGAAGCACATCCTGGTGCGCCACGAACAGGCCGCCGTGCATGCCGCCGAGGGCTATGCCCGCTCGACCGGCAAGGTCGGCTGCGTGCTGGTGACCTCGGGTCCAGGCGCTACCAACACCGTCACCGGCCTGGCCGACGCCTTGTGCGATTCGGTGCCGCTGGTGTGCCTGACCGGCCAGGTGCCGACCCATCTGATTGGCAACGACGCCTTCCAGGAAGCCGATATCACCGGCATCACCCGGCCGTGCACCAAGCACAATTATCTGGTCAAGGACGTCGCCGACCTGGCGCGCATCGTCCACGAGGCCTTCCACGTCGCCCGTTCCGGCCGGCCCGGCCCGGTGCTGGTCGATCTGCCCAAGGACGTGGTGCAGGCCCACGGCGAATATCACGGCCCGACCCGCTTCAAGAGCAAGTACAAGCCGCAGGTCAAGGGTGACCTCAAGGCCATCGAGAAGGCGGTCGAGATGATCGCCGCCGCCAAGCGGCCGATCGTCTATGTCGGCGGCGGCGTGGTCAATTCCGGCCCGGCCGCCTGCCAGTTGCTGACCCAGTTCGTCCGTCTGGCCGGCTTTCCTTGCACCCAGACCCTGATGGGCTTGGGCGCCTTCCCCAGCTCGGACCCCTTGAGCCTGGGCATGCTGGGCATGCACGGCACCTACGAAGCCAATCTGGCGATGCATGATTGCGACGTCATGATCAATGTCGGCGCCCGCTTCGACGACCGCGTCACCGGCCGCCTGAACGCCTTCTCGCCGAACTCGAAGAAGATCCACATCGACATCGACCCCAGCTCGATCAACAAGAACGTGGTGGTCGATCTGGCGGTGGTCGGCGACGCCGCCCACATCCTGGAAGACATGATCAAGGTGTGGAAGGCCAAGCAGGTCCGCATCGACGACAAGGCCCTGCGGGCGTGGTGGGCGCAGATCGAGCAATGGCGGGGCAAGGATTGCCTGCGTTACCCGGCCTCGAACGCGATCATCAAGCCGCAATACGCCATCCAGCGCCTGTACGAGCTGACCAAGCACAAGAACCCCTTCATCACCACCGAAGTGGGGCAGCACCAGATGTGGGCGGCCCAGCACTTCCGGTTCGAGAAGCCGAACCATTGGCTGACCTCGGGCGGTCTGGGCACCATGGGCTACGGCCTGCCGGCCGCCATGGGCGTGCAGGTCGCCCATCCCGGCGCCCTGGTCATCGACATCGCCGGCGAATCCTCGATCCAGATGAACATCCAGGAACTGGCCACCCTGGCCCAGCACAAGCTGCCGGTGAAGGTGTTCATCTTGAACAACCAGTATATGGGCATGGTCCGCCAGTGGCAGGAACTGATCCATGGCGGCCGCTATTCGGAAAGCCACATGCACACCCATCCGGACTTCGTCAAGCTGGCGGAAGCCTTCGGCGCGGTGGGCCTGCGCGCCGAGAAGCCCAGCCAGGTCGATGACCTGATCAACGAGATGATCTCGGTCGATCGTCCGGTGGTGGCCGAATTGCGCACCGACGCCTCGGAAAACTGCTTCCCGATGATCATGCCCGGCATGGCCCACAACGAGATGGTGCTGGGTCCGGAGGATCGCTCGGTCGAGCATCCGGGTTCGGAAGAAGACGGCATGGTCTTGGTGTGAGCAGGGGGTAAGGAACAATGATCAAGCACGAAGAAATCCAGCGCCACACCATCGCCGTCCTGGTCGACAACGAATCGGGCGTGCTGGCCCGGGTCATCGGCCTGTTCTCTGGTCGCGGCTACAATATCGAAAGCCTGACGGTGGCCGAGGTCAACGCGGCCGACAATCTGTCGCGCATCACCATCGTCACCAGCGGCACCCGCCAGATCATCGAGCAGATCAAGAACCAGCTGCGTCGCCTGGTGCCGGTGCACAAGGTGTCGGACCTGACCATCGAAGGCCCGCATGTCGGCCGCGAGCTGGCCCTGGTCAAGGTATCCAGCACCGGCGAGAAGCGGGTGGAAAGCTTGCGCATCGCTGATATTTTTCGGGCGCGCGCCATCGATTCGACCAATGAAAGCTTCGTGTTCGAGGTGGTCGGCGCCACCGAGAAGGTCGATGCCTTCATCAAGCTGATGGAGCCCCTGGGCCTGGTCGATGTGTCGCGCACCGGAGTCGCGGCTATTGCACGCGGCGCGGCCGCGCTGTAAGGATTCGATGGGCAAGGAAAATTGCAACGGGTGGAGCCGACAATGGCCGCCGGAAGTTCCGCAGACTTGGCTCTTCAGGACGTTCTGGATCGGCTGGTGTCGTTCTACCGGCCCGAGGCGGTCTACCTGTTCGGCAGCCGCGCCCGGTGCGATGGCCACGCTGACAGCGACTACGATCTTCTGGTGGTGGTCCCCGACGAAACTCCGGCCGAGCGGCTAAGTCTCATCGCCGCCTATCGGACCGTGCGGCCCGCCCATGTCGCCGCCGATGTCTTTCCGTGCCGCCGGTCGGTGTTCGACCGGCGCAAGGGCGAAGTGGGCACGCTGCCCTTCGCGGCCTGGACAGAAGGGCGGCGTATTTATGGGCAATGAGGCGGTTCGCGAATGGCTGGCCATCGTCGAATCCGACCTTCGGGCCGTGCGCAATTGCCTGAACGGCCCCGAGCCGACGGTGCAGGTGGCGATCTATCACTGCCAGCAGGCGGCCGAGAAGCTGGTCAAGGCGGCCTTGGTGGCCGACGCGATCAATCCGCCGCGCGGTCATGATATCGGGGCGTTGGTTGATCGATTGCGGCCCGACCACCCGCTGCACGGGTGCTTTCGGAGTTGGAGGATCTGACGGTTTACGCCGTCGCCTACCGCTATCCATCCGGCGATATTTTGTCGGTGCCGCCCGATCCGCCGGTGGAAGAGGTCGTCGGGTGGGTGGCGACCATCATCGCCGCGCGCGACAAACTGCGGGGACTCTTGGCAGGTGCCTAACACCACCATTGCACATAGAGCCCGGGCACGGTAAGGAAGGCCCCACGAGTTCAAATGGCGGCCCATGCGGGGCCGCGACGGAAAGGAAAGACCATGCGCGTTTATTATGACCGTGACGCTGACGTCAATCTGATCAAGGGCAAGAAGGTCGCCATTGTCGGCTATGGCAGCCAGGGCCACGCTCACGCGCTGAACCTGCGCGATTCGGGCGTCAAGGAAGTGGCCGTGGCGCTGCGTCCCGGCTCGGCCACCGTCAAGAAGGCCGAGGGCGAGGGCCTGAAGGTCATGAGCCCGGCCGATGCCGCCAAGTGGGCCGACGTGGTCATGATGCTGACCCCGGACGAGCTGCAGGCCGACATCTACAAGACCGACCTGGCCGACAACATGAAGCAGGGCGCCGCCCTGGTGTTCGCCCACGGCCTGAACGTCCATTTCGGCCTGATCGTGCCGCGTGCCGACCTCGACGTGTTCATGGTCGCCCCCAAGGGTCCCGGCCACACCGTGCGCGGCGAATACCTGAAGGGCGGCGGCGTGCCGTGCCTGGTCGCCGTGGCCCAGAACGCCACCGGCAACGCCCTGGAAATCGCCCTGTCCTATGCCTCGTCCATCGGCGGCGGCCGTTCGGGCATCATCGAGACCAATTTCCGCGAGGAATGCGAAACCGATCTGTTCGGCGAGCAGGTGGTCCTGTGCGGCGGCCTGACCAAGCTGATCCAGTACGGCTTCGAGACCCTGGTCGAAGCGGGCTATGCCCCGGAAATGGCCTATTTCGAGTGCCTGCATGAAGTGAAGCTGATCGTCGATCTGATCTATGAGGGCGGCATCGCCAACATGCGCTACTCGATCTCGAACACCGCCGAGTACGGCGATTACGTGACCGGCCCGCGCATCATCACCGAAGAGACCAAGAAGGAAATGAAGCGCGTGCTGGAAGACATCCAGTCCGGCCGCTTCGTCCGCGATTGGATGCTGGAATGCAAGGCCGGTCAGCCGTCCTTCAAGGCGACCCGTCGCATCCAGTCCGAGCACCCGATCGAGCAGGTCGGCGAGCGCCTGCGCGGCATGATGCCGTGGATCGCCAAGAACAAGCTGGTCGACAAGGCCAAGAACTAAGCCGGTTCCG
Source organism: Magnetospirillum moscoviense (assembly GCF_001650635.1). Classification (GTDB taxonomy): domain Bacteria; phylum Pseudomonadota; class Alphaproteobacteria; order Rhodospirillales; family Magnetospirillaceae; genus Magnetospirillum; species Magnetospirillum moscoviense. The sequence continues at coordinate 135,307 of NZ_LWQU01000152.1, read as the reverse complement.
GCTTGGAACAAGGAAAGACCCTGGGCTCGCCCAGGGTCTTTTCGTTTGTACGGGGTGTTTCAATATATTAACGCCAGGTTGAAATGCCATTGCCTTGGCCTGCGACTTTGTAGCGCCATGCAGGCTTCGCCACAGCGGTCCGGCCCCCGGGAAGAAGGTGGCGTCCGCGACGGATGACGCAGCGGTAAATTCTTTCAAGCCGCTGGTTGCAAGGGCGCTCCCGCGACACCGATCCACAATGCGTCTTCCTCTTATCCCGTCTTGGGCCTATCGTTACATACGTCCGGATGATCCGAGGGGTGCATGAAGTCTGGTTTGCCGGGACGAGACTGGTTCTGGGCCCCGTTGGTCGTCTTGCTGACCTTGACCATGGTGGTGTGGGACGTCTTTCACATCTACGCTAGCCGCCGGGCCGACACGCGCGAGCGGCTGGAAGCGCTGGCGCGCGTGGTCGAGGCGCGGACCCACCAGGTGTTCCTGGGGATCGACCGCATGTTGGCCGACGCCGGCACGGAACTGGCGATGGCCGGCCCGCCCGGTGCGCCGGCGTTCCATCGCTATCTGACCGCCCGGGCCAAGATCCATGCCGAGGCGCTGACCATCACCGTGGTCGCCCCCGACGGCACCATCTTGCATTCCTCCGCCGCCAATCTGGTCGGCAAGAATGTCGGCGACCGCTCGTACCTGGCCTATTTCCGTGAAAATCCCAAAGACGACGGTTTGTTCATCGGTGAGCCGGTCAAGGGTCTGTTGAATCGAACCATCGTCTTCGCCGCCCGTGGCATCGACGACGACGACGGCAAGCTGAAGGCGGTGGTGGTGTCGGCGATTTCGCCGGCCATCTTCGCCGGCATGCTGGATGCCGCCTTGCCCTCGGAACCGTCGGGCGCCATCTCGCTATCCAACCGCCATCACATCATCCTGGCGCGCGCGCCCGACCTGGACGGCGACGCCGTCGGCCTGTCATTGGCGCAGGCGCCGGCCATGGTCGCCCATATCGCCTCGGGCAAGCCGGCCTCGCTTCAGGAGGCAACCGGCGGCGTTGACGGTGTCCGTCGCATGGTGGCGATCCGCACGGTCGAGCCGTGGGGACTGACCATCGGCGTCACCGCCTCGATCGCCGACATCTTGAAGCCGGCCTTGGCGCGTATTCTTGGCGACTTTGTGCTGTTGGGGGTGATCATATTCATCACCATCGCGCTGGTGCGGGTCAGTCGCTCGCGCGAGCGGGCGCGCCATCAGGCGCATGAGAGCCTGGCCCAGGCCCGCGACTATTACATGCGGGTGCTGGAAACCTTTCCGGCCCTGATCCGCCGCACCGACTTGGACGGATTGTGCGATTCAGTCAACCGTACCTGGAAGGAATTCACCGGCCGCGATAACGCGACGGAACAGGGCGAAGGCTGGCTTGCCGGCATGCATGCCGACGATCGTGGCGTGGTGACGCTGTCGGCCGATTGTGAATACCGCCTGATGGCGGCCGACGGCGAGTATCGGTGGATCCATCAGACCACCCGGCCGCTGCTTGATCTTGATGGCAAGCCGTCCGGCTTCCTGTCGGCCTGCTTCGACGTCACCGACGCCCGCCAGGTCCAGGAAAAGCTGCAGCGTTCCAACGAGGAGCTGGAACAGTTCGCCTATGTCGCCAGCCACGATCTGCGCGAGCCGTTGCGCATGATCAGCAGCTACATCGCCTTGATCGAGCGCCGCCTGGGCGAAGGCTGCGCCCCCGAACTGCGCGAGTTCCTGGGCTTCGCCAAGGACGGCGCCAGCCGCATGGACCGTCTGGTGCTGGATCTGTTGCAATTGTCGCGGATCGGCCGGATGTCGTCGCCCAAGCGGATGATCCCGTCGGGCGAGGCGCTGCAGCGGGCGATCCTGCAATTAAGCGTGGCGCTGGAGGAACGTGGCGGCGCGGTCGAGGTCGGCGATATGCCCGAGGTTTTCGCCTCCGAGGACGATATGGTCAGGTTGTTCCAGAACCTGATCGGCAATGCGGTCAAATATGCCATCCCCGGCACGCCGCCCCGCATCACCGTCACCGCCGACCGCGAGGCCGGGGCGTGGCGGTTTTCGGTGACCGATAACGGCATCGGCATCGCGCGCGAGAATTTTGACCGGGTGTTCCGCATCTTCCAGCGCCTGCATGGGCGCGATGAATTTAGCGGCGGTTCGGGCATCGGCCTGGCCATCTGCAAGAAGATCGTTGAAGGCCATGACGGGCGCATCTGGGTGGATTCTGCCGGGGCCAATCAGGGCACCTCGTTCATCTTCACCCTTCCGGCCCATGTCCAGAGGGCAGAGACCGGCAAGGCCTAGCGTGGGGGGCGTTTCGCGCTTATCTTGGTATGAGAGCGGGGGGCGATCGGATTCAATCGCGCCCGCTCAGCGGCCATTGCGGCCGCGGCCAAGCAAACCGGAGGTTTGCGCCCGGCGAGGGACGAATTGACGGCGGAGGGAGGCGTGCCATGACCAACAACGCGCGTATCGTGTTCATCGGCGCCGGCTCGATGTCCTTCGGGCTTTCGACCTTCCGCGACATCTTCAATACCAAGTCGCTGGCCGGCTGCACCATGGTCCTGGTCGATACCAACCCGGAAGCGCTGGAGCGCATGACCGCGTTGGCCCGCATCATGAACCGCGAGGGCGGCGCCGGCCTGACCATCGAAAGCACCACCGACCGCCGTGCCGCCCTGGCCGGGGCAGGCTTCGTCATCAATTCCGTGGCGATCGACCGCAATCGCCTGTGGAAGATGGATTTCGAGATTCCCCGCAAGCACGGCATCCGCCAGACCCTGGGCGAGAATGGCGGTCCCGGCGGCTTGTTCTTCACCATGCGCACGCTGCCCTTGATCTTCGACATCGTGCGCGACATGGAGGAGCTGTGCCCCGACGCGCTGCTGATCAATTACGCCAACCCGGAAAGCCGCATCGTCCTGGCGCTGGCCAAATATTCCAAGATCAAGTGCCTGGGCCTGTGCCACGGCATCTTCATGGCCCGGGGCGACATTTGCCACATGATGGACCGCTCGTGGTTCGACCTCGAATTGTGGGGTGCCGGCCTTAATCATTTCCAGTGGGTGCTGGGCATGCGCGACCGCCACACCGGCGAGGATCTGTATCCGCGCTTCCGCGAGATCGAAAAGACCTTCGATCCCGCCTTCCAGCCGCTGTCACGTCGTCTGATGAACAGTTTCGGCTATTGGCCGACCTGCAGCGATGACCATCTGGGCGAATACGTCCCCTATGGCTGGGAGGGCGGCGAGCACGGCTACGACTTCGCCGCCGACGAGCGCGAGCGGGCCGAACTGAAGACCACCATCGAAGGCGTGCTGGCCGGCGGGCCGCTGCCCGACGAATGGCGCCACGGCCCGGCCGAGCGATCCGACCAGGTGATCGAGGCCATCTTGCACAATTCCCACCGCTATCTGGAATCGGCGGTGCTGCATAATCGCGGCGCCATCCCCAACCTGCCGGCCGATCTGGCGGTCGAGGTGCCGGCCATCGTCGATTCGGCCGGGGTTCATCCGGTGTCGCTGGGTCCGCTGCCCGATCCGATCGCCAAGCTGTTGTCGGTGCAGGCCAGCGTCCAGCAACTGGCCGTCGAGGCGGCGGTGCACGCCTCGAAGGAGCTGGCGCTGCAGGCGCTGCTGGTCGATCCGGTGGTCAATTCCACCACCGCCGCCCAGGCGCTGCTGGACGAGTTGTGGGAAATCAACCGGCCCTATATCCGCCCCTGCGTGTAAGATTTCCGGCGGTCATTCGGCGGCCGCGAGCTTCGCCCCCGCGACCCGGCAGCCGCGCCTGGGCATGCGGATGATCTGCCCGGACGCTGCCAATTGGGTCAAGGCCTCGCGCACCGGGGTTCGCGACACGCCATAGCGCCTGGCCAGCGAGCTTTCATCCAGGCGCTGGCCGGGTACGAAGGCGCCGCTGCCCAGGTCGGCCTGGATCAGCCGGATCACCCGTTGCGTCAGGGTCTCCGAGGCGTCGTCGCCCACCTTGCCGCGGGCGGCGGGCTCGTCTTGTTCGATCCGCAAGATGTGCTGGGCCATCAGCACCGCCTGATCGGCCGACAGCCGCACCGAGCCGTCGGGGCCGGAGATGCGCCAGCCGTCGCCGTCTTGCATCAGCGAATGCATGCGGCCCCCTTTCCCCGGGCGCGGACCGGGATCATCTCGCGGACCACTCTGTCGCCGTGGTCCAGGCAATCGGCCATGGCGTCGTCGGCGCAGTCGATCAAGGTAGCGATCACCGCCTTGGCCTCGGCCGACAATTGCGTCTGCTGCAGCAATTGCGCCGCCTCGGCCAGTCGTTTACGGGCCGATCCCAGCAGCAGGCGGTTGCCATAGGCGAAGCGGATATCCTGGGTCATGGGGGGCTCCATCAGATCAGGCCGTCTTCGCGGGTCGCCGCCAGGCTTTGCGCGAACACGTCCAGCATGAAGTCGGCATCGGCCTCGGTGTGGGCCGCCGAGAAGAAGCAGCGGTGGGTGGCGTGGATGAACAACCCCTTGGACAGGCAATGCAGGTAGAAGGCGCCTTCGGCTTCCTTGCCGGCATAGTCGAAGGACGACAGCGCCTCGCTTTGGAAGAACACCTGCCACATCGAGCCGCAGCTGACGATCCGGGCCGGATAGTTGTTGGCCTCGGCATGGGCGTTGAAGCCCTGGGTGACCTTGGCGGTCAGGCGATCGACATGGGCGTAGATGTCGGGTCGGGACTGCAATTCGCTCAGCGCGGCCAGGCCGGCGGCGATGCTCATCGGATTGCCCGAGAAGGTGCCGCCGAAGAAGATGCCCTTGGCCACGGTGAAGTCGCCGAAGGCGGCCATCAGGTCGGCCTTGCCGGCGACCACGCCGATCGGCAGGCCGCCGCCGGCGACCTTGCCGTAGGTCGAGATGTCGGCGGCGATTCCGAACTTGCCTTGCGCGCCCTGATAGCCCAGGCGGAAGCCGGTCAGCACCTCGTCGAAGATCAAGATGATGCCGAATTCGTCGCAGACGGCGCGCAGTTCGGCCAGGAACTGGCCGACATCACCCTGGGGGTTTGATCCCTGGACCGGCTCGACCAGGATGGCGGCCAATTCGTGGGCCTGGGCGCGGATCTGCGCGATGGCCAGCGGATGACGATAGGGCAGAAGCAAGACGTCGTCGGTGACCGCAGCCGGGATGCCGTGACCCAGGGTCATCGGCACCACCTGCTCGGGCGTCGAGCCGGGCGCCGCCCACACCAGGGCGGTGTCGTGGGCGCCGTGGTAGGAAATGTCGAACAGGGCGATCTTGGACTTGCCGGTCAGGGCGCGGGCGGCGCGGATCGCGTAAAGGGTCGCCTCGGTGCCGGTATTGGCCAGCACCACCCGCTGGTTGGTGGGCGACGCCGCCTGGATCCGGTGGGCATAAGCCAGTTTGTCGGCGCCGCGCAGGCTGAAGTGCCAGCCCTTGTCGGCCTGGGCCTTGATGGCGTCGGCGACCACCTTGGGGCGGTGGCCCAGCACATGGACGCCGAAGCCCATGCAGGTGTCGAGATAGGAATTGCCGTCCAGGTCGGTGAAAGTGGCGCCCTGGTTGTCGGCGATGAAGATCGGCGGCGGCGCGATGCCCGAGGCGGCCATGGCCCCGTTGATGACTTCCGAGCGGTCGGCCGCCATCTTGCGCGAGCGTTGGGTGCGGGCGTGCAGGTCGGCCTGGGCTTCTTCCAGGCGGCTGATCCTGGGCTTACGCAGTGCTTGAGCGTTCATCGGTCTTCCTTCCCTTGGGGCGCGCGATCAGGCGCTTGTCTTCCGAGATCATGGCCCCGGCCACCTCGAGCAGGCGGGCGGCCAGGGTGAATCCGCTTTGCTGGGCGTGGCGGGCGACATAATCGACCGCCAGGCAAAGGTCCTTGGCTTCCTGCCGCAGGGCTGCTTGCGAGCGGCGGGTGGTCATCACGCAGCCTCGGGCAGTTGCCACAGGCCGAACTGACGAATGATCGGGGTGGGGGCGCCGTACATCTGGCGCAGCCGATGCACGACCTCGCCGTTGACCGGATAACGCTCGACCATCGCCCTGGTGTTGCCCAGCCGGTGGACCTGGCCGTGCCAGAAGGGATGCATGTCCAAGGCACGGTGGACCAACCGGGCGACGGCGATATCGACCACCGTCACCAGTTCCTCGATGCCGTAGGTGAAGGCGCATTCGAAGATCGCCACCAGCAGGCAGCCGGTAGCCCGGTCGACGCCGTTGGCGGTCAGCGGATAGCCGGTGGATTCAACGGCGAAGCGCGAGCATTCCCACACCCTGGGCGAGCGCGGCACCGGGGCGCCGTCGAACAGGTGGCGGAACACGGTGGGCGCCATGTAGTCCTTTTCGGTGGACAGCAGACGCCACGAGCCGACCAACTTGCCGTTGGGGCCGGTCGCCACCAGATAGGCTGCGTCGGGGCGATCGAACTCGTCGCGTTCCTCGCCGTCGATGCTGGTGACGTCCCAGCCCATCCGTTCCTTGAACACCCGGTGGCGCTGACGGTGCATTTCCCGCAGCAGACCCTGATTGCTCGCCGCGTTTTGCGAAGTGATGAGATCGACGATCATGTGGCGCCCGCTCCCTGTGATGCGATGCGCTCATCACAGCGGAACGGCCTCCGACGCGGTATTCGTCGGAATTGCCGATGGCGTGCTACTTATGGTTTATAAGTAAGAAGGCTGCTGCCGATTTAAGGTAGGATGATCCGGTTCAGGATCGCCTTGACCACGGCATGGTGCTTCGAGAACGAACCCAGTTTACGGGTGGCGGTGTCGAGATAGACCTTCACCGTTCGTTCCGAGATATGAAGAATCTCGCCGATTTCCCAGGCGGTCTTGCCGCGGCTGGTCCAGGCCAGGCACTCGCGTTCGCGCTTGGACAGTGGCGGCGGCTGCTCGGTGCCGTCGAACTCCAGCAGGTTGACGTAGCGCTGGTGAAAATAGAGCGCGAAGATATGCATGTTGTGGCGGTGTTGCGACCACGCCTCGGTGAAGGTCGCCTCGGACGCCGAGAACAGCGAGAAGGTGGCGCAGCCAAGCCCTGGTTCGTGAACCGGAATCTCGGCGCCGGCCTTCATGCTGAACGCGCGGGCCTCGTTCAGCACCACCCGTTCCGGGGCGTTGACCTCGCGGGTCAGGACGGTGTCGGTCCACAGGAAGGGGGTGACGGTGCGCAGCAATTGCTCGACCACCGGATCGATGTCGATATAGCCCTTGTCTTCGTAGCGCTGAAGCCATTCCGGCTGCCAGTCACCGATATAGACCAGGCTGCCGACGCCCGGCCGATAGAGATGGTAGGTGAAACCGCCGAAACCGAACCGGCGCACGACATTGTCCGCAATTCCGCGTAGGTCGTCGGTGGTCTGGGCGGCATCAAGCGCCGTAAGTGCTTCGGTGACGGGCATCAAGCAAAACCCTGAGGATCGAAACTAGGTCGGGCCGTGGGGCGCGCTCGGGTGCGGGCCGACCTGAGTATGCAAAATCACAGGAGTTGCATGCAAATAAAAACATTCCCGTTCCGCATTGTATACAAACAGGGGGCTCAGTTGAATTTTGATCAATAACGGCAAGTAAACTCAACGCGCGCAATTGCCCGCGCATAGTTGTGCGTGTGGTAGTCCTTAAATGTTCTTGTCGGGCGGGCTCAGCGGCCCGGGCGGTGCGCGACCGAGGTCGGGTCGATGGCTCCGGACAGGGCCAGGATACGGCCGATGGCGCCGGGATCCTCGAGCAAGCGGTGGGCGGCGATGCGGTCGCCGTCGGCCTCGCTTCGCGTTTGGGCGGGGCACAGGGCGCGCAATTGCTTGCGGGTGGCCTCGTCATCAACCGGTGCCTGGCGCCATTGGGCCAGGTTGGCCGTCAGCGCCTCTTCCGACCGCGCCAGGCCGCCGGCCGGATTGGTGCACAAGGCCGGCAACACCCCCAGCCCGTGCAGGGCATAACCCGAGGGGGCGTGGAACCGCGACCAGGTCAGGGTCATCTCGCCGTCGTTGGGCAGGTTGATCACCGTCTGCACCGAACCCTTGCCGTAGGAATTGGTGCCGATCAACACCGCGCGGCCGGCATCTTGCAGCGCGGCGGCGACGATCTCGGCGGCCGAGGCGGCCTTGCCATCGACCAGAACGACCACGGCCAGATCCTCGCCGATATCGCCAGGGCGGGCATCATAGGATTGGCTGGCCATGGGATGGCGGCCCTTGGTCGAGACCAGCGGCCCCTGGGCGATGAACAGGTCGGCGACGGCGACCGCCTGATCCAGCAACCCGCCGGGATTGCCGCGCAGGTCCAGCAGGACGCCCTTCAACTGATTGCCGGCTTCGGCGCGCAACCTGGTCAGTTCCGCGGTCAGGCTGGCGGCGGTCTTCTGGTTGAAGCTGGTGATGCGGAATTCCGCCACGCCGTCCTTCAAGGTGGCAAAGACGGTGGGCGCGACGATCAGGGCGCGGGCCATCGAGGTCTCGATGGGCTTGAAGCCGCGCCGCACCGTGACGGTGACCCGGCTGGCCACCGGGCCGCGCAGCCGTCTGGAAATTTCGTCCTTGGACAGGCCGGCGATCCGCTCGTTATCGACATGGGTGATGACGTCGGCCAGCATCAGGCCGGCGGCCTGGGCCGGGGTTTCATCGACCACCTCGGACACCACGGCCTCGCCATCGACCAGGTCGAAGCGGATGCCGATGCCGCCGAAGCCGCTGCGGCTGTTCCTGTGCTCGCGGGCTTCCTTGGCGCCGGCATAGCGGGAGAAGACGTCCAGCTTCGACAAGGTCGAATCGAACACCGCTTCATAGACCCGCTCGGTATCGACGGCCCGCAGGGTGTCGGACAGGTTGCGGGCGTCCAAGGTGGCGGTGACGGTCAGCCGAGCCCAGCCCTTGGTGTCGGTCTCGGCCGGCGCCGGATATTCGGCCACCACATGGTCCGCCGCGGTCAGCATCACCTTGGCGCCGTCGCGGGTGATGCCGATTTCCGGGTCGATGCTGCCCAGGCCGCGCATGCCTTCGAAGGCGATGGCACCGGGGCTGACCGTGTCCAGATGACGCTCGACGATGGCGGTGTAGGCGAAGGCGAAGGTCCGTTCCGCGCCCCCGAAATCCACCGCGCTCTTGCCCCCCTTCTGGTGGCCGACCGGCGCGCAGGCGCCTGCCAGCACCAACAGGGCGGCGGAAAACCAGCGGGCGGGCGAGGTGTGGGGCACGGGTGTGTTTCCAGGGGAATGATGGGCGGATTATGACCGGGGACGTCGGCTCCGGTACAGACTTTTCGCAGGCCTGGATCCCCGGGGCGTTTCGCCCTCGATCTTGAAGACCATGCTGCCGGTCAGGGTGTTGGCCTCGGTCAGCACCACGTTCAGCGCCTGACCCAATTGCCAGATCCGCCGGGTGCGGCTGCCGACCAGGCAATGGCGGGCTTCGTCGTGCTGCCAGTAATCGTCGGGCAACTGGGCGATGGGGATGATGCCGTCGGCACCGGTCTCGGCCAGGGTGACGAACAGGCCGAAGCGGGTGACGCCCGAGACCTTGGCGGCGAAGGTGGCGCCGACCCGGTCGGACAGGAAACCGGTGACGTAGCGGTCGACCGCCTCGCGCTCGGCGGCGGCGGCGCGGCGCTCGGTGCCGGAAATATGCTCGCCCCAACCGGGGAATTCCGGCAGGCAATCGGGCGGCAGGCCGCCGTCGCCCAGCTTCAGCCCCGACACCAGGGCGCGGTGGACCAACAGGTCGGCATAGCGGCGGATCGGCGAGGTAAAGTGGGCGTAGCGGGCCAGACCCAGGCCGAAATGGCCGATATTCTCGGGGGAATAGACCGCCTGGGCCTGGCTGCGCAGCACCACCTCGTTGACCAGGACCTCGTGGACGCTGCCCTTGACCTTTTCCAGGATCAGGTTGAACTGGCCGGGCTTGACACCCTGGCCCTTGGGCAGGCTGAGATCCATCGACTTCAGGAACTCGCGCAGGCCGTCCAGCTTCTCGATGCTGGGCTGGTCATGGATGCGGTACATGCACGGCTTGTTGACCCGCTCCAACTCTTCCGCCGCGCAGACATTGGCCTGGATCATGAAATCCTCGATCAGCCGGTGGCTGTCGAAGCGCGGGCGGGGCGAAATCGACCGCACCTTGCCGGCGGCATCGATTTCCACCTTGCGCTCGGGGATGTCGAGTTCCAGCACGCCGCGGCGCAAGCGCGCCGCCAGCAGGGCGGCCCAGGCTTGGTAAAGCGGTGTGATCACCGGGGCCAGCAACGGGCCGGTCAACTCGTCGGTGGTGCCGTCGCGGGCGGCCTGGACCTGGGCATAGGTCAGCCGGGCGGCGGACCGCATCATGGCGCGCACGAAGCGGTGGCGCTTCTTGTGACCATCCTTGTCCAGCCAGAAATGCACCGCCAGGCAGCCGCGATTTTCGTCGGGTTTCAGCGAGCACCAGCCGTTGGACAGTTCCTCGGGCAGCATCGGCACGACGCGGTCGGGGAAATAGACCGAATTGCCGCGCTTGAAGGCCTCGCGGTCCAGGGCGTCGCCGGGCCGCACGTACCACGACACGTCGGCGATGGCGACGATGCAATGCCAGCCGCCGGGATTGGCCGGGTCGGTGTCGGGCTCGGCCCACACCGCGTCGTCGAAATCGCGCGCGTCCTCGCCGTCGATGGTGACCAGGGGGATATCGCGCAGATCGACCCGGTGCGCCATCTCGGCAGGGCCGGCGGCGGCGGCCTGGGCCACCGCCTCGGGCGGAAAGACGAAGGGGATGTCGTTGGCGTGGATGGCCACCAGCGACACCGATTTGGGCTCGCCCAGCCGGCCCAGGCGTTCCTTGACGGTGACCGGCCGCAGACCGAACACCCGGCCGGGCAGCAGGTCGCACAGCACCAGTTCGCCGGGCTCGGCCCCGGCGGATTCGCCGCGCGGCACCAGATAATCGGCCTTTTCCTTGCGCGACGTCGGGTGGATGCGGCCGGTGCCGTCGGGCAGCATCTCGAACACGCCCAGCACCCGGGCACGCGCCTCGCCGACAACGCGGATCGGCTTGCCCTCGTAGGCGTCGTCCCTGACGCGGCGCAGCTTGGCCAGCACGCGGTCGCCGACGCCCACCGTCAGGTCGCCCCGGCTCCAGGGTGCGATGAAGATGCGGGGCGGGCGGCCCTCTTGGTCCCAGCCGACCATGCGGGCCAGCAATTCGCCGTCGGTGTCGGTGCCGGTGATCTCGACCACCGCGACCTCGGGCAGGGCGCCGGGGCGGGCGAAGCGCTTCTTGGCGCCGCGCTGGACGGTGCCGTCATGCTCGAGTTCCTTCAAGATCGCCTTCAGGGTGATCTTGTCGGCGCCCTTCAGGTTGAAGGCGCGCGCCAGCTCGCGCTTGCCGATGCGGCCGGGTTGCGAGCGGATGAAATCCAGGACTTCCTGCTTCGACGGCAGGGGAACCTTCTTGGGGCGATGCGGCTTGGTCATGGCCCGACTATAGCAGACCCGGCCCATTGCGCCACCACGCCCGCCACCGGCAGGGTCAGGCCGGCCACCAGGGTGGTCAGCGTGATCATCGCCGCCACCAGCTTGGCGTCGCCGCCCATCTGGCGGGCCAACACATAGGCGTTGGGCGCCACCGGCAGGCCGGCATACAGCACCGACACCGCCAATTCGGTGCCGCGCAATCCCAATCCCCAGGCGATCAGCCCGGCCAGGAACGGCATGCCGACCAGCTTGCCGGCCACGGCCCAGCCCATGGACATGCCGCCATTCCTGACCGCCGCCGGTTCAAGCCCTGCGCCCACCGCCAACAGGCCGATGGCCAGGGCCGCCTGGCCCAGGATCTTCAGGAACGGCCCGATGATCGGCGGCAGGCCGATCCCGGTCATGTTAAGGGCGATGCCGACCAGGCAGGCGGCGATCAGCGGGTTCTTGATCACCGGCAGCACCAGCCGCCAGCCGCTTCCCCGGCCGTTGCCGGTCCAGTGCAGCAGGGCCAGCACGGATAACAGGTTGACCAGCGGCACCACCATGGCGACGCAGATGGCAGTCAGCGTCACGCCGTGGGCGCCGTACAGGCCGGCGGCGGCGGCGAAACCGACATAGGTGTTGGGGCGGATCATCGACTGGAACAGCGAACTGAACCCGGGGCCATCCAGCCCGGCCCGCCAGCCCAAGGCGGCGGCCCCGGTGATCAGGCCGGCCATGGTCAGGATGGCGGCGGCCTGGGACCCAGCGATCATGGCGACCGGCAGGCCGTCCAGCCGGGCCTCGGCCAGGTTGGCGATCAAAAGGGCCGGGAACAGCACGAAATAGGTCAGCTTCTCGGCCGAAGCCCAGAAGGATTCGGCCACGAATCCGGTGCGCCGGATCAGGTGCCCCAGCAGGATCAGCAGGAAGATAGGGGCCAGCGCGGCCAGGATCGACGACATGGGCGGACCTTAGCAGAATTTCGCCGCGATTGCCCAATGGCCGGGCTTGGCGTAGGCTTTTTCCCACATAAAAATCATCAGGGGAGGCCCCATCATGGCACGGCAGATCGCATTGGCGCTGCAGGGCGGCGGCGCGCATGGCGCGTTCACCTGGGGCGTGCTGGAAGGCTTGCTGGCCGAAGTCGCCAAGGGCTCGGTCGAACTGGCCGGCCTGTCGGGGGCCTCGGCCGGGGCGCTGAACGCCACCGCGCTCGCCTATGGCATGCATGAGGGGGCTGCGCTTTCCGGCCCCGCCGCAGCGCGCAACAAGCGCCTGGCCGAGGCCGCCCGCGCCAAGATCGAGCATCTGTGGGGCACTTTGGCGCAGGCCGCCTTCTGGGGCGGCAATCCGTTCGTCGCCACCATCGGCCTGTCGCCCAGCTGGAACATCGACGAAAGCCCGGCGGCCCGTTTCGCCGACGTCGCCGCCGCCAGCCTGGCGCCGCCGGATATCGGTATCGGCAATTACCTGGCCGGTGTGATGCGCACGGTGTTTCCCGATCTGCCGGCGATCCTGGCCCGGCCGGAAAAGGGCATCCCGACGGTGATGGTCGCCGCCACCGACATCGAGGAATGCCGCCGCCAGTTGTTCGTCGATGGCGCGGTCTCGCCCGATGCCCTGAAGGCGTCGGCCTCGGCGCCCGCGGTCCAAAGCGTGAAGGTCGATGGCCGCCATTACTGGGACGGCGGCGTCATGGGCAATCCGCCGCTGGCCCCGCTGGTCGATCATATGCGCACGGTCGGCTGCGACGACCTGCTGCTGGTGACGCTGTCGCCGCTGCACCGGGACGGCGTCCCCAGGGGGCCGCGCCAGATCATGGACCGCCTCGGCGAGATCACCCAATCGGCCAGCCTGGTCCACGAGGTCCACGCCATCGAGACCCTGAACCAGTTGATCGATGCCGGCCACGTCAAGGCCGAGGCCGGCCTGCGCCGCGTCAACCTGCACCGGATCGAGGCCGATGCCGACCTTTCGGCCATGGGCATCACCTCGAAGGACGCGCCGGCCTGGGACTTCCTGGTCCATCTGCGCGACCTGGGGCGCCAGACCTTCGAGACCATGTGGCCCGACATCAAGGCCAGCCTGGGGACCCGGTCCAGTTGGGACACCAAATCCATCTGCGACCAAGTCCTGGCCCGGTGAATCGGGCCATTGCGGGACGCGGAAAGTCCCTTACATCATTGTCTGTTCTGTCGAGGACGCCAGGGGTCGCCACCGGGTGGGGCCCAGGTCGCGTCCGTCGCGTGCCGGAGGAATAGATGGATTTCGAGAATTACACCGAGCGCTGCAAGGGCTTCGTCCAGAACGCCCAGACCCTGGCGCTTCGCCGTGGCCACCAGCGGCTGACGCCCGAGCATCTGGCCAAGGTGCTGCTGGACGACAAGGACGGCCTGGCCGCCAACCTGATCAAGGCGGCCGGCGGCGATGCCAAGAAGGCGCTGGCCGGGATCGAGGCCGAGCTGGACAAGCAGCCCAAGGTCGAAGGCCCTGGCGCCGGCGGCGTCCATCTGGGGCCGGAACTGGCCCGATTGTTCGAGCAGGCCGAGCAGATGGCCACCAAGGCCGGCGATTCCTTCGTCACCGCCGAGCGGCTGCTGCTGGCCCTGACCTTAGGCGCCGGCACGCCGGCGGCCCGGGTGCTGTCGGAAGCGGGCGTTTCCCCGCAAGGGCTGAACCGCGCCATCGAGGATGTGCGCAAGGGCCGCAAGGCCAATTCGGCCAGTGCCGAGGACAGCTATGACGCCTTGAAGAAATACGCCCGCGACCTGACGGCGGCCGCGCGCGAGGGCAAGCTGGACCCGGTGATCGGTCGCGACGAGGAAATCCGCCGCACCATCCAGGTGCTAAGCCGGCGCACCAAGAACAATCCCGTCCTGATCGGCGAGCCGGGTGTGGGCAAGACCGCGGTGGTCGAGGGCCTGGCGCTGCGCATCGTCAATGGCGACGTGCCCGAGCCCTTGAAGATGAAGCGGCTGATGAGCCTGGACATGGGCTCGCTGATCGCCGGCGCCAAGTTCCGGGGCGAGTTCGAGGAACGCCTGAAGGCGGTGCTGAACGAGATCCAGGCGTCATCCGGCGAGGTGATCTTGTTCATCGACGAGATGCACACCCTGGTCGGCGCCGGTGCCGCCGAAGGGGCGATGGACGCCTCGAACCTGTTGAAGCCGGCCCTGGCGCGCGGCGAATTGCATTGTGTCGGCGCAACCACCTTGAACGAATACAGGAAGCATGTCGAAAAGGACCAGGCCCTGGCTCGCCGGTTCCAGCCGGTCTTCGTGTCGGAACCGACCGTCGAGGATTCCATCTCGATCCTGCGCGGCATCAAGGAAAAGTACGAGCTGCATCACGGCGTGCGCATCACCGATTCGGCCCTGGTGGCGGCGGCGACCCTGTCCCACCGCTATATCACCGATCGCTTCCTGCCCGACAAGGCCATCGACCTGATGGACGAATCGGCCAGCCGCCTGCGCATGGAGGTCGATTCCAAGCCCGAGGAACTGGACGAACTGGACCGGCGCATCATCCAGCTGAAGATCGAGCGCGAGGCCTTGAAACGCGAATCCGATGCGGGCAGCCGCGATCGCCTGGAAAAGCTGGAAATCGAGCTGGCCGGGATCGAAGAGGAAAGCGCCCAGATGACCCGCGACTGGCGGGCGGAAAAGGACCAGCTGGCCTCGTCCACCAAGATCAAGGAGGCGCTGGACCAAAAGCGCCTGGAAGCCGAAAAGGCCCAGCGCGAAGGCCGCTACGAGAAGGCCGGCCAGTTGCTGTATGGCGAGATCCCCGAGTTGGAACGCCAGTTGGCGGCGGCCGACGGCGCCAAGGGCAAGCTGCTGAACGAGGCGGTGACCGAGGAACATATCGCCGGCGTGGTGTCGCGCTGGACCGGCATCCCGGTGGAAAAGATGCTGGCCGGTGAACGCGAGAAGCTGTTGGGCATGGAAACCCGGCTGAAGGCCCGGGTGGTCGGCCAGTCGGAAGCCTTGGTGGCGGTGTCCAACGCGGTGCGCCGCGCACGTGCCGGTCTGCAGGACCCCAACCGGCCGATCGGTTCGTTCCTGTTCCTGGGGCCGACCGGCGTCGGCAAGACCGAGCTGACCAAGGCCCTGGCCGAATTCCTGTTCGACGACGAAAGCGCCATGGTCCGCATGGACATGTCGGAATACATGGAAAAGCATTCGGTGGCCCGCCTGATCGGCGCTCCGCCCGGCTATGTCGGCTATGAGGAAGGCGGCGCGCTGACCGAGGCGGTGCGGCGGCGCCCCTATCAGGTGATCTTGTTCGACGAGGTGGAAAAGGCCCATCCCGACGTCTTCAACGTGCTGCTGCAGGTCCTGGACGATGGCCGCCTGACCGACGGGCAGGGCCGTACCGTCGATTTCCGCAACACGCTTATCGTGCTGACCTCGAACCTGGGGGCCGACATCCTGGCCAACCAGCCGGAAGGCGAGGATTCCGGCGCCGTGCGCTCCGAGGTGATGGAGGTGGTGCGTCAGGCCTTCCGGCCGGAATTCCTCAATCGCCTGGACGAGGTGCTGCTGTTCCACCGCCTGGGGCGCGCCGACATGACCGGCATCGTCAAGATCCAGTCGGCCCGCCTGCGCAAACTGCTGGCCGATCGCAAGATCAGCCTGGAACTGGACGCGGCGGCCGAGCATTGGCTGGCCGAGACCGGCTATGATCCGGTCTATGGCGCCCGGCCGTTGAAGCGGGTCATCCAGCGCTCGCTGCAGAACCCGTTGGCCAGCCTGATCCTGGAAGGCAAGGTCGAAGACGGCGAGACCGTGCGGGTGTCGGCCGGCGACGGCGGATTAACCATAAACGGAGTGTGTATTTCGGCGGAATGACGCGGAGATTGGTATGCGGTCTTCGCATTCCACCTGCGCATTGTTGCATCGCTGATATGGATCTCTCGCAATCGGCGCAGAATTCCGCGGTTGCAAGCAATATGAATAATTGCTAATGTAGCGAAATGGGTGTGCGCATCATGTTTGCAATGCAGCATCCACCATGCTAGTTAGGTTTGCCCGGTCTTTTTGACATCGGGATGACATTTCTACCGGCCGGCGCTCCTCCCCCCTCCCCCCCCACAGGGGTGCTGGCCTCGACCGGGGTTCCCTTGCGGAACCCCGGTCGACCCCTTCTTCGGAAAATCGATCACGCCAGGATGGCCGGCATGTCCCGGGCCATCGCCTGTCGCTCGCCGATATGGTTGCCGGTCAGGGCGAACCCGACCGGCTGCCCGTCGGCGGCGACGAACAACGCCTTGCGGTCGGGGCCGGTTCCGGTGATCCGCCACTCGCCCGCCATGCCGGGCGGCGGCGGGCACACCACCGTCGGCAGGGCGGGGATCTTCACCGCCACCGGCAGGGCCGGCAGGGTCAGATCGGTGGGCGTGCCGGCCAGGGTGGAGGCCAGGGCGCGGGCCTGGGCCATCAACGGCAGCACGAAGGGCAGGGGGCCAGCCTCGGTCTGGGCGCAATCGCCGATGGCGAAGATCGACGGGTCACTGGTGGTCAGTCGGCGATCGACGACGATGCCCTTGTCGATGGCGAGCCCGGCGGCGCTGGCCAGACCGGTGCGCGGAACCAGGCCGATCGCCGACAGCGCGCGGTCGAAGGCGATGGCGGTACCGTCATCCAGATGGGCCAGGCCTGGTTCGATGCGGGCGATGGTGCGGCCCAGGCGCAAGGTGATGCCGGCACCTTCCAGCGCCTTCGCCACTTCCGCCCCCAGTTCCTGCGGCAGCAGCCGACCCAGGGGCCAAGGCGCCGGATCGACGATGGTCGGCACCATGCCGGCCAAGGCCAGGTCGTTGGCGAATTCGGCCCCGATCAGGCCGGCGCCCACCAGCAAGACCCGCAGACCGGGCCGCAGTCCGTCGCGCCAGGCGGCGTAATCGTCAAGGTCGTTGACGGTGTGGATGCGGACATTGTCCGAGCCCGGCACCGCATAGGGGCGGGGATCGGCACCGATGGCCAGCACCAGCCGGCCATAGGCCAGGGGGCGGGGCTGGCCGTCGGGGCCGGTGACGGTGATGGTCTTGCCCTGGCGGTCGATTTCCTTGACGAAGCTGCGGGTCAGCAGCGTGGCCCCCAGGTCGGCCGCCATCTGGGCGGCCGATTTCTGGACCAGGGCCGAGACGTCCTTGCCTTGGGCCAAGGCGTTGGACAGCATCGGCTTGCCATAGGATTCGCCGCCGTCGCCGGTGACGATGGTGATCGACACTGCGGGGTCCTTCTTTCTCAGCTCGCGGGCCAGGGTGTATCCCCCCAACCCGCTGCCGACCACGACCACGTTGTTGGCATTGGCGGCGCTCATGATCTATCCCTCCAGAGGTTCGAAATCGTCCTTCGAGACGCCGCATTCCGGGCAGCACCAGTCGGCGGGGATGTCCTCGAAGGCGGTGCCCGGGGCGATGCCGTCCTCGGGCATGCCCAAAGCGGGGTCGTAGACGAAGTTGCAGACGATGCAGACGTACTTCTTCATGGCGGGTTCCTCCTGATTACTTGGCGCCGAAGGCGGCCAGGGTTTCGCGATAGTGGTTGGCGTGCTTTTCCTCGACCTTGGCCAGGGCGGCGAAGCGCTTGGAGGCGGTGGCGAGGATCTTGGCGAAGCGTTCGGCATGTTCCTTCGATTCGGCGATCTGCTCGTCGATCTCGGCCACGGCGGCCTGGTTGCCTTC
Source organism: Magnetospirillum moscoviense (assembly GCF_001650635.1). Taxonomy (GTDB): domain Bacteria; phylum Pseudomonadota; class Alphaproteobacteria; order Rhodospirillales; family Magnetospirillaceae; genus Magnetospirillum; species Magnetospirillum moscoviense. The sequence continues at coordinate 117,191 of NZ_LWQU01000152.1, read as the reverse complement.
CTGGACGGCCATGTGGCGGAACGACGGATACATTTCGGAATATTCGTAGGTCTCGCCGTCGATGGCCAGCTGCAGCATCTTGGCGACCGTCAGTTGGTCTGCCGGGTACAGCAGTTCCAGGTGGCCGAAGGCGTGCGCGGTTTCCTGCTCGGCAGTGCGCTCGAACACTTCGGCGACCTCGACGGCGCCCAGCTCGCGGGCGCGGCGGGCGAAATAGAGGTATTTGCGGTTCGCCATGGATTCGCCGGCGAAGGCCGCTTCCAGGTTCTTGATGGTAGGTGAGGTGTTGTTGTCGGCCATGGGGTCTCTCCTTGGGATCGGCTGATGGAGAGACCCTATCGAAATTCATCTCATCGATGAAACTCGTAATATTTCTTATAGAAATCGATTGTGTCGATTATTGGTTTCGCGCCAGCAGGACGGTGGCCACCACCGTCACCATGAAGATGAGAATGGCGGCGACGTTCGCCAAGCCTCCGGCCATGCGCAGGGCCTCGTTGGCGGTGAAGTCGCCGGCCAGCCGGGCCAGCAGCGATCCATGCAACAGGGCCAACGGAACATAGAAATAGGGTTTGAACGGCAGCCGCACCTTCAACACCGCCGGCAGGATCACCGGGGCGTGGCCGAATACCATGGCGAACACGAAGCCGACGAACAGGGCATGCAGGGCGGCGTCATAGAAAGGTGTTGCCAGCCCGTCGGCCAGGGCGGGGAACAGCATTCCCGCCACCGCCAGCCAGCCATAGCCCGAGGCCAGGCAGATGGCGACATAGCGGGTCAGGCCGGTCTGGCGGATGGTGCGGCGGATGACGTCGTTGATGGCCGACCAGACCACCAGGGCCACCAGGCCCAGCCCGAACAGCAGCCAAGCCTGCCCCCAGCCCATGGCCGAGGCCGCCGCAGCTGATCCGATCAGCGCCACCGGCACCACCATGGTCGGCAGACGCAGGCGGGACGGCGGCAGGAAGCGCGACAATTCCAGCCGCTCGCCGGCGATGGTCAGCACCAGGAACGACGCCCACAGGGGAACGATCTCGGCGACCGGGCTGCCCGCCAGCCACAACAGGTTGCCGACACCCCACAACAGGGCGGCCAGGGCCATCAGACGGGTAAAGGGCTCGGGCTGGCGGCGGACCACGCTGATCGCGCCAGCCAGGAATACCCATGACCCAAGGGTCAGCATCACCGCACCGGGCACTTCCTGGCCGGCCAGCATCAACAAGCCGCCGCCGCCGGTGGCGAAGGGGGCGGCGAAGGTCCAGGGCCTTTGCAGGGCGACGGCGCGTTCCAGACCGATGACGGTGCCGAAGAAGCCGCACACCATCAAGGGGCCATGCAGGTGGATGCCGATCATGTCGGGGATGGCGAAGCCCAGACGGCCCAGCCCGGCCACCATGCCGGTCAGCAGACAGATCGCCCCCATCAGCAAAAGCGGCAGGCGCGGCGGGCTCATGCGTCCCATCCCAGGCTTTTGCGGGCCAACGCGCTCATCCGGGATGGCTGCCACAGCGGGGCCTCCAGCACCGTGACCCGCGTATCGAAGCCGGCCTTGGCGATCACCCGGGCGGCCTCGTCTTGCAGGTGGCCGGTCTGCGGGCAGGCCGGGGTGGTCATGATCAGATCGACCCGCACCAATCCATCCGCGACGACGACGCTTTCCACCAAGCCAAGCTCAACGATGTTGATGCCGACATCGGGGTCGATGACCGCCCGCAGCAATTGGGTGATGTCGTCGGGTGTGGGCATGGCGCGAACCGGAATTGTTTGAAGGTTGGGCTACCCTAGCCCGGACGGCCGGCCTGAACCTTGAGGCGGATCAAGCCCCCCATTCGCGCACCAGGATGATCAGCACCGAGCGGGCCAGTCGCCCCAGCGGGCTGGCCGATTCGGCGTCGATCAGGGCGGTGGCCGGCAATTCGTGGGCCGGCGGCGGCTGATTCAAGCTGATGGTCACCCGGGTCCACGGGCTTTCCGGGATCGGGCCGGCCTGGCTGGCGAAGGTGGCGATCGGGCCGCCTTGCTGGCTGGCCAGGCTGGTGTCGGCCAGCAGCTTGACCGGGGCCGGCTCGATGGTGGCGACCTTCCCGCTCAGGCGGTCATGGTCCAGGCTGGTCGGCACCACCGTCACCTCGGCCCCCGGGGCGATGCGACCCAGATCATGTTCGGCGACATAGGCGGTGGCGACCGCGCCCACTTGTCCTTGCACCAAACCCAGCGGCAGGTGCACCGACACCCAGTCGCCGACATCCAGGGCCGGCGGCAGATCGACCAGGCGACCGTCATGGGGGGCGGTGATGTTCAGGCGTTCGCGCTCGGCGACCAGGGCGGCATGTTCCGCCTGCAGGCGGGCGATGTCCTCGGTCAGGACCGACAAGCGCTCGCGGTAGGCCATATCCAGCCGGGCGGTTTCCAACTCGCCCTGGCGACCGGCCAGGCGGGCGTCGACGATGGCCAGGCGCCGTTCCAGGTCGGGTGAATCGAAGCGATAGATCATCTGGCCGGCCCGCACCATCTGGCCGGGGCCGACCAGTCGCTCGGCCAACCGGGCCGGGCCGGGCAGATAAAGAATGGTGACCGGATGGGCGCGGATGATGGCCGGGGCCTCGATGCGGGTCGGCCACGGCAGGGCCAACGCCACCAGCAGAGCCCCCAGCAGCCCGCCGGTCAGGCGCCAGCGTTGCCGCTTCTCGATCAGCGGGCGGCGCTTGATCCATTCGCGGATTTCGCTGACCAGCGGCATCAGCACGAACCAGCCGATTTCCACCGCGAACAGCATGATGCCGACCGCCTTGATGAAGAAGTGGTAGACCAGCACGGCGATGCCCAGGAACAAGGTCAGCCGATAGATCCACACCAGAAAGGCAAAGGCGATCATCGCGGCGCGTTGCGGCGGCGCCATCGGTTCGGGCGCCCGCTCGCCCAGGTCGAACAAGACCTCGCGCAGCCACCAGCGCGCCATGGCGAAGGACCGGGGATGCAGGTTGGGCAGCTCCAGCCCGTCCATCAGCAGGAAATAGCCGTCGAACCGCATGAACGGCGACAGGTTGATGATCAAGGACGACACCCACGACAGCGCCGCCAGCACGAAGGCCGCCTGCCGGGCCGCTCCGTCGGGCAGGAAGGCCCAGGCCAGGGTGGCCCAGGCGGCGATGGCCAGCTCGGCCATGATGCCGGCCGAGCCGACCCGCAGGCGCTGGCGGCGCGACGCCAGCATCCACGCCTCGTTGACGTCGGTATAGAGCACCGGCCACATCACCAGGAAGGCCAGCCCCATGGTCGGCACCCGGCAGCCGTAATGCCGGGCGGTATAGGCGTGGGCCAGTTCGTGCGTCACCTTGACCACGGTCAGCGCCAGTCCATAGGCGGCCAGGCCCGACAGCGAGAAGGTATCGACCAAGGTGGCGGCGAATTCGTCCCAGCGGCGCCCCACCAGCACCAGCCCGGCCAGCAGGGCCAAGGCGGTGGCGATCATGAAGCCCCGGCCGCCCAGCCAGCGCACATGGTGCAAGGTCGCCCCCAGCCAGCGGTCGGGGCGGACCAGCGGGATGCGAAAGAACAGGTAATGGTGCAACAGCCAATTCCACCACGAATGTTTCTGCGCCGCCGCCCGCTCGATCAGCCGGGCGGTGTCGTTTGGCCCCATCGGCCGGGTCAACAGGTGGCCGGCCAGGAACTGGGCCATCTGGGCGACGTCCTCGATCTCGACCTGCAAGGTGGTGTGGTCGCGCAAATCCTGCGCCACCGCCCGGGCGTCGCCCAAATGCCAGCGGCTCAGCATCTCGAAGGCGGCCCAGCCGATGCGGTAGAAGCGATTGCGCACCGGGTCGCGGATGGTCCAGGTGGGCGAGCCGTCATGGGCCGCCGGGCCGCAATGCAACGACAGCTCCTCGCGAAGGGGCGGCAGCATCACCATATCTGATGTCATGGGCGACCTCGATGCGATGGTCGCGACACGGAGTGACGACGATGTGGCGCCTGGCTGTGATCGCCGCCCTGGTGGCGGCTTGGCCGGCATGGGCCGGCGAGGTTGGCTCTTCGAACCGTCAGATCGCGGTGACGCTCGAGCGTTTTGACAAGGACGTCCGGCCCGAGCCCCTGCGCGAGGCCGAAATGATGCTGGCCGAGGATGCCCGGTCCAGACAGCCCGACCGGATGCGCGCCGCCACCATCGACCTGATATTGATCAACAATGATTGGGGCGAGGGATCGCGCTTTCTCGAGGATCGCCGCCTGCATCGTTAGAATCCCAGGCTGGACCGGATGATCCCCAGCGGTCGCCGGGCCAGCCAATAGATCAGCGGAACCCGCCGGCCATCCAGGCGGGCGGTGCCCTTGCGCCCCAGCCGGGCATGGCTGTCGGGGGCAAGCCTGGCCCTGACCCGATGGGCCATCTGGCCGTCGGGGCGGGCGATGGCCTCGTAGGTGACGTACAGCAGCGACGCCGACAGCGCCGACAGCGGATCTGAATTCAGGAACACCGTCACCGGCCCGCCGGCTTCCAGAAGGATCAGGTCGGCCGGGGCCAACCAGGCCTCGATTTCGACCTCGCCGGGGTCGGCGATGGCCAGGATGCGCTCGCCCACCGCCACCGGCCGGCCCTGCCACTCGGCCGGATCGTCCAAGATGGCGGTGCCGGCGCGCGGGGCCTTGATCCGGCTGCGCTCCAACTGGTCGGCCAATTGCGCCAGTTCGGCGCTGCGTTCCTCGATGCGGGCCTTGATCACCGCCACCTGGGCCTTGGCCTTGGGGTCGAAAAAGGATTGCTGGGTCACCTGATCCAACTCGGCCTGGGCGGTGGCCACCGCCTTGCGCGCCACCTCGGCGCGGCCTTCCAGGGTGGTGCGATCCAGGCTGGCGAGCAAGGCGCCGGCCGCCACCGCCTGGTTGGGGGTGACCATGATCGCCTCGATGGTGCCGTCCATGGGGGCGCGAACCACCGCCGGCCGGCTGGCGACGATCTCGGCCGGCGCCAGCACCGACAACCGCACCGGAAAGATCAGGGCCAGCACCAAGGCCGCCACCGCCGCCAGGCGCAGGCGCGGGGTCTGGCGGATGCGCCGCACCAAGGTCTGCCATGGCGCCGGCCGGTCGTGGGCGGCCAGGGCGAAGGCGGCCATCAATGCCGCCCGCTCGGTCAGGGTCAGGTCGGCCTCGGTCCAAGGCGCCTCGCGGGCCAGCAGCAAGGTGCCGAACGTGCGCCCGTCCGGCCCGGTCAGCGGCAGCCACAAGGCGCAGGCCGGCAGCCAATCGCCCCATTCGGCACCGTCCTGGCCGCTCAAGGCCTCGGCCCCGGCCACCTGCGGGCGGTCGGCGGCCAGATGCCGGCAGGCCCGCTCGACCCATTGGGCGAAGGGCGACGAGCGCTCGACCGCATCGACGCCCGACACCGCCATCAGGGCGCCGTCGGCGGAAAACAGTGCCGCCTGGCGGTACTCGACCAGCATGCGGGTGTCGTTGACGATGACGAAGTGCAGGGCGGCCGCATTCTCGGCGGTGCGGATCTGTTGTTCCAGCGCCAGCAGGGCGGCCAGCGGCGACCGCTCGGCGCTCACGGCGCGCCGGGTGCCCCGGTCACCCGCCCGGTCATCCCGGCCATCAATTCGGGACTGTCGGCCTTGATCTCGGCCACCACCTTGACCGAGTGGCTGACGGCATCGACTTTGGCGCCGATGCGCACCACCTTGGCGGTATAGCTTTTCTTGGTTTCCTCGACCGCCACCTGGATGGAGGCCCCCGGCTTGACGCTTCTGACCCAGGCCGACGGCACGATGAACTCGGCCTCGATGGTGGAATCGTCCAGGATCTCCAGCACCGGCTGGCCGGCCTGGACATATTGGTGGGGTCTGGCCTTCTGCTCGACCACGCGGCCCGAGAAGGGGGCGTGAATGGTGCATTTGGACAAGATCGCCCGCGCCGATTGCGCCTTGGCCTGGGCGACGGCGGCTTCCGATGCCGCCTTCTCGGTTTCCAACTGACCGGCCGAGTTCAGTTCCAGCAGGCGCTTGTGCACCGTCTTCGATCGTTCGGCCGCCGCCAGGACGGCCTGGGCCTCGTCGAACTGGGCGCGCTGGATGGTGCAATCCAGCGCCACCAGCACCTGGCCCTCGCGGAAGCGTTCGCCTTCCTTGACGGCGATGCGGTCGATCTTGGCCGCCAGTTCCGACGACAAGGTGGTGTATTGAACCGCGACCAACTGGACCGGGATGACCGCTTCCTGCCCGCCGGCCGGGGCGGCGGCCAGCAGGCAAAGCGCCATCACGGCACCCCGGTACATCATGGGTTCGACTCGGCCACCAGGGTTTGAATGTGGTCGCGCATCGCCTGTTCCTGGGGCTCGGGCTTGGCCGACAGCCATTCGCCGATGGACTCGATCAGACCCTTCAGTCGGTCGGCCACGGGGGCCGGTTCAGCCCTGTTCGCCGGCTCGGGCGTGGCTTGCGCAGCCGGTTCGGCCGGGACGGCGGCCAGGCTTTCGCTCAAGGATTCCAGATCGTGGCCGGCCACCTCGGCGGGCAGCGGGTCATTTCCGATAGTGGCCTGCAGCTTGCCGAAGGCCGACTGCATCTGGGCATAGGTCTGGTAGCGGCGCAACTCGGCGGCAATGGCCGAGGTCTCGGTGGTGACGCGCTCGATTTCGTTGGTGGTGCCGCCACGGCTTTGGTTGTCGGACGCCGCCGCCAGCCGGGTCTCGATCCTCCACAGCTTGTCGGCGCGTTCGAACTGGCGCGCCGCCGACTTGAACTGGTGCGACACCACATGGACCTGGGCCAGCACCGCCATGCGCAGGGCCAGCCGCTTGGCGGTGGCCACCTGCTCGGTCTTGTCGGCATGGTCCAACCGGTCGGGCGCCGACAGCAGGTTCAGCAGGTTCCAGCTTAATTTGGCGCCGGCTTCGTACCAGCGGTTTTCCATCAGGAAGGAATTGTGGTCGTACTGGCGCGACAGGCTGAAATTGATGCCGGGCAGCAGCTTCAGGATTTCCTTGCGGGTCTCGTCGGCGGTGATGCGGCCCTGGTAATCCTGCTCGCGCACATCGGGGTTGTTGGCCAGCGCCTGCTCTTCCATGGATTCCAGCGAGGCCGACCATTCCGGGATCGGCATGGCGGAGGCGGCGGGCACCGCTAAGCGGAAATCGCTGCCCGGGGCCACGTTGATCAGGGCGGCCAATTCGGCCTTGGCGCTGGTCAGCTCCTGGTCGATGGCTTCGAGCTGGCGGATGCTTTCCAGCAGGGTCTTTTGGATGCGCAGGGATTCGGTCGGGTTGCGCAGGCGCTCGTTCTCGACCTTCTCGGCGTCGTTCAGGGCGTTCTCGGCCAGGGTGATCACGCCGACCACCCGGTCCTTCATGACCTGGGCGGCGGCGGCCCGCCAGAACGAGAAGCGCACCTCCTGGGCCAGATTGGCCACCGACTTGCGGCGACGCTCGGCGGCGATCAGGGCGCGGTCGGCGTTCTGCTTGGCCGAATAATAGCTGGCGCCGAAATCCAGGATGTTCCACGTCAGACCCAGATCGGCGGTGATGGCGTCGCGGTCGGCCGAATAGGTCGGGTTCGACGTGCTGCTGGTAGTCTGGGTATAGTAATCGCGCGAGCGCGTCGCGTTGGCTTCCGAGCGGCCGGTATAGCCGGCATTGGCGGCGATCTTGGGCAACAGGTCGAAGCGCGACAGGTCCAGCTGCCCCAGGGCCAGCGTTTCCTCCATCATCTTGGCGCGCTTGTCCAGATTGTATTTCAGCACCCGAGCCAAGGCGTCTTCCAGGGTCAGCGGCTTGGTCAGCGCCGGCTGTCCCTCGAACATCGCCTTGCGGTCGGCCTGGGCCGCCGCCTGGAAGTCCGACGGCGTGAAGGGCTCGGGCGTTACCGCACAGGCCGACAGCAGCACCAGGGTCGAGGCCGCGGCCAACAGGCGGGCGGCGCGGGAAGCGGAACCGGTCGAAATCGTCATGAAACCCAATACCCCCTGAACCTTCATCATGCTTAAGAAGACAGACGTGTGATTTGCTGGGCGGCCGCCAGCAATGCCGCGTGGCGTCCGGCCAAGGTGGAGCGCCCTGCAGCGCGCAATTGTTCGCTGAAGCCGGCCTTGCCCAGGCGGATCGGCACGACATCGGCGTCCGGGGCCAATTCGCCCGATTGGCGCGGACCGCCATTCGGCTGGCCTTCGCCGCCGGGGGGCTGGCCCTGGCCCTCGCCGCCAGGCTGGCCTTGGCCCCTTCCTTCACCGCCCTGCGGGCCTTGGCCCTGACCCGGCTGCGCGGCACCGCCGCCAACGGCGACGTTGATGCGCACCACCGCCACGGCCTCGCGGCCCTGCTGGTCGCGGGCGATGACGCGCACCACCACTTCACCGGTCATGCCAGCAGGCGGCTGGCCGACGAAGGCGCCGGTCTTCGGGTTGAAGGCCAGCCAGCCCGGCAGGGCCTGGCCGTTGACCTGGGCGGCGCTCAGTTGCACCGTGGCGTCGGCCCTTGTGTGGGCGAAGGTGTCGTTCGGCAGGGTGAAGTTGACCCTGCCGTCGTTGCCCAGCGCCACCGGCACCACCGGTTTGACGGCGACCAATGAATCGGCCGCCCCGGTCGCCTTGGCGGCGACCACCACCTGGAAGGCGTTCGGCGCGGCGGCGGTCAGGCCGCCGGTCGGCTGCGCCGCGACTGCGACCGTCGGCGGCGGGGCCGGCGGGGCCGGAGGAGCCGGCGGTGGCTTTGGCGGGTCCGGCGGCGGCAACGGCGCTGGCGGCGGCGGCGGCGGTGGCGGTGGCGGCGGCGGTGGCGGTGGTGCTGGGGCTGGCGCCGGATTGACCGTGACGGACATTGTTCGCGTCGCCGTCAGTCCACCGGGATCGGTGGCGGTGATGGTGACGGCAAAGGTTCCGGTCCCCGAAGGCGTTCCGCTCAGGGCACCGGTGGTCGCGTTGATGGTGACGCCGGGCGGCAGTCCCGTCGCGCTATAGGTCAGCGTGTCGTTGTCGGGGTCGCTGAAGGTGCCGCCCGGCAGGGTAAAGCCGTAACCCGTGCCGATCTGACCGGCAGGCGGGGTCAGCGTGCCGGTGGCCGAGGGGCTGCTGTTGTACGACACCGTCTTGTTGGTGGCCGCCGAATCCCGGGTCCCGGCGTCGCCCGAACTGTCGCGCACCACGAAGCTGACGGTACGGCTGGTGCCGGTCTTGGGGCTGGCCGAATTGGCATAGGTCACGCCGCGCAGCACCTCTTGGTACTGCGCCTTGGTGGCGGTGCCGGTGATGGTCAGGGTGCCGGCGCCGGTATTATAGGCGCCGACGGTCAGACCATAATTGCCGGCGGCGGTGGTGGCGGCACTGGTCAGGGCCAGCGCTTCCGAGGCGCCATTGGCCAGGTTGGTGATGGTGATCACCGCCTGGATCAGGTTGGTGCTGTCGGCATCGGCCAGGGTCAGGCCGGAATCGACGGCGACAGCCGTGCCCGAGAACACGGTGGCGGTGCCGCCGGCCGTCACCGTCGGCGAATCGTTGACGGCGGTGATGGTGACCGTCGAGGCGGCCACTCCGGTGGCGGTGTTGGTGTCGTCGCCGCCATTGGTGGTGCCGCCGGAATCCTTCACCGAGGTGATGGTGAACACCCGCCCGCCGGTGGTGGTGGGATTGTCGCTGGTGGTCTTGTAGCGCAACCCGTCCAAATAGCCGTTCCAGGTGGCGGTGGTGGCGGTCTTGGTCAGGGTGACGGTGGCGGTGGAACCGGTCACCGACACCGCATAGCCGATCGAGGCGCCGCCGGTGGTGGTGCCGCTGGCACCGTTGGTGAGCGTGATGGTGCTGCCGTCCAGGGTCAGGGTTTCCGCCGTACCGTCGGCCAGATTGCCGACTGTGAAGGCCATTTCGGTGATGTTCTGACCGCTTTCCACCGTGCCGAAGGCCGAACCGGAGAACGGTGCGGCGCCGGTAGCGGCGTTTTCCGTATAGGTCGGGCTGGCGGCGGTGGCGGTCAGGGTCGGCTCGTCGTTGACGTTGACGTTGGTCACCGTCGAGGCCACCGCCAGTGCCGAATTGGTGTCGTCGCCGGAATTGGCCGTGCCGCCATCGTCCTTGACATAGGTCAGGGTGACGACGCGGGTGTTGGCATCGACATCTGCCGCCGTGTTGCGATAGGCCAGCGCGTTGACCAGGGTCTGGTAGTTGGCGGCGGTATCGGTCTTGGTGATGGTCACCGTCGCCGTTCCACCGGCCAACGCGACCGAATAGGCGAAGGTGTTGGTGGCGGTGTTGCCGGTGTTGCCGTTGGTCAGCGCCACGCTGGTGCCATCGATGGTGACGGATTCGGTGGCGCCGGTGCCTGCGACGTTGGTCACCGTCAGGCGCAGTTCGCTGATGTTCTGGCCGGCTTCCACCGCCGAGATGGCCGCGCCCGAGAACAAGGTCACGGCGGTGCCGCCCTCGGTGAAGTTAGGGCTGCTGGCGGTGGCCGACAGCGTCGGCTCGTCGTTGACCGAGGTGATCGAGGTCGTGACGCTGCGCGCCGTCGCGGCGATGGCGGTGGTGGTGCCGGTGGTGGTGGTATCGACCGTGGTGCGGGTCGCGCCGCTGGTCCAGCCGGCGGAATAGGTGGCGTCCAGCGCGCGGACCGACAGCGCCGTCGGCGTGCCGTTGTAATTGGCCACCGGCACGAAGCGCAGCTTGGTGGCGGCCGACAGCGCCAGCGCGGTGGAATTGTCGGCCACGGTGCCGATTGCGTGCCAGTTGGTGCCGTCGGTGGAATATTGCCAGGCGCCCTCGGTCGAGGAATTGGCGGTATTGCCGATGATGGCCAGGCCGTTGATGGTCTCGGCCGCGTTGTCGGGATCGGAATAGATGCCGTTGGCCAGGCTGGCGATGGTGGCGCCGGCCGGTGACGCCGTATCCTCGTTGACCGCCGACAGGGTCAGGTTGCCCGACAGCGCCGGTGCGTCGTTGACGGCGGTGACGCTGATGGTGGCGGTGACCGACGAGCCGGTATTGTTGTCGGTGTCGCGCCCGGCGAAGGTGATGCTGCGTGCGGTGGTGTTGGGTGCTTCCGAGGTGTTGTTGAAGCGGGCCGCCTTCAGCAAGGTCAGATAGTCGGCCTTGGCGCCCGATCCCGACAGGGTGATCACCGAGCTGGACGTGTAGGTGGCCAGGATGCCGTTGGTGGTGCTTCCGTCGGCATAGCCGTTGAGGCTGAGGATGTCGCCGGTCTGGGCGTTGGTCAGGGTGATGACCGCCTGGTTCAGGTTGGCGCCGTCGTCGGTCAGCGTGGCGTCGCTGTCGATGATCGACAGGTTGCCGTTGTTCTCGGTGAAGGCGCCGCTATAGCCGCCATTGGTTCCGCCCGACGAATCGTCGCCGTCCAGATCGATGATCGGGGCGCGGACCAGCGCCACGGTGATGTCCTGGTTGCTGGAACTGCCGGTGCCGTCATTGACCGTCACCCGCACGGTGCGGGACGTGGTATTGGCGGTGTTGGCGTCGGTGTCGTTGTAGGTCAGCGCGCGGACCAGGGCCTGCACCGCCGTCGGCGTGGCGTTGGCGTTCAGGGTGATCACCAGATTGTTGCCGCTTGACCCGCCGGTATAGGTGCCGATGGTGGTGCCGCCATAGGTGACGTTGCCGCCCGACGCCCCGATCTGCCCGGCGGCGGTGCCCTGGTTGGTGATGCCCAGCACATCCTCGGCGGTTTGGCCGTTGGCGGTGATCGACACCGTCACGTTGCCGCCGTTCAGATTGGCATGATCCAGGTCGGCGACGGTGGCGTTGGAACTGGCATCCAGGCTGACGGCAGAACCGCCGACGCTGAAATTCACGCTGTCGCCGTTCAGATTGGTCAGCGTCGGCACGTCATTGACGGCGGTGATGGTGACACTTGATGCGGTGTTGATGGTGACGGTGGCCGCGCCGCCATTGGCGGTGCCGCCGGAATCGGTGGCCGAGACCAGGGTGACGGTGCGTCCGCCGGCCGTGGTGGGGTTTTCCGAACTGGTCAGATAGCCCAGGGCGTTCAGAGTGGTCTGCCAGTTGGCGGCACTGGTGGCCCTGGTCAAGGTCACCGTGGCGGTCGAGCCGGTCACCGATACCGAATAGCCGATGGAACTGGCGGTGGTGGTGCCGGTGGTCCCGTTGGTCAGGGCGATCTGCTCGCTGTCGATCACCAGCTTCTCGGCGCTGCCGTCGGCCAGGTTGCCGACCGTCACCACCACAGAATTGATGGTCTGCCCCGATTCGACGGTCGACAGGGTGGCGCCGGAAAACAGCGTCTGGGACGCCCCGTTCTCGGTGTAGGTCGGGTTCGAGGCGGTGATCGAGGCGGTCGGCGCGTCGTTGACCCCTGTCACCGTCACCGTGGTCGAGCCGGTGCCGGTCTTGATCCCACCCGAGCCCTGCGCGGCGCCCGAATTGCCGTCGCTGAAGGTCCAGTTCAACTGCACGCTGGCGGTCGGGTCGTCGGACGAATTGGAATAACGGATCGATTGCAGCGTCTCGTTGACCCGGGCTTGGGTGGCGCTGGTGTTGAAGGTCAGCAGCAACGTGCCCGACGAATTGGTGGTCACCGTGCCGATGGTCACCCCCGACAGCACCAGATTGCCGCTTTCGGTCAGGGTGCCCAGATTGCCGGTGGAGGAGTACACGTCCTGGCTGCTGGCGCCGCCGTTCCTGGCGATGGTCAGGGTGGCGCCGTCATAATTCGAGCCAGTCAACTCGGCGTCCGACACCGTGACGTCGGAATCCAGCACCGCCGCCGTACCGCCCTCGGTGAAGGCCGGCGTGCCGTTCAGGCCGGTGAAAGCGGGTGCGTCGTCCACCGCGTTGACGGTGATGGAAAAGGTGGTCGAGCCGATGGTCCCGCCCGAGCCGTCGGCCACCGTGAAGGTGAAGCTGTCGCTGGTGGTCTCGCCGCCATTGTGGGTATAGGTGATGGAATTGGCGGCGATGTCGGCCTGGGTGAAGGTGCTGGCGGCATTCATCGCCACGCCCGACTTGTAAAGCGTGCCATTGGCCGGCGCGGTGCCGACCGTCAAGGTGCGGTTGGCCGCCGCATTATCGACGTCGGAAATCGACAGCAGAGCCGTGGTGACGGTCGCCGTGGCGCCCTCGTTCAGGGTCATGCCGGCATTGGTGCCCACCGTCGGCGCGTCGTTGGCGCCGTTGATGGTGACCACCAGGACGGCGGTGTCGGTGTTGGTGCCGTCCGACAGCAGGTAGTTGAAGCTGTCGGTCAGGGTCTGGCCGGATGCCAGCGCATCGACGGTCGCGTTGGAATTGTCGATCACATAGGTGTAGGTGCCGTCGGAATTCAGCGTCAGCGAGCCATAGGTGCCGGCCCGCGCCTGCCCGACCGTGCCGGAGGTGCCTGCGCCCTCGGTATCGCCGACGCGGATGGCCGTCACCGTCTTGGTGGCGCCGGCATCGGGGTCGGTGTCGTTGGTCAGCACGTTGCCGGTGGCGTTGGAACCGGCCGCCGTGCCGGTTTCGGTGGCCGATCCGGTGTTATCGACCGCCGTCGGCGCCTCGTTGACGTCGGTGATGTTGACGGTGATGGTGGCGGTGGAATCGGCGGTGGTGTCGGCGTCCTCGTCATCGACGGTCACCGTCAGGCTGTAGCTGGTGGTGCCGCCCTCGAAGTTCAGCAAGGATCCGTTGGCCACCGTGATGGCGCCGGTCGAGCTGTTGATGGCAAAGGCGCCGCTGCCATTGCCGGCGGTAATGGCATAGCTCAGGCCGTTGGTGTCGTTGCTGGCCGTGACCGTGGTCACCGCCGACCCATTGGTGCTGTTTTCCGCCAGGTTGACCGAGGCGTTGGAAATGCTCGGATCGACGTCGGCGATGGTGACGTTGATGGTGCGCGTCGCCGTGCCGCCATTGCCGTCGGACACCTGGACGACGAAGCTGTCGGCCCCGGTATTGTTGGCGGTCGGTGTATAGGTGATGGTGCCGCCGGGCGTGATGTCGGTCGATCCCGAACTGGCAGTGGCCGACGAGAACGACAGGCTGCCCTTGGACGGAGCCGAGCTTTGCGTCCAGGTCTCGGTCTGGCCGGAATCGGAATCCGAGACGTGCAGCAGCCCCTTGATGTCGGTGGCCGAGGCGCCTTCGTTGACATTCAGCGTGGTGGTGCCGCCGACGAAGGTGGGGGCGACGTTCGACGCGGCGGCGGCGAAGATGATGCTGTCGATCGCCGAATTGAAGCGATTGTTGTCTGAACCGCCATCGGTCCGCGTGACGGTGAACGACGTGACGCCGGTCCAGTTCAGGCTGACTGAGAACGTTTCGTTGTTGACGTTGGTGAAGGCCTGATTGACCACCGAGTTGGAACCCCCGGTCGGGGTGAAGCGCATGTTCGCGCTGAAGCCGTCAATGGAAGGTGTAAGCCAAAAACCCGCCTGCAGAGACGTGATATCGACGGCGGCGCTGAACGAGATGGTCAAAGCCGCCGAGGTGAGGCCGGCTGGATCCCCGCCGGTATCGGTCTTGATCAGGCAATCGCCCAAGAGTGTGCCGAAGTTCGTGCTGTCGATGGTCTGCGTGCCGGCCGTGCTGGTCGCCGTCAGGGTGATGGTGCTGACAGTCGTGGTCGTGGTGCCGGAATTGGTGGCGGCGGTCGTGAAGTCGAACGTTGCCAGCGTATGATCCCAGTCGGTGGCGCCGCCGGCGGTGACGGCCCGTTCGGCCTCGATCGAACCCGTGCTCGCCTCCAGGTCCCAATCGCCGCCCCGATGCTCTGCGCCGGTGACGTCGTCAGAGGCTGCGACGTCGGCGCCGGTGGCGTCGGCCAAGGCGGCGATGAAATCCTGGCCGGCCTGGCCCGACGCGACGTCGCAGCCATACAGCAAGATGTCGCCATCAGGCTTCAAGGCCTGGCCCAATATCGCCAATTCAGCGCGCGTGGCGGCGTCGGCAAGGTCGGCGGCACCGATATCGTTGCCGCTCAGGTCAAGATGTGCGGTGCCGCCGTGGCTCAGCAGATGGATGGCGTCATAACCCGAATGACTGGCCGCCCATTCGGCCATCTTCGCCAGGGCGTCCTGGCCGGCTTCGATGGTCACCACCTCGACCCCAGCACGCAACGACGCCACCAGCGTCGGGATATCGGCCACAGCGGAATCGATGAAGGCCACTTCCTTGCGTTCGGCCGGCGGGGCGACGGCCGGCGGTTCGGCCTGCACGGCCCGCTCGGTGGAATCGGAAACGGCATCGGTCGCGGTGGAAACGGCAGCCCCGTCGAACATGAAGCGGGGCTCGAGTGCCATTGCCAATCGTGACTGATGGATCATGACTTCACTCTCTGTGCATCAAGCGGTTATGGGACATGCCGAGGGGGAAATGAATAGACACGCGGCAGCCATTGGTTGGTTTTCCAGCGGCGAGGATAGCGCTCATGGCTTGATTGATCAACTGAATAGCGAGCGCGTCACCTGTCGATGCAAGTCGTCACAACTCGACACAGCATCGCGGCGATTTTGAGCGTGTACCAGACATTGTTGCGATGTTATGGTAATACCCATTAAGGTAGTCCTTGATTGAGTTGTCAGTCGAAAAAGCATGGCATACCGCTTTTATACCGAACCAAAAGCGGTGTCGTGTGCGGATTGATCGCTTCATATCGGTAACCTGGAGGGGGTATCCATGATCTCTAATTCGCCAAGGGTGTTCGGGTCCGCCGCTGCCACCGCCGTACTGACGGCGGTGCTTTTGTCGGTGTCGTCGTCGCCCGCCAACGCCTGTCCGTCCGAGCCCTATATCGGCACGGTCTGCACCATCGGCACCAGTTATTGTCCGCAAGATTATCTGCCCGCCGATGGGCGTTCCCTGCTGATCAGCAACAATGCCGCGCTCTATTCGTTGTTATACACAGTCTTTGGTGGTGATGGTAAAACAACTTTCAACCTTCCGGACATGCGGGATCGCGTGGCCGTCGGCTTGAACTCGTCCGGCTCCAACCGGGGCTTCAAGCTGGGGGCGGAAGCCGTCACGCTGACCACCGCCAACCTGACGTCCCACACCCATACCGCCACCTTCACCCCGGGCGTCAACGGCGCGATCCAGGCCACCGCCACCATGCAGGTGGCCGGCGTCGCGGCCAACAGCGCGTCCGGCGGCACCAACGCGCCGACGCCGACCAGCAACATCATGGCCGGTAACGCCGCGCCGACCAAGATGTGGGCTCCCGAGCCGCAGACCGCCCTGGTGTCGGTCGGCGGTCTGACGGCTGCGCAAAGCGGCACCATCGTCGGGCAGGTGATCAACGACGTGGCGGGGGGCAGCAAGCCGGTGCCGACCATCTCGCCGCAGCAGGGGCTGACCTACTGCATCGCCGTGTCCGGCGTTTATCCGCCGCGCCCCTGACACCGTTCCCAGACTGAATGATCGGAGACGAAGATGAAGAAATCCGCATTTGCGATTGCGCCGGTCTGCGGAGTCCTTTCCGTGGTCGCGGGGCTGTCCATCCTGGCCCCTGGTCCGGCCCAAGCTTGTGGCCCGGACTACATGGTCGGGTCGGTGTGCTTCACCGCAGCCAGCTATTGTCCCGCTGGAATGTACTACGCCAACGGGAGCTCACTGACCGTCTATCAGGACCAGGTCCTTTTTAGTTTGATTGGCCAGACCTACGGCGGGTCTGGCTCGTCGCCCTCGACGATGACCTACAAGGTACCGGATCTGCAGGGCAAAATCGCGGTGGGGGCCAATCCGTCCGGCGCCGGGGGGTTCGTGCAGACCGCCGTTGGGACCACCCTGGGCAATACAACCCAGATCATGCCCTTTACTGCCATGCCGCCGCACAGCCATTCCGCGACCTTCGGCATCAACCTTTCCCAGACCCCGCCGCCGACCATCACCTTGCAGGCTTCGTCGGCGCCGGCCACCACCAACATTCCGTCGGCGACCGCATCCAATATCGCCGGGGCACCGTTTCCGATGTGGGTGCCGACGCTTTCCGCGCCTATCGTGATCGAGGGACTGTCCGTGGCGTTGAGCGGCGGTGCCGCCAGCGGAACGGTGGCCAATGCCGTCGTCGGTAACGGTGCGGCCTTTTCCATTCAGCCGCCGTCGTTGGTGCTGACCATGTGCGTGGCCGGCTCGGGCTACACCTATCCGGAACGGCCCAACTAAGCGGCCTCGCCAGGAAGTGACAGGAGATCATCCATGACAAGCAGCAAAGCCCTATCGTTCCGGGTGCTGGCCGCGGCGGTGGCCGCAGGTGCCTTCGGTGCGGCAAATCCGGCCCTGGCCTGCGACGCGCAGCCCTATATGGGAACCGTGTGTTTCGTTGCGGAAAAGTTCTGCCCGGTTGGCTTTCTTCCCGCCGATGGCCGGGTCGTGAACGTCAATGATTATCAGGCATTGTTTGCGTTGTACGGCAACATCTATGGCGGCAATGGCGGCACCACCTTCGGCCTGCCCAACCTGTTGTCGCGCGCGCCGGTGGGGGCCGGTCTAGTCTCCCCCGCCGATCCCAACGTGCCGTCCAAAGTCAATCTGGGGCAACTGCGCGGCGTCGAATCGCTGGCACTGACCCAGGCGCAAATGCCGGCCCATACCCACGCTGCGACCTTCACCGGCCAGGTCACGCCGGTCACTTTGCAACCCAAGCTGCAGGTCGTCAGCAACAACACCGCGGCGGCGGCGGCGGTGCCGTCGGATGCCTATCCCTATCTGGCCGGTTCGCCGGGCGGAGGCCCGTCGGCCAGGAAGACCTGGACCGGGACCATGACCAATCCGGTCAATGTCGGCGGAATTTCCATTGCCCTTAGCGGGCTGCCATCGACTGCGGGCGGACCCACGGTGGTCAATTCCATCGCCGGCGGCTACCAGAATGGAGCCGAGTTCAAGAACATGGTGATCAACATGATTCCTCCCGAACTGGCCATGACCGCCTGCGTCGCGGTCACCGGAATTTTCCCGGTTAACCCGAACTAGGAATTGTCGTTTCCCGAAAGGGGCTGCGCGAGGCGATGGCCCTCGCGCCGCCCTTTTTTTGGGCTTACGTCACCAGCCAATAGAAGCAGGCGGCGACCAGGCCGGCGGCGGGGATGGTGCAGACCCAGGCGACCACGATGTTGGCGGCCAGGCCCCAGCGCACCGCACTGGCCCGCCTGATCGAGCCGACGCCGACGATGGCGCCGGTGATGGTGTGGGTGGTGGAAACCGGAATGCCCAGCCAAGTGGCGCCGAACAGGGTCATGGCCCCGGCGGTTTCGGCGCAGAAGCCCTGGAACGGCTTCAGGTCGGTGATCTTCGAGCCCATGGTCTTGACGATGCGCCAGCCGCCCATCAAGGTGCCCAGGCCCATGGCGGTCTGCGCCGCCATCACCACCCAGAACGGCACATAGAAGCTGTCGCCCAGATAGCCTTGCGAAAACAGCAGGACGGCGATGATGCCCATGGTCTTCTGGGCGTCGTTGCCGCCGTGACCCAGCGAATACAGCGCAGCCGACACCAATTGCAAATGGCGGAATCCGCGATCGACCAGGAACGGCGTCGCCCGGCGCAGCGCCCAGCTGACCAGGATCATCAGCATCACCGCCAGCATGAAGCCCGACAACGGCGAGCCGACGATGGCCAGCGCCGTCTTGGTGAAGCCGGCGCTGGACAGCCCGCCCAGACCGGCCTTGGCGATCGCCGCACCGGCCAGGCCGCCGATCAAGGCGTGCGACGACGATGACGGGAAGCCCAGCCACCAGGTGAACAGGTTCCAGAAGATGGCGCCGACCAGGGCGGCCAGGATGATGAACGGATCGACGACGCTGGGCTGGACGATGCCGGTGCCGACGGTCTTGGCCACATGCAGGCCGAAGAACAGGAAGGCGATGAAGTTGAAGAAGGCGGCCCAGGCGACGGCGTATTTCGGCGGCAGCACCCGGGTCGAGACCACGGTGGCGATCGAGTTGGCGGCGTCGTGCAGGCCGTTGATGAAGTCGAAGGCCAGCGCCACCACGATGATGGCGATCAGGGCCGGCAGGCTGAGCGTGACCGCGTCCATGGGATCACACGTGATCCAGAAGGATGCCTTCGATCAGGTCGGCGACATCGTCGCAACGGTCGGTGACCGTCTCCAGCAGTTCATAGACCTCTTTGCGGCCCAGGAACTCGATCGAGGACGGCCCATTGGCGATCAGTTCCGACAGAGCGGTGCGAAGCAGACGGTCGGCGTCGCTTTCGATCTTGCCGACCTGCTCGCACAGGCCGTTGATGGTGGCGACGTTGCGGTTGACGTCGTGCAGCAGCGGGATGGCCTGGGTCAGCAGCACGGCCGACTTCTCGATCATCGCCGCCAGTTCCAGCATGCGCGGGCTGAAGGTCTCCAGCCGGTACAGAGCGGCGCGCTGGGCCACTTCCTCGATCAGGTCGATGGCGTCGTCCAGGGCGGTCGAAAGCGCGTGGATGTCGGAACGGTCGAACGGGGTGATGAAGGCCTTGTGCAGCGAGACCAAGGTGTCGCGGGCGATGGCGTCGGCCTGGCCTTCGATGGTGCAGACTTCCTTGAACTTGGCGTCGCGGTCGGGGCCAGACGCCTGCATCATCGCCGTCAGCGCCTGGGCGCCCGACACCATGCAGGCGGCATGGGCGGTGAAATTCTCGACGAATTGCTCTTCCTTCGGCATGAGCTTGCGAAGCAGGCGAAGAAACATGGCTGTCCCCGTGATGGTGTCACAAAATCGTCATATCACATTGGTCGGCATTCGTCTTCCCGCGATGCAGCGAGTCAGGCCCAGCGCGAGCCGAAATCCAGCAGGATCGGCACCAATTCGGGCTCGCCGACGATGGTGGCGGCCTCGGCGGGGGTGAACCAGCGGCGTTCGCGCTGGTTTTGCTCGGGCCAGGTGCCGCGCTCGGCCTCGACGCGGAGCAGGTAGACCTTGACCAGGACCGGGCGCTCGGTGCCGCTTTTCAGCCGCTTGGTGCTGGCGAAGGAGGCGAAGGCCTTCTTGGCGATGCTGCCCTTCAGGCCGGCCTCTTCATAGGCTTCGGCCTTGGCCACCTCGTGCGGCTTCAGGTCCTTTTCCGGCTGGCCCTTGGGCAGAATCCACCGCTTGGTCTCACGCGAGGTGACCAGCATGACCAACGCCTTGCCGTCCTCGACCTTGTAAGGAAGCGCGGCGAATTGGATTCCTTGGCTGTGGGCTGGCAACGAGGGACCGCCGAGGCAGGAGAAAGGGAAGGGCGTTTGTGACAGTTTTATGACCTGAGTCAAGAAACTTCGCGCCCCTCCCTAGAATGCTACTCCTTGAACTTCTTGGCGATCAATTCATTCAGCATGGCTGGGTTGGCCTTGCCCTGGGTGGCCTTCATCACCTGGCCGACGAACCAGCCCATCAGCTTGTCCTTGCCGCCCTTGACCTCGGCCACCTTGTCGGGGTTGGCGGCGAACACCTCGTCGATGGCCTTCTCGATGGCGCCGGTGTCGGTGACCTGCTTCAGGCCCTTTTCCTCGACGATGGCGGCCGGGCTCTTGCCGGATTCCACCATGAAGATGAAGACGTCCTTGGCCAGGCGGGTCGAGATGGTGCCGTCCTTGATCAGGTCGATCATGCCGCCCAGGTTGGCGGCGGTGACCGGCGGCTTCTCCCACGAATAATCGCCGGAATTCATGGTGGCGAAGAAGTCGCCCATGATCCAGTTGGCGGCCATCTTGGAATCGCGGCCCTTGGCGACCTCCTCGAAGAAGTCGGCCGAGGCGCGCTCGGCCACCAGCACGCCGGCATCATAGGCGTTCAGGCCGAAATCGGCCATGAAGCGGGCCTTCTTGTCGTCGGGCAGTTCGGGCAGGGTGGCCTTGATGCCATCGACGAAATTCTGCCCGATCACCAGGGGCAGCAGGTCGGGGTCGGGGAAATAGCGGTAATCGTGGGCGTGTTCCTTCGACCGCATCGAGCGGGTCTCGCCCTTGCCGGAATCGAACAGCCGGGTTTCCTGGCGGATGTCGCCGCCCGATTCGTAGACGTCGATATGGCGCCGGGCCTCGTATTCGATGGCCTGCTGGACGAAGCGGATCGAGTTGACGTTCTTGATCTCGCAGCGGGTGCGCAGGCCCTGCTCGCCGACCGGGCGGACCGAGACGTTGGCGTCGCAGCGCATGCTGCCTTCCTGCATGTTGCCGTCGCAGGTTTCCAGATAGCGCAGGATAGTGCGCAGCTTGGTCAGATAGGCACCGGCTTCTTCCGGGCTGCGCATGTCGGGCTTCGAGACGATTTCCATCAAGGCCACGCCCGAACGGTTCAGGTCGATGAACGACTTGGTCGGGTGCTGGTCGTGCATCGACTTGCCGGCATCTTGTTCCAGATGCAGGCGCTCGATGCCCACCGCCTTGGTCGTGCCGTCGGGCAGGTCGATCAGCAGTGTACCCTCGCCGACGATCGGCAGTTCATACTGGCTGATCTGATAGCCCTGCGGCAGGTCGGCATAGAAATAGTTCTTACGGGCGAACACGGATGTCAGGTTGATCTGGGCCTTCAGGCCCAGGCCGGTGCGCACCGCCTGCTCGACGCAGAGCGCGTTGATCACCGGCAGCATGCCGGGAAAGCCGGCATCGACGAAGCTGACCTGGCTGTTGGGCTCGGCGCCGAACTCGGTGGCGGCGCCGGAAAACAGCTTGGCCTTCGAGATGACTTGCGCGTGCACCTCAAGCCCGATGACCAGTTCCCAATCGCCGGTCTCGCCCTGGATCACGTAAGCCATCTCACACACCCTCCGGCACGGCGGTAAAGGACGCGGCTGTCTCCATCACGCCGGCGACCTTGAACAAAGTTTCCTCGTCGAATGGGCGCCCGATCAATTGCAGGCCCAGCGGCAGCCCATCCGAGTTCAGGCCGACCGGCAAGGACAGGCCGGGCAGGCCGGCCAGGCTGGTCGGGATGGTGAACACGTCGTTCAGCCACATGGTCACCGGATCGTCGGTGGTCTCGGTCATGCCGAAGGCGGCCGACGGCGCGGTCGGGGTCAAGATGACATCGACGGTCTGGAACGCCTTGGTGAAATCCTCGGCGATCAGGCGGCGCACCTTCTGGGCCTTGGCGTAATAGGCGTCGTAATAGCCGGCCGACAGGACGTAGGTGCCGATCATGATGCGCCGGCGCACTTCCTTGCCAAAACCGGCGGCGCGGGTCTTCTTGTACATGTCGTCCAGCGAGGTACCGGGCACGCGCAGCCCAAAGCGCACGCCGTCATAGCGGGCCAGGTTCGACGAGGCCTCGGCCGGGGCGACGATGTAATAGACCGGCAGGGCGTACTTGGTGTGCGGCAGGCTGATCTCGACCGGGGTGGCGCCGGCATCCTTCAGCCACTGGATTCCCTGCTCCCACGCCTGCGACACCTCGGCGTTCAGGCCGTCGGGGCGGTATTCCTGCGGGATGCCGACCTTCAGGCCGCGAATGTCGCCGGTCAGCGCGGCAGCGAAGTTGGGCACCGCGACCGGGGCCGAGGTGGAATCCTTGGGATCATGGCCGGCCATGGCGCCCAGCAGCAGGGCGCAATCTTCCACGGTGCGGGCCATCGGGCCGGGCTGGTCCAGCGAGCTGGCGAAGGCGACCACGCCCCAGCGCGAGCAGCGGCCATAGGTCGGCTTGATGCCGGTGATGCCGCAGAAGGCGGCGGGCTGGCGGATCGAGCCGCCGGTATCGGTGCCGGTGGCGCCCATGACCATGCGCGCCGCCACGGCCGCCGCCGAACCGCCCGACGAGCCGCCGGGCACCAGCTTGGCCGACGGATCGGATGTCTTGGTCCAGGGATTGACGGCGCCGCCGTAATAGCTGGTCAGGTTGGACGAGCCCATGGCGAACTCGTCCAGGTTCAGCTTGCCCAAGGATACCGCGCCGGCCGCCTTCAGATTGGCGGTGACGGTGGATTCGTATTGGGGCGTGAAGCCGTCCAGGATGTGGCTGGCCGCACTGGTCAGCACGCCCTTGGTGCAGAACAGATCCTTGATGCCCAGCGGAATGCCGTCCAGCGCGCCGGCCTTGCCGGCCTGGCGCCGGGCGTCGGATTCCTTGGCCTGGTCGCGGGCCATGTCCGGCGTTTCGGTGATGAAGGCGTTCAAGGCACGCTTGGCCTCGGTGGCCTTGATGTGGGCCTCGGTCAGTTCCTCGGCAGTGAACTCGCCCTTGGACAGGCCGTTCAGCGCGCCGGCGATGGTGAGCTTGGTGAGGTTGGTCATTTTGTTTGGCCCTCAAACGCCGGGCGCGCGCATCCGCGCGCTGGGCTTACGCTCGCATTGGCTCGCGGGGCCTGCGTGCGAAGCACGCATCCGATGAATGCCGGCGAAGCCGGCGGGGCCCAGTCGCTACGCTCCATCATTCCACCACCTTCGGCACGGTGAAGAAGCCGTCCATGGCATCGGGGGCGTTGGCCAGCACAGCCTCGGCCTGGTTGCCGTCGGTGACGATGTCGGCGCGCATCGGCAGGCCAAGGTCGGCCACCGAGTTCATCGGGGCGATTCCGTCGGTATTCACTTCCGACAGATGCTCGACGAAGGTCAGGATGCCGGACAATTCGCCGGCCAGATGATCCAGTTCGTCTTCGGGGACGTCGATGCGGGCCAATTCAGCGATGGCGCGCACGGTGCCTTTGTCCAGCGACATGCGAGGGGATACTCCGGCAAACTTTAAAAGGTGCGGTAAAACGGTCGGGACGTTAGCACCCGGTCCTTTCAGGTGCAACCTTAGAGCCGCGCGCCTTTAATCTAAGGCGCGCGGCTCTGGCGAGCATTGAGCGGAGTCGCAGACGTGTGCTCCGCACACAGCGGCCAAGCGGCCGGATGGCTACGCTTAGGCAGAGGGGCAATCAAAATATTAGATCACACAGCGCCACGCTTGGCGCAGGGTGGTCTAAGCCTGGGTCGGCAGCGCGAAGGGCGTTCCGGCCAGGTCGGCGTCGATGGCGGCGACGGCGGCAGCCAGCCGGTCCAGCGCCTCGGCATCGATCCGGCCGGCGCGGGCACAATCCTCGGCTTCGCGCGCCGCCTCGGTCAGTGCGATCAGGCCCAGGTTCGAAGCGGCGCCCTTGATGGTGTGGGCCTGGCGGCGCACGGTGTCGCAATCGCCGGCCTGGCGAGCCCGCACGATCTCCTCGGCCCGGTGGATGGCGTCGGCGCGTAGGCCGGTCAGCAATCCGGCCACGGTGTCGGTGTCAAGGTCCTCGGCCAGCGAGGTTAGTGCTGCGAAATCGACACGCTCGGAAGCGGCCGGAACGTTCGTCTCGGCCGGTCGGCACAGGCTGGGCGGCAACTGGGCGTAGCGGGCCAGAAGCTCGATCAGCTTGGTCCGGTCGATCGGCTTGCTGATATAGCCGTTCATGCCGGCGGCCAGACAAATCTGGTCGTCGCCCTGCATGGCGTTGGCGGTCATGGCGACGATCGGGATGGCCGCCGCCGGCAGAGGCAGGCCGCGAATGACGCGGGTGGCTTCCAGGCCGTCCATCTCCGGCATCTGCACGTCCATCAGGATCAGGTCATAGGGGAACGACCGCGCCGCCTCGACCGCTTCCTGGCCATCGCTGGCGACATCGACGAAATGGCCCAGCTTGCGCAGCAAGCCGGTGGCGACCTGCTGATTGACCGGATTGTCCTCGGCGACCAGGATGCGAAGCGCGCATTCGGCCGCCGCCGGTCCCGCCGCCGGTGCGGCCATGATGGTCGGATCGTTGCGTCCTCGGTCCGACAGGACGCTTTCCAGCGCATGGATGACCGCGCCCTGGTGCAGCGGCTTGTGCAGGAAGCCGTCAATCATCGCCGCCACCTTGTCGTCGCGCAATCCTCCCTGCGACGAGGTCAGGATCAGGCGTACGTCGCGGATGGTCGGTTCCGAGCGGATCAAACGGATCAGGTCGGGCCCGGTGATGTCGGGCATCCGCAGGTCGATCAGGGCCGCGTCCCACGGCGTTGCCGTCATTGCCGACATCACCAGGGTGGCGAAGGCCTCGTTGCCGGTGGGCTTGGCCTCAGCCGTCATGCCGGCCGACCGCAATTGCCGGACCAGAATTTCGCAATTGGCCGGGTTGTCATCGACCACCAGGACCCTCTTTCCGGCCAACTCGGCGGTGGAGGGGGCCACTTCGCCCTTCTTGGTCAAGGGCAGGTGGATCCAGAAGGTGCTGCCCTTGCCTTCCTCGCTGTCCAGGCCGATGGTGCCGCCCATCAGCTCGGTCAGGCGCTTCGAGATGGCCAAGCCCAGTCCGGTGCCGCCGAAGCGGCGCGCCGTCGAGGAATCGACCTGGGTGAACATCGAGAACAGCCGGGCCTGGGCCTCGGCGGGAATGCCGATGCCGGTGTCGTGGACGGCGAAGCGGAAGGTCGGGCGGTTTTCGTCGGCAATCTCGATGGCGGCTTCGATGCGCACCGTGCCGGACTGGGTGAACTTCACCGCATTGCCGGCCAGGTTCATCAGGATCTGGCGCAGGCGGCTGGGGTCGCCCTGGACCATCAGGCTGACCGCTGTGTCCAGTTGGCAGGTGATGTCGATGCCCTTGGCGTGGGCGCGCGGCGACAAGATATCGACCACGCTTTCGATCAGCGGTACCAGTTCGAACTCGGTGTCGTCGATGTCGAACTTGCCGGCCTCCATCTTCGAGAAATCCAAGATGTCGTTGATCACCGTCAGCAGCGATTCGCCCGATTCGCGGATGGTTTCGGCGAAATGGCGCTGCTCGGCCGTCAATGGCGTGTCGAGCAGCAGACCGGTCATGCCGATCACCCCGTTCATCGGCGTCCTGATCTCGTGGCTCATGGTGGCCAGGAACTCGGATTTCGCGCGGGTGGCGCTTTCGGCGGCGGCGCGCGCGGTGGCGTTCTCGTCGGCCAGCTGGGTCAATTGCAGGGCTTTTTGCTGCTGCTCCCGGTCAAGGCGCCATACCACGACCACCAGCACGCCATAGACCGTCAGGAACATACCGGCCAGGCCGAAACCCAGCGATTGCTGCTCGTCCTTGGCGGCCTCGACCGAATTGGTGCGGTCGGAATAGATCTCGACGATCGCCTCGACCTCGCCTTGATCGGTCAGCACCGGGACATAGCTGCCGACCACATGGCGGTTGGTGAGTTCGCCTTCGGCGGCCATGAAGCTTTTGCGGAACGACATTTCGGCCGACATCTGGCCCGAGCGAGCCTGCAAGAAGCCCGGGTACATCGACTTGTCGGCACCGATCTGCTCGCGGTTGGTGGAATAAAGGGTGATGCCGGTGGGATCGTAAACCACCACCTTGATGATGTCCGAGCGCCGGGCGAAGCGGCGCATCAATTCGTCGATATAGTCGTTGTCCGGCCATTCGCGCAGGATCGCGGGCGTGCGGCTATCGGGGGGCGGCAGCAGCGGGCGCACCAGCGGCCAGGTCAGGTTAAGGAAGCTGTGCGACAAAGAATGGTTGGCGGCGACCGACGAGGTTTCGATGCCGTTCAAGGCCATGCGCAGGCTGATGGTCATGGTGGCGAAGAACGCCACCAGCAGCATCGTCAGTCCGGTCAGGGCGAAGGTCGCTGTTGCCCGATATCTTGTCCGCATCCCCGTCTTTCCGGCTCGCGAGGCCAAACTCAATGATGCCTTTATAACCCGGAAGTATGAATAGCCTATCGCGCGAAGGCGAACCGCCGATGAATGGCCTGTGAGCTTAGTGGGGATGCTCGCGGCCGTACCAGCGGGCCACCATGGCGCGGATCACCACATAGAAGATCGGCGTGAAGATCAGGCCGAACAAGGTGACGCCCAGCATTCCCGAAAACACCGCGGTCCCCAACGACTGGCGCATCTCGGCACCGGCGCCGATACCCCACACCAGCGGTGCGACGCCCAGCACGAAGGCCAGCGAGGTCATCAGGATCGGCCGCAAGCGGGTGCGGGCGGCATGCACGGCGGCGTCGATCCGGTTCATGCCGTCGACGCTTTCGGCCTGACGGGCGAACTCGACGATCAGGATGGCGTTCTTGGCCGCCAGTCCGATCAGCACGATGAAGCCGATCTGGGCCAGGATGTTGATGGGCAGGCCGCGCACCAGCAGGCCGGAAATGCCGGCCAGCAGGCACATCGGAACGATCAGTACCACCGCCAGCGGCAAGGACCAGCTTTCGTACTGGGCGGCTAGCAGCAGGAAGACGAACAACACCGAGGCGGCGAACACCAAAAGACCGTTATTGCCGGCCAGGATTTCCTGCAAGGCCAGTTCGGTCCATTCGAAGCCGAACCCTTCCGGCAGCCGTTCATTGGCCAAGGTGCGCATGGCATCCAGCGCATAGCCCGAGGAATAGCCGGGCATCGCAGCACCTTGCAACTCGGCTGCCGGGTACAGGTTATAGCGCGGCACGCGGTAGGGGCCGGTGTCGTAATTGAACGACGCCACCGAGCCGATGGGCACCATCTGGCCCTTGTCGTTCCTGACCTTCAGCGTGGCGATGTCGCGGATGTCGTCGCGGAACGGGGAATCGGCCTGGGCGGTGACCCGGTAGGTGCGGCCGAGGAAGTTGAATTCGTTGACGAACACCGAGCCCAGATAGACCTGCAGCGCCTCGTTGACGCGGTCGGCCGGCACGCCCAGCATCTGGGAGCGAACCCGGTCGAGATCGGCGAAGACGTTCGGGGTGCGGGTGTTGTAAAGGGTGAAGACGTTCATCAGGCCCGGCACCTTGTTGGCCGCCATCATCATGTCGACGGCAACCTCTTCCAGCGCCTTCGATCCGCGCCCGGCCTTGTCTTGCAAGATCATCTTGAAGCCGCCGGCACTGCCGATGCCGCGCACCGGCGGCGGCTGCACGGTGATGATCATCGCCTCTTGGATCGCCCCCATGCGCTTCTTCAGATCGGCGGCGATGACCGACGAATGCAGCCCTTGCGCGGCCCGTTCCTCGAAGCTTTTCAGCGGCACGAAGATCGCCGCCGCGTTCGAGGCGTTGGTGAAGGTCGAGGCGTCCAGTCCGGCGAACGGCACCGCATGGGCGATTCCGGGGGTGGCCAGCATGATCTCGACCGCCTGGCGGACCACCTTGTCGGTGCGGGCCAGGGACGAGCCGGCCGGCAATTGCACGATGTTGATCAGGTAGCCCTGGTCCTGGTCTGGGATGAAGCCCTTGGGCGTGGTGGCGAACTGCCACCCGGCCACACCGATCAGTCCACCATAGAGAACCAGCATCAAGACACTCATCCGCAGCACCTTGCGGGTCAGGCTGCCATAGCCGCCGGCCAGGCGGTCGAAGCCTTTGTTGAAGGCGGCGAAGAAATTGTGCACAGGGTGGGTCCAGGCCGGCCCGGACAGCTTGGGCTCGGCGTGATGGGCCTGGAACAGCAATGCGCACAGGGCTGGGGATAAGGTGAGTGATACGATCAGTGAGATGATGGTCGAGGCCGAGATGGTCACGGCGAATTGCTTGAAGAAGGCGCCCGAGATGCCGGGGATGAAGGCGGCGGGGATGAACACCGCGCACAGCACCAGGGCGATCGAGATCAGCGCGGACCCCACCTCGTCCATGGTGACGTGGGCGGCGTTGCGGGGGCTCATGCCCTCGCGGATGTTGCGCTCGACGTTTTCCACCACGACGATGGCGTCATCGACGACGATGCCGACCGCCAGCACCAGCCCGAACAGCGACAGGTTGTTGAGCGAATAGCCCAGCGCCGACAGCACCGCGAAGGTACCGACCAGCGACACAGGGATCGCCACCACCGGCACCACCGAGGCCCGCCAGGTCTGCAGGAACAGCACGACCACCACCACCACCAGGGCCATGGCCTCGAAGATGGTGGTGTTGACCGCCGACACCGACTGGGCGATGAACTGGGTGGGGTTGTAGGGCACGTCATAGCGCACCCCGGGCGGGAAGGCCTTCGACAGCTCCTCCATCTTCTTCAACAGGCGCTCGGCGGTGGCCAGCGCGTTGGAACCGGGGCGCTGGAACACCGCGACCGGAACCGCCGGGCGGCGGTCGAGATAGCCGTTCAGGCTGTAATCCTGGGCTCCCAACTCGATGCGGGCGATGTCCTTCAGGCGGGTGACGCGGCCTTCGGCATCGGTCTTGACGATGACGTTGCCGAACTGGGCCGGCTCGGTCAGGCGGCCTTGGGTCTGCACGCTGAACTGGAAGGCACCCTGATCGGGCATCGGCGGCGCGTTCAGCATGCCGGCGGCGACCTGGACGTTCTGCGATTGCAGTGCGCGCACCACCTCGCCGCCGGTCAGGTTGCGCGCCGCCGCCTTGTCGGGGTCCAGCCACACCCGCATGGCATAATCGCGGGCGCCGAACACGCGAACGTCGCCGACACCGTCCAGGCGGGCCAGCACGTCCATGATCTGCAGCGTGGCATAATTGGACAGATAGATCTGATCGCGCGATTCATCGGGCGACGAGATGTGGATCACCATCAGCATGTCGGGCGAGTTCTTCGCCACGGTGACGCCGATGCGCTTGACCTCGTCGGGCAGGCGGGCCTGGGCGATGGCGACGCGGTTTTGCACCAGCACCTGGGCGGTGTCGAGATTGGTGCCCAGCGCGAAGGTGATGGTGAGCCGCAGGTTGCCGTCGCCGGTGGCCTGGCTGCTCATGTACAGCATGTTCTCGACGCCGTTGATCTGCTGTTCCAGGGGCGTCGCCACCGTTTCCGACACCACCCGCGCCGAGGCGCCGGGATAGGATGCCGAGACGATGATGGTCGGCGGCGCGATTTCCGGGTATTGCGCCACCGGCAGGGTGAAATAGGCGATGGCGCCGATGATGGTGATCAGCGCCGACACCACGGTCGCGAAGATCGGGCGGTCGATGAAGAAGTGGGAAAGGCGCATGACTGGCGCCCCCTACTTGATGGTGCCGGGCTGGGCCGTCACCTTCGATCCGGGTCTGGCCCGCAGCAGGCCGTTGATCACCACCTGATCGTCGGGGCCGATCCCCGACCGGACGATGCGCAGGCCGTCGATCAGGCCGCCGATCTCGACCGGGCGCGGCGCCACCGTGCCGTCGGGGGTGACGGTCATCACGATCTTGCGGTTCTGGTCGGTCACCACGGCGGCATCGGGCAGCAGCAGCGCCTCGAACGGAGCGGTGGCCGGCATGCGGATGCGGCCGAAGGCGCCGGGCGCGATGAAATTGTCGGTATTGGCGATGGTGGCCCGCGCCCGGATGGTGCCGCTGGCCTTGTCCAACTGGTTGTCGATGAAGGTCAGGCGACCCTTGCGGCCCCAGGCCTTCTCGTCCATCAGGCGCAGTTCGACCGGCACGTCCAGTTGGCCCTGGGCCGACACCGCGCCGTGTACCCGCTGGAAGGCCAGCAGGTCGGCCTCGCTCATGTCGAAGGTGAAGTAAAGCGGGTCCTGCGAGACGATGGTGGTCAGCAAGGTCGGCGTGGTGGTCGCCGACACCAGATTGCCGATGCTGATCTGGCGCGCACCCACCCGGCCCGACACCGGGGCGGTGATGCGGGTGAATTGCAGGTTCAACTCGGCCTCGCGCACGGCGGCACGGGCGGCTTCGGCGGCGGCGCCGGCGCCTTTGGACTCGGTCTGGCGCTGGTCCAGCAGGGTCTGGGGGGCGTAGTCGCGCCGCTGCAACTCGTCGACGCGGGACAATTGGCGGCCGGCGAAGTCGCGGCTGCTGGATGCCTGGTCCAGCTTGGCCCGGGCCGAGGCCAGGGCGATTTCATGGGGGCGGGGATCGATGGTGAACAACAGGTCGCCCTTTTGCACCATCTGGCCGTCGGCGAAGTGGATGTCGGTCAGATAGCCGCCGACCCGGGCGCGCAGCTCGACATGATCGACGGCGGCGAACTGGCCGGTGAATTCCAGCCATTCGGTGACCGAGCGCTTGACCGGGGCCGACACCGTCACCGGCGGCGCACCGCCGGGACCGCCGGCCTGTGGGGCGGCAGAAGCGGGGGCGGGGGCGGTCTGGCGCGAGGCGAAATAGATTCCCGCCCCCAGGATCGTGGCCAGAACCAAGGCGATCCCGACGATCGGACGAGAGAAGAAGCGCGCCATCACCAACCCCGAACCAGCGTGTTTCAATGCAGCTGGACAGTAAGTGAGCTTCTGAAAACCCTGTCAATCGCCAAGGCGGCGGGGCGGGTGATTCTTTGGTCTGTAGGCGCTTGCAAGGCGGCTCGGCATCCGGGACGGGGTGATCTGACGGCGGTCAGGTTGCGGCCATAAGCACGAGGGCAACTCAGTATGAAAAGCCACTTATCCCATGGGGTGTCATGGCGACCGGCCACATATCTCAGAAGTAGCAGAGCGGCCTTGACTTGCGGACAAAGTTCCTGCATTGTTCCCATCCGACTTGGCGTGGTCATGAGGAGGTGGTGGTGCGGACATTTTTTAGGGGGTGGCCCCATGCGGGCATGGTCGCCTTCATCTGTGCGATGCTGACGTCGCAACATCTCTCTGCCGCCGACCGTCTTCCGCGTCTCGATGCCAAGGACTTGGTGCCTATCACCCACGGTCCTAATTGGGTCGATCTGGACGGGGACGGACGCAAGGATCTGGTGGTGAAGTCGCGGTGGGAGATAAACGGCCCCCATAGCGCCTCTGTCTACAGCATCCAGCGACACCTGGGTTCCAACGACCCCTTCCGCTACGAGGGGCCCGATTGGCATCTGGTTCCTTTCATTGACGGCAGGCGGGATCAGCCCCACGGATTTGAGAGCATTGTTACCCACGAAGGTGCGGACTGCATTTTGCGGGACCTCCGCCTCTTCACCCACGGCAAGGCGCCAAAGACTGAAACCCTGGCCGTGATCGCCGAACGCGAAACAGGCGAAGGGTTCGGTGACGAACGGCCGTTCACGTTCCGGGTGTTCAAATGGCTTCGGGCCAAGGATGTCGGTGATGACGAGGTTCAGAACTTCGTCGGCATCGCTTTTCGCTTGGTCGGCGAGGTGAGGTCCAAGAAGGCCTATTGCGGTGCCAATGAGGCATTTCGAGGTGAGTTCGGCGTTTCGAATCCAGACACCAGTGACGACAGGAGATGAAAATGGGCAACAAGAGCGTTAAGACGAGACGGGAAAACGGCAAGCGCGTGGTCGAATACTACGATGAGGGTGGGAACAAAACAAAAACGCATGTCGATGGTGAGGCGGCGTGGCGCAACAACAATCCCGGCAATATCAAGTGGGATGGCAAGCGCGATCCGGAATTTTTCAAGGACAAGCTGGGTGCTATCGGTTCGGACGGGACCTTTGCGGTCTTCCCAGAGCGGGAGGACGGCTTGGGTGCCAAGACGAAACTGATGAAGGTCGATAGGAAATACAAAGGAACGACCATCTCCGAGGCGATGCATCTCTATGCGCCACCGAACGAGAACAACACCAAGGCCTATCTTGAGTTCATAAAACAGAAGACGGGGATAGACACATCGAAGAAGGTCGATGAATTGTCTGCCGAAGAATACGACAAATTCATGGGGGCCATTCGGGAGTATGAAAGCTCGGGGCCGGAAAAGGGAAAAGGAACCCTCATCGACCACTCCAACGACAAGGCTGCCCCGCCAGCGCCCGGCGGCACGTCACCTAAGAAGAACCCGCAGGCTGGAGCGCTGGAGGATGGAGCCGACGATAACGACACCCTGGTCGCCGGGGCGGGGAATGGCACCCTGCTTGGCGGGGCTGGCAGCGACACCGTCACGGCTGATTCCGCCCCGGCGGAACCTGCGTCGGCACCAGAGCCGGAACAAAAGCAGTCCGAAGGCCCCGCCGATCCCCAGGTGGCGGCGATGGTGGAGATGGCGGGCAAGCCGGTGGACAATCCCGGCCGCGCGGCGCTCTTGAAGCCGGTCGAGAACCTGACCCAGCCCGAGATGATGGACATGATCAACCACGCCCAGGGCGATTATCGCGGGCATCGCTCGGGCGATCCGCTGAAATACCACACCTACGAGAAGGTGCAGGACTGGCACGCCGCCATGTACGGCGACGGCCCGCAACAATATGACGGCGGCAAGCCCATCGAGCAGACGCCCATCCGCCCGATCCCCGAGCAGCCCAGCCCGCACACCACGCCGAACGGCGAGGATCTGTGGCAGGCCACCGCCCGCATCGGCTCCAAGGTGGCCGACGCCGCCGGCAGCGACGGCTATGCGAACGCAGTGACCGGGTTGCAGCGCGGTCTCAACATGCTGAACGCATCCAACCCGTTGCCCAAACGCTCGCCGGCCTATGGCCCCTATACCGGACTGGGTCCGGTGGACGAGGACGGCAAGTACGGCCCGCAGACCGACTTCGCCCTGAAGCACGCCACCGCCCGCCTCGGCCCCGCCAAGGTCGAGGATGGCCTGGCGCTCGGCCGCTTCAACACCTTCGCCCGCAATGCCCAGAAGAACGGCAACCCGGACGGGCTGGAGGACAAGACCCATTCCATCTTCGGCCCGCTGTTCCGGGGATCAGGCGACGACAAAACGCCCAAGGTGGAGGGCGGGGTGTTGCAGGAAACCCTCAACGATCTCGGCTCGCGCAAACGCGACGACTGGGAACCGCTGAAGGTGGACAACTGGATCGGCCCCAAGACGACGCAGGCGTTCGGCTCCGTCCTGCAAGACGAGGATGCCGACGGCCTGACCCGCTCGTTCGGGCGCGGGCTGGGCTTGTTGTGAACCGGCCGGCACAAAAAGAAACCCCCCGGTTATGCACCGGGGGGTAAAGTCTAACAGGGAGGCTTCACGTCTAGGAGACGTAGGACCCGAAGGCCCTGGAAACCCAGGCAAACGGCCTGGGAAACTCGGCGGGAGGGTACAAAATCCGCCTAAACTTGCGAGGTGCTGCGCCGCAGCAACCTGTGCCCTGATATGTACGGGATAACGCATATTGTTGCTATGCAAATAAATTCAGCCATGCCATGCGTTTGACGCATACCAATGGTCAGAACATCCTGGCGGCAGGGGGAATTAAAGGGATTCCTGAATCTTGTGCAGCAGGAAGTCGCGGAAGACGGTGATGCGCTTGGAATGGCGCAGTTCTTCCGGGTAGACGAAATAGACGTCGACCTTGGGGCCCTTCAGTTCGGGCAGGATATTGACCAGGGCGTCGGCCTCGGTCGACAGGTAGTCGGGCATCGCGGCGATGCCCAGGCCCGACTTCACCGCACGGTAGATGCCGTAGATGTTGTTGACCTCAAGCACCGGGTGGCGCGGCCGCGCCGGCTGGGCGCCGGCTTCCAGCAGCCAGTTGACGTTGGATACCGGCGGCGACACGCGCGCATCGTCGCCATAGACGATGATGTGGTGGTTGTCCAAATCCTCGGGCGTGGTCGGAACGCCATGCTTCTTCAAATATTCCGGCGAGGCGTAGACGTTGTAATTCATGGTCAGCAGATGGCGCTGGATCAGGTCGGGCTGACGCGGCGGCATCATGCGGATGGCGACATCGGCCTCGCGCATTGCCAGGTCCAACTCGCCGTCATACAGCACCATGGTCAGGGCGATGTCGGGATATAGGTCCAGGAAATCCTTGATGCGCGGCGTCAGCCACAGGCTGCCGAAGGCGACGGTGGTGGTGACCTTCAACGGGCCTTGCGGCCGTTCGCGGCTTTCGGTCAGCAGGGCCTCGGTCATGGCCAGCTTGGAAAAGATTTCGCGGGCGGTCTTGTACAGCAGCTCGCCCTGCTCGGTCAGGATCAGGCCGCGGGCGTGGCGATGGAACAGCGGCAGGTTCAGGCTTTCTTCCAGCGCGCTGATCTGGCGGCTGACCGCCGACTGGCTGAGGTTCAGGACCTCTCCGGCGTGGGTGAAGCTGCCCGCTTCGGCCACGGCGTGGAAGACCCTGAGTTTATCCCAATCCATGATCCCTGGAAGGCCCCCCGGCCTGACTTGTCGTTATTGCCGGCCGGTCCCATGGATGGGGCCGGCCGGTTAGGGAAACACTGTGCCGGAACTTAAGACCCATGTCCATGTGCGGCGAGGAAGCGTTCCGCCTCGAGCGCAGCCATGCAGCCGGTGCCGGCGGCGGTGACCGCCTGGCGGAACACCTTGTCCTGAACGTCGCCGGCGGCGAACAAGCCGGGCAGGTTGGTGGCGGTCGAACCGGGGGTGGTGATGATATAACCCTCGTCGTCGATGGTCACCCTTCCCTTGAACAATTCGGTGTTGGGCGAATGGCCGATGGCGACGAACACGCCGTCGCACGACAGTTCGCTGGTGGCGTTGGTCTTGACGTTCTTCAGGCGGACCGAGGTGACCACCGGCGGTGTGCCCGAGCCCAGGATCTCATCGACGACGCTGTCCCACACCACGGCTACCTTGGGGTTGGCGAACAGGCGGTCCTGGGCGATCTTTTCGGCGCGGAGCGAATCGCGGCGATGGATCAAGGTCACCTTCGAGGCGATGCCCGACAGGTAGATGGCTTCCTCGACCGCCGAGTTGCCGCCGCCGACCACCACCACTTCCTTGTTGCGGAAGAAGAAGCCGTCGCAGGTGGCGCAGGCCGACACGCCGAAGCCCTGATAGGTCTTTTCCGACGGGATGCCCAGCCAGCGGGCGGTGGCGCCGGTGCAGACGATCAAGGTGTCGCCGATATATTCGTCGCCGGAATCGCCCTTGGCCACGAACGGGCGCTTGGACAGATCGACCTCGACGATGGTGTCGTAGAGGAACTGGGCGCCGACATGCTCGGCCTGGGCCTGCATCTGCTCCATCAGCCAGGGGCCCTGGACCGCTTCGGCGAAGCCGGGGAAATTCTCGACATCGGTGGTGATGGTCAACTGACCGCCCGGCTGCAGGCCGGCGACCAGGATGGGCTCCAGATTGGCGCGCGCGGCGTAGATCGCCGCGGTGCAGCCGGCCGGACCGGAACCGAGAATCAGGACCTTGGTGCGATGGGTAGCCATGGATATTCCCTTTGATTTATCGCCTGAGAATAAGTCGAGGGCGGCGTCCGTGCAAGCCGGCGCACAACCAAAAAAGGGCGCGAGTGACTCGCGCCCTTTCGGATCGACCCTTGTTGAAAGGGGGATTACAGCTCGCCGGCGTGCTTGGCCAGGTATTCGGCGACGCCGGCCGGGTTGGCCTTCATGCCGGCCTTGCCCTTCTGCCAGCCGGCGGGGCAGACCTCGCCATGCTCTTCATGGAACTGCAGGGCGTCGACCAGGCGCAGCATCTCGTCGACATTGCGGCCCAGCGGCAGGTTGTTGACGTGGGCGACCTGCACGTTGCCGGCCTTGTCGATCAGGAACGAACCGCGAAGCGCCACGGCGTCGTTGATCAGCACGCCATAGGACTTGGCGATCGACTTGGTCAGGTCGGCGACCATCGGGAACTGGACGTTGCCCAGGCCGCCCTTCTCGACGGCAGTGTTCTTCCAGGCCAGGTGGGTGAAGTGGGAATCGACCGACACCGCGACGACCTTGCAGTTCTTTTCGGCCAGGGCCTTGACGCGGTGGTCGTGGGCCAGGATTTCCGACGGGCAGACGAAGGTGAAGTCCAGCGGGTAGAAGAACACCAAGCCATACGAACCGGCCAGATAGGACTTCAGGTTGAACGCCTGCTCGATCGAATTGTCGGGCATGACGGCGGGCGCGGTGAAGTCGGGGGCGGCCTTGGTCACCAGGCTCAGCGGATTGACGGCGTCGGACATCCTTCGGTCTCCATATACAAAATGGGGTTAAGCGAATTCAGAGACGATAATCTAGCTGGGTCGCGGTGGTTGTACAAGGTGGAATGATTGTAAAGTGGCTCCCATCCCCTGATTGGGTAGACCTT
The DNA here is from genome assembly GCF_001650635.1 of Magnetospirillum moscoviense. GTDB lineage: Bacteria > Pseudomonadota > Alphaproteobacteria > Rhodospirillales > Magnetospirillaceae > Magnetospirillum > Magnetospirillum moscoviense. The sequence goes on along the minus strand of NZ_LWQU01000152.1, from coordinate 80,572 downwards.
TCCGTCGAAGCGACCTTTCCCGGGCTTTGTTGGAATAGTTCGCGTCGGCGGAATCGCGGGCTTGGCGGATGCGCGAAGGCTTGGTAATATAATTTCGTGAAACACCGTCCTTTTGGAGTCCCTTGAATGCAACGGGTCAAGCTCGACCGGATCGACCGCCGTATCCTGGCGGATCTGCAAGCCGACGGTCGGATGACCAACGTCGAATTGGCGCGGCGTGCGGGCATTTCCGCGCCGCCCTGCCTGCGCCGTGTCCGCGCCCTGGAAGAGGCGGGCTACATCCGTGGCTACCACGCCGAGATCGAGCCGCACGCCCTGGGCTTCAACGTCACCGTTTTCGCCCATGTCGGTCTGAACAGCCAGGCCGAGGCCGATCTCAAGGCGTTCGAGGAACTGGTGCTGGCCTGGCCCGAGGTGCGCGAGTGCCACATGCTGGCCGGCGAGACGGATTTCCTTTTGAAGATCGTCGCCCATGACTGGGACGATTATCAGCGTTTCCTGACCACCAAGCTGACGGCGGCTCCCAACATCAGCCACGTCAAGAGCAGCTTGGCCATCCGCAATTCCAAGCACCAGCCGGGCATCCCCATCGATGTCGAGGCCGGTCCCGAAGTCGACGAGGACGAGCGCTGATGCGCGGGTCCGCCGCCTGGATCGCGGTCCTGGTGGCGACCTTGCTGCCGATGTCCGGCTGGGCGGCGGGTGGTGGCGGCGGAGCGGACAAGCCGGCGCCGCCCTCGATCGCCATCCAGAAGCGGATGCTGAAGCCGGCCCCCACCGTGCTTGACCCGATCGGCGGCTTCCGCGTCGCCATCACCCAGGTCAGCTATCCCGGCGTGCCGGAACGCAGCGCGTGCCGCCTGTTGGCCCGCGCCTTCAACACCGGCACCGAGAAGGTCGGCCTGTTCCTGATGATCCACACCTTCGACAGCCATAAGGTGCCGCTGAATTCGTGGCTGATCCCGACCGCCGAGGTGGCCCCCGGCCAGTCGATCGAGCGGATCTATTCGTGCAAGCTGGCGCAATACCTGAAACTGGACGTCGGCAATGCCGGGGCCTGGCCGGCCATCTGCAAGGTCGGCGGCGAGGAACGCTCGCCCTGCCCGGTGACCTTGAACTTCGAGGCCAATCTCGAACTGATCGAGAAATAGGCCCCACCGCCCAGCCCGATTGCCCACGGCCCCCATCGGCGGTATAACCCGGCGATGTTCGCCAAGGCTGCCAAGATACTCAAGATCGTCGCCATCAACCTGCTGGTGCTGCTGGCCCTGGTGGCGGCGGCCGAGCTGTGGTTCGGGACGTGGCTGTCCTCGGATCCGCTGGACAAGCTGGGCCTGCCGCGCGGGGTGGCGACGACCGTCGATGCCTCCAGCCTTTATGCCGGCGGCGGCACCCACCCGTTCCGCCGTGACCGCTGGGGCTTTCGCGGCGAGGTCGATCCGGCCCGGGTCAACATCGTCACCATCGGCGGCAGCACCACCAACCAGCTTTATTTGCCGGAAGACCAGACCTGGCTGGCGGTGATGGAACGGCGTCTGGTCGAACTGGGCCGCGACGGCGTGGTGGTGGCCAATGCAGGCATCGATGGCCAAAGCACCATCGGCCACCTCAAGGCCATGGAGGAATGGTTGCCCCATGTGCCGGGCCTGAAGCCGCGCTTCGTCATCGTCTATGCCGGCATCAACGACATCCACATCACCGGGGCGTGGGTCGATGACCTGAAGCAGCAATCGCTGGTCAAGATCATCCGCCAGCAAAGCGCCGTGCTGGGCCTGATCGACCGATTGACCGGGCTGGTCGCCGCCAAACGGGCGCGCCTGACCCACGAGCCGGTCGATTGGTCCAAGGCACAATGGACCGACGTGCCCAACAAGCCCGATTGGCGGTCCGATCAGACCGCCTCGCATCCAGAATCCTACCGCAAGCGCTTGGCGCTGCTGGCCGAGCGCATCCACGCCATGGGGGCGGTGCCGGTCTTCGTCACCCAGCCGCGCGGCGATTACCGGGTGGTCGGAGGCAAGGTGCAGGGCCTGGCCGCCGCCGACGGACTGAACGGGATCGATCATTACCGCCTGCTGACCGAGATGAACCGCGCCACCGTGCAGGTGTGCCGCGACGAAGGCCTGTTGTGCCTGGACCTCGCCCGCGAGTTGGTGTTCGAGCAAGGCGACTTCTACGACCGCCTGCACAACACTCCGCAAGGGGCGGCCAAGATCGGCCGCTGGCTGGCCGAACGCCTCGCGGGACTGGTATAGCGTTTGGATTAAAGGTAAGAATACCTCCCCTTTTTGGAGTCAGGTGACCGTGGTGATGGACGACAAGCTGGTGATTGCCCTGCCCAAGGGACGCATCCTCGACGAAGCGATGCCCCTGGTGCGCGCCGCCGGAATCGAGCCCGAGGCCGAGTTCGACAATCCCAAGACCCGCCTGTTGCGGTTCGCCACCAACCATCCCCATATCGACATCATCCGCGTGCGCTCGTTCGACGTCGCCACCTTCGTGGCGTTCGGCGCCGCTCATCTGGGAATCGCCGGTAACGACGTGCTGATGGAATTCGATTATCCGGAAATCTATGCTCCGCTGGACCTGGGCATCGGCGCTTGCCGCCTGTCGGTGGCCGAGCCGGTGGATCTGGCCCTGACCGACGATCCCCGCCGCTGGAGCCATGTCCGCATCGCCACCAAATACCCGGAAGTGACCCGGCGCTATTTCGCCGAGCATGGCGTCCAGGCCGAGTGCGTCAAGCTGAACGGCGCCATGGAGTTGGCGCCGTCGCTGGGGCTGTGCTCGCGCATCGTCGATCTGGTCTCGACCGGATCGACCTTGAAGGCCAACGGCCTGAAAGAGGTCGAGGTGATCGCCCAGGTGACCAGCCGGCTGATCGTCAATCGCGCCGCCCTGAAGACCCGTCCGGCCGAGATGACCGGCTGGATCGATTCCTTCCGCAATGCCTGCGAGGGCCGTGATGCAGCGGCTTGACGCGGCCGCCGCCGACTTCGAGCAGGCCTTCGCCGCCCTGCTGGACGACAAGCGCGAGACCGCCGCCGACGTCAATGATTCCGTCGCCGCCATCATCGCCGATGTCCGCGCCCGGGGCGACCAGGCGCTGATCGATTATACCGCCCGCTTCGACCGGCTGCCCGGCCTGACGCCCTCGGGCCTGGCCATCCCCGCCGCCGAGGTCGATGCCGCCCTGGCCCGTGTGCCGGCCGAGCTGATGGCCGCGCTGGAACTGGCGGCCGAGCGGATTCGCGACTTCCACCGCCGCCAATTGCCCGAGGGCTATCAGTACACCGATGCGGCCGGCGTACGGCTGGGCTGCCGCTGGACCGCCGTCCAGGCCGCCGGCCTGTATGTGCCGGGCGGCACCGCCGCCTACCCGTCCTCGGTGCTGATGAACGCCATCCCGGCCAAGGTGGCCGGTGTCGGCCGCTTGGTGATGGTGGTTCCCACCCCCGACGGCCAGTTGAACCCGCTGGTGTTGGCCGCCGCCCGGCTGGCCGGCATCGACGAGATCTACCGCATCGGCGGTGCCCAGGCGGTGGCCGCCCTGGCCTATGGCACGGCGACCATCCGCCTGGTCGATAAGATCGTCGGTCCCGGCAACGCCTATGTCGCCGCCGCCAAGCGCCAGGTTTTCGGCGCGGTCGGCATCGACATGATCGCCGGCCCCTCGGAAATCCTGGTGGTGGCCGATGGCGCCAACGACCCGGCCTGGATCGCCGCCGATCTGCTCTCCCAGGCCGAGCACGATACCGCCGCCCAAAGCATCCTGATCACCGACGATGCGGCCTTCGGCGAGCGCGTCGCCGCTGCCGTCGAGACCCATCTGGCGACCTTGCCGCGCGCCGCCATCGCGCGGGAAAGCTGGAACGCCCACGGCGCCATCGTCACCGTGTCCCACCTGGACCAGGCGGTGGCCCTGATCGACCGCATCGCGCCCGAGCATCTTGAACTGGCGGTGGCCGACCCCGACGCCCTGGCCGCCAAGGTCACCAATGCCGGCGCCATCTTCCTGGGCCGCTATACCCCGGAAGCGGTCGGCGATTATATCGGCGGCCCCAACCATGTGCTGCCGACGGCGCGCTCGGCGCGCTTCTCGTCGGGGCTGGGGGTGCACGACTTCATGAAGCGGACCACGCTGCTGGGCTGCGACGCCCAATCGTTGCGGGCCATCGGCCCGGCGGCGGTGGCGCTGGCGGCGGCCGAGGGCTTGGGCGCCCACGGCCTGTCTGTGGCGCTGCGCCTGAACATTCCCAGGAGCTGACCCAAATGCCGCATCGGCAACGGCTGGGTCACATCCAGCTCGACGAAAAGACCATGGTGCGCAGGAAGCCCGAGGTCGAGCACGAGCGCAACATCGCCATCTACGACCTGCTGGAGGAGAATTATTTCGCTCCCCAGGGCGGCGACTTCACGGGTCCCTATCATCTGCATCTTCGGCTCGAGGACAACCGGCTGATCTTCGACGTCCGCCAGCCCGACGACCAGCCGCTGACCCAGGTGCCGCTGCCGCTACGGCAGTTCCAGTCGATCGTGAAGGATTACTTCCTGGTCTGCGAAAGCTATTACAGCGCCATCAAGACGGCGCTGCCGTCGCAGATCGAGGCCATCGACATGGGCCGGCGCGGCCTGCACAACGAGGGTTCGGAATTGCTGCGCGACCGCCTGGCCGGGCGGATCGATGTCGATTTCGACACCGCGCGCCGGTTGTTCACGTTGATCTGCGTTCTGCATATCCGAGGATAGTCATGGCGGCAGACCTTCCAGGCGCCGTCCTGTTCTGTTGCACCTTTAATTCCGTCCGCTCGCCGATGGCCGAGGGGATCATGAAACGCCTGCACGGCAAGCGGATCTTCATCGATTCGGTGGGCGTCAAGCATGGCGAGCTGGACCCTTTCGTGGTGGCGGTGATGGACGAGATCGGCATCGACGTCTCGCGCCACAAGCCCCGGACCTTCGACGATCTTGAGGATTCCAGCTTCGACGTGGTGGTGTCGCTGAGCCCAGAGGCCCAGCACAAGGCGGTCGATCTGGTCCGCCACTTCGCCTGCGAGGTGGAATACTGGCCGACCTTCGACCCGACGGCGGTGGAAGGCAGCCGCGAGACCCGGCTGGACGCCTATCGCCAGGTCCGGGACGAATTGTGGCGCCACATCCGCGACCGTTTCCCGCCGGCGGGGATGTCGCGGGAATAGGGGGGGCGTTCTGCCGAACCCCTTTATTTCATCATCCCCGCCACCTGAATCCCCGCAGGCCCCGCGATGACCAGGAACAGCACCGGCAGGAAGAACAGGATCATCGGCACCGTCAGCTTGGCCGGCAGCGCCGCCGCCTTCTTCTCGGCGGCGGTCAGGCGGGCGTCGCGGTTTTCCTGACTTAAGACCCTCAAGCCCACCGAAACCGGCGTGCCGTATTTCTCGGCCTGCAGCAAGGTGGTGGTCAGGCTTTTCACCGCGGCCAGGCCGGTGCGGTCGGCGAAATTCTCGAAGGCCTGGCGGCGGTCGGACAGGAAGGCCAGTTCCGCCCCGGTCAGGCCGATCTCTTCCGACATTTCAGGGCTGCTGTCGGCCATTTCGGCGGTGACGCGGGCGAAGGCGGCCTCGATCGACAGGCCGGCCTCGACGCAGATCACCATCAGGTCCAGCGCGTCGGGGAAGGCCCGGGTCAGCACCTGCTGGCGCTTCTGGATGGCGTTGGTCAGCAAGATCGCCGGCAGCACCGCGCCGAACCAGGTGGCGCCTGCCACCATCGCCAGCTTCATGATGGTCGGCTTGTCGGCGAACACCCCCGAGACATAAAGCAGCGACAAAGCCAGGAAGCCGACCGGGCAGGCCAGGCGGGCGAACAGGAAGTTCAGCATGGTCGACGGCCCGCGCCAGCCGGCCTGGGCCAGGCGGCGGCGAAGATTGCGGTCGTCCAGCCAGGCCGACAGCTTCAGCCGGGCCAGCAAGGCCTTGACCAGGCCTTCATGGCGATGGGGCTGCAGGCGGGCACGGGTGTTGAAGCCGGCCAGGCGCGATTGCGACAAGGTCTCGCGCTGGGCGGCCACCGCCTTCAGGCGCGAGCCGCGCTGGCTGCGGATCAGCAAGGGCAGGCCCACCGCCAGCACCGACGAAAAGGCGGCCAGGAAGGAAAGGGCGGTGATCAGGTCGGGCAGGGTCAGGGACATCGCCGCCTCCTACATGTCGAAGTGGATCATGCGGCGCATCACCAGCGCGCCCATGAACATCATCAGGCCGCCGCCGGCCAGCATCAGGTTGCCGGCATTGGTGGTGAACAGCAGGCCGATATATTGCGGCGCGATCACCGCCAGCAGCGAGCCCACCGCGATGGGCAACGAGCCGATGATGCCGGCCGAGGCCTTGGCCTCGCTCGACATCGCCTGGGCCTTGTCGCGCATCTTCTTGCGGCTGCGCAGGACGTCGGCCAGCTTGGACAAGGTCTCGGCCAGATTGCCGCCGGTGGTCTGCTGGATCGACAGCACGATGGAAAAGAAACGAAATTCCGGCGTCGGCATGCGATCGACGGTGCGGGCCAGGCATTCATCCAGCGTCAGGCCCAGCCGCACGCCCTCGGTGATCAGGCGGAACTCCTCGCCGACCGGGTCGGGCATCTCGCGGCCGACGATGATCAGGCACTCGCCCAGCGGCAGGCCCGAACGCACACCGCGAATGATGATGTCCAGCCCGTCGGCGAACAAGGCGTTGAAGCTGGCGCGGCGGCGGTTGATCAGGATGCTCAAGGTCAGTTTCGGCAGGCCCAGCAGGCCCGAGACCAGGATCAGCGGCAGGCCCAGGGCCGGCAGGCGGGCCAGCCACCACAATGCGGTCAAGCTAAGGCCAGCGGCGATGGACATCACCACGAAGCGGGCGGGCGTGATGGTCAGGCCGGCATGGATCAGCGCCTGGCGCAGGCGGCCGGTGCGGCTGGTGGATTGGCGGGTTTCCTCGACCGCCTTCAGCTTGGCGGCGACGTTGCGTTTCCTGGGGCCGGCGGCCAGCGGGCGGGCCTTGTCGCCCTGACCGGTAATGGCGCCGATGCGCCGCTTCAGGCGCGCGCGCGGCCCGGTCAGGTGCTGGACCATCAGCGCGCCGGCCGCGATCAGCGCCGCCAACAGGACCAACACCAGCATCAGCACCGAGGTCGGCACCAGGCTCAGCACCTCGATCAGGCTGTCCAGCACCATGTTGGCTTGGCGGTCAGGCATGGCTGTCCTCCAACGCTTCGGCCAGTTCGCGCTCGCGGCCGAAATAGCGGGCCCGTTCCCAGAAACCGGGACGCAGGCCGGTGAAACGGTGCCGGCCCAGGATGCGCCCTTGCGCGTCCTCGCCGGTGATTTCGAACACCATCAGGTCCTGCAGCGTCACCACCTCGCCTTCCATCCCCATGACCTCGGTGACGTGGGTGATGCGGCGCGAGCCGTCGCGCAGGCGGGCGGCCTGGACGATCACCTGCACGGCGCCGGCGATGTGTTCGCGCACCGTCTTGGCCGGCAGGTTATAGCCGCCCATGGCGATCATGTTCTCGATGCGGCTGATGGCCTCGCGCGGGTTGTTGGCGTGGATGGTGCCCATCGACCCGTCATGGCCGGTATTCATCGCCTGCAACAGGTCGAACGCCTCGGGGCCGCGCACCTCGCCGACGATGATGCGTTCGGGCCGCATGCGCAGGCAGTTCTTGACCAGGTCGCGCATGGTGATCTGGCCGACCCCTTCCAGGTTGGGCGGACGGGTTTCCAGGCGCACCACGTGGGGCTGCTGCAATTGCAGCTCGGCGGCGTCCTCGCAGGTGACGATGCGCTCGCCCTCGTCGATATAGCGGGTCAGGCAGTTGAGCAGCGTGGTCTTGCCCGAGCCGGTGCCGCCCGAGACGATGGTGTTGATGCGGCACGCCCCGATGATCTGCAAAAGCCTGGCCCCGGCCGGATTGATCGAGCCGAAGCCCACCAGCTTTTCCAAGGTCAGCTTGTCGCGCTTGAACTTGCGGATGGTCAGCGTCGGGCCGTCGATGGCCAAGGGCGGCGCGATGACGTTGACGCGCGAGCCGTCGGCCAGGCGGGCGTCGCAGATCGGGCTGGATTCATCGACGCGCCGGCCGACCGCCGAGACGATGCGCTGGCAGATATTCATCAATTGGGCATTGTCGCGGAACTTGATGTCGGTCAGCTGGATCTGGCCGTCGGTCTCGATATAGACCTTGTCATAGCCGTTCACCATGATGTCGGCGATGTCGTCGCGCGCCAGCAGCGGCTCCAGCGGCCCCAGGCCCAGCACGTCGTCGCAGATTTCCGCCACCACACTGTGCTGCTCGGCCGCCGACAGCGTCAGTTGGCGCATGGTGATGATCTCGGCGATGATGTCGCCGATTTCCTCGCGCACCGAACCGCGATCCAGCCGGGCCAGTTCGGCGACATCGACCGCGTCGATCAGGTCGGCGAAGACGGTCGCCTTCAGGGCCTGCAGGCGCTGGTCGGGCTCGGCCGCCACCGCAGCCGGCGCCGCCGCCACGACCTTGTCGTCGCGCACCGGCGCGGCGGGTCGAGAGGGGGCGGGGCTGGCGCGGCGGCCGAACATCGATGAAATCCTTCGATCAGGCGGTGGCCTTGGCGGGGATCAGGCGGCGAAACAACTCGTTCAGACGGTCGGCCGACAGACCCTTGGCGGCTCGTGCCGGCAGGGGGCGGCCGGCGATCGTGGCGGCCAGATCGGTGAAGGCCTGGCTTAAGCGGTGGTTGCGCCCGCAGCTTTCGGCGATCATCTGGCCGGCATTGGCCGCCTCGCCCACGGCCTGCGGCTCATAGGCCAGGCAGGCGGTCGGCTTGATCTTCAAGGTGTCCTGGAAATCGGCGGCGGTCAACTGGACCTTGCGGGCGGCGTCGCGCTGGTTCAGCACCAGGCGCAGGCCGGTCTCGCCGCCGCGCCGGGCGGACAATTGGTCCAGCAGGTTGCGGCAATCGCGCAAGGATGCAAGGTCGGGACGGGCCACCACCAGCACCTCGTCGGCCTGGGCCAGCAGGGCGACGGTCCAGTCGGTCCACAGATGCGGCAGGTCCAGCACCACCATGGGCGCCGACTGGCGCGCCAGGTCCACCAGCTTTTCCACCGCGTCCACCGTCACCACCGGGAAGTCGCGCAGGTTGCCGGCGGTCGACAGCACCTTCAGATGGTCGCCGCGTTCGACCATGAAGCGGTCCAGCAGCACGCCGTCCAGACGGTCGGGCTGGGACAGGGCTTCGGCCACCGACTGGCGCGGTTCCAGGTTGAAGGCCAGCGCCGCCGTGCCGAAAGCGAGGTCCAGATCGACCAGCACGACGTCCTGGCCGGCGCCGTCGGCCAGCGCCCAGGCGACATTGTGGGCGACGGTGCTGGCGCCCGCGCCGCCGCGCGCACCGATGGTGGCGATCAGGCGGCCGCGCGGGGCGGCGGCGGGGTCGCGGAACAGCGCCTTGACGCTGGCGGCCAGGGTGGGGCCATCGACCGGGGCCAGCAGATAGTCGGCGACCCCCTGGCCGATCAGGCGGCGATAGATGGCGATGTCGTTGACGGTGCCGATGACCACGACCTTCAGGCCGGGCTCGACCATTTCGGCCAAGGCCTCGAGTTCGGCCATCAAGCCTTCGGCATCGGACCCCGATTCCACCACCAGGATATCGGGCGAGGGATGGCGGCCGTAATGGGCGGTGGCGGCCTGGATGCCGCCGGTCTGGATCGCCAGGGTGGTGCGCAGGAAGGCGCGGTCGCCCGGCAAATATTCCAGCGCGGCCGATGTCGCGGGCGAAAGCGCGAAGGCGTCAAGGGTGAGCTTGGGGATCATGGCGAACCTCGTCACTTGCCGCTGGTGGTGTTGCCGGTCTGGGTGGTGGTGGTGGTGTAGGACCCCACCTCCTTGGGCGCGGCGATGGTCTGGCCCTTCTGGTACTTGCCCAGGATGTCGGCTGCGCGCTCGCCGTCGCGGCCCGAGACCGGCCGGGCCGATTCCAGGTCGCGCGGGTCGGCGGCCATCAGGGCGATGTTGCGCTGGACGGCGCAGCCAAAATTGTCGGTGTTGCGGTTGCCGTTGTTCCAGTTTAGCGGGTTGGTCCAACTGCCGCATTCGGGCGCCTTGGCGACATGGTGCGGATAGGACAGCACCGCCATGCCGGTATCGCCGGGTTTGGAATCCCACACCAGGCGGGCCTTGATCTCGGCGGCGCGCACGCCGCGCGCCATCAATTCCTGGGCCAGCTTTTCGGCGCTGTCCCGGGCCTGGGGATCGTCTTCGCCGGCGGCCACCACGGCCAGTTCCAAGGGGCCGGCGCCCCGGCGCAGGTAATCGGCGGCGAAGGCCGACAGGCGGCGGGCATCATCGACCGGCAGCGGCGTCTGGACCACCAGGCGGGCCTCGGTGCGGTGGACGCTGACGGGATGGGCCAGGCGGGTGTCGAAGTCGGCCAGATCGACCGGCTGGGCGCAGGCGGCGAGCGTCAGGGCGGCGAGCGGGACAAGAAAGCGCTTCATGACGGTCACTCCACGATATAGCCGACCGGCCCCTGCAGCGGGTTGCCGCCGCGGGTGTCGAGCGGACGCTTGACGTAGACCTCGTGCAGTTTGCCGAGGAAGATCTGATCCATGTCGGACGCCGGCGCGAAGCCGTCGGTGGGCAGGGCGATCTGCTTGGGATCGACCGGCTTGGCCAGCATGGCCGACACCATCACCACCAGCTCGGTCTCGGCGCGCTGGAAGCTGGACGACCTGAGCAGCGAGCCGATGATCGGGATGTCCATGGCGCCGGGCATGCCGTTCAGGCCGCTGACGATGTCGTTTTGCAGCATGCCGGCGATCATCACGCTGCCGCCCGACGGCAATTCCACGGTGGAATTGGCCCGGCGCACGGTGAAGGCCTTGATGGTGATGGTACCGGTGCTGAACGGCACCTGGACCGAGTTGGTCGAGGACAGGGCCGAGACCTCGGTGGCGATCTTCAGCGAGATGGCGCCGGAATCCAGCACCACCGGCAGGAAGGACAGCGACACGCCGAACGGCTTGTACTCGATCTTGATGGTGTCCTTGTCGGGCACCGGGATCGGATATTCGCCGCCCGCCAGCATCGAGGCCGATTCGCCCGACACCGCCATCAGGTTGGGCTCGGCCAGGTTCTTGACCAGGCCCTGCTTTTCCAGCATGCGCAACGAGTTGGTCAGGTTGTTCAGCGCCGAGGCGGTGACCACGCCGGCGATCTCGGTGCCCAGGCCGACGGGCGTGGTCGACAGCGCCAAGGAGCCGGCCAAGCCGCCGCCCAGACCGGTCGAGGTCAGGGTGTTGGTCATGCCCAGTTCCTTCAGCACCGACTTCTGCATCTCGGCGACGCGGACCTGCAGCAGCACCTGCTGGTCGGCGGCGACCTTGATCATGCTGATCACCTTGTCGTCGGCCGACACGAAGCGCCGGGCGATGGCGCGGGCCTGGGCGGCGACGCCGTCGGACCGCACCGAGCCGGACAGGACCAGGGTGTCGCCGGTGCCGACCACGTCCAGGCGGTCGTCGGGCAGCAGGCGGGCCAGGGCGTCCTTGACCGCGTCGGTGTCGGGATGGACGTTGACCTCGATCCGGCGGATCAGGTGGCCGGCGGAATCCATCACGAACAGGTTGGTGTCGCCGATCTTGCGCCCTTGCAGGAACAATTGGGTGTTCGAACGCACCAGCACCTCGGCCACCTCGGGGTTGCCGACGATGATGTCGCGCACGGCGGCCGGCAGGTCGATCTGGGTGGTCTTGTTCAGCGCGACGCCGATCACTTCCGGGGCCTGGCGGGCCGGGCCGCCAGGTGTCTTTTGGCCGGGCTTCAGGGCGATGACCGACAAGGGCGCCTGGTTGACCTGGGGGCGCGGGGCGGCAAGGGGGGCGGGCGGCTGTTCCGAGGCCGAAGCCGGCAGGCTCAGAAGCAACGCCAACGCCATCAGGGGAAGCGTGCGGGTCATGGTCAGTTCCCTTCGACCGAAAGCTTGCCGCCGCGATTGACGCGGATTCCACTGCCGCCACCCGATTGTTGCGGGCGGCCGCCGGCATAGGCTGAGAGCGCCTTGGAAAGGCTGGTGTCCGAGGTGTAGTGGCGCCCCGTCGCCGGGGCGGATTCCTGAGCGACCGCCAGGCTGCGCAGCGACAGGCTAAGTGCGCCCATCATGCCGGCGGTGGCCAATTGCTCGGCCTGGTCCGGGGTGACTTCCAACAGGGCGATCTTGCCGACCAGGGCGGTGTCGGTGGCCTGGCCGGGCTTGACCGCCTGGTCGATGGCCAGGACGCGGATGTCGGTCAGGATGGTCTCGGCGGCGAACTTGGCGGCGATGCCGGGCTGCGGCTGGGTGGCTCCGGTCAGGCGCGACAGGTCGGCGGTCAGCACCACATCGACCCGGTCGCCCGGCAAGATGAAGCCGGACGCGGCGTTGTTGGCGCCAATCGAGATGGCGACGGCGCGGGCGCCGGGCGTCAGCATGCCGGCCATCACCCCGGCCTGGCCGGGCTTGAACAGCAGCTCGCGGCGGATCGGCTCGCCCGCCGCCAGCGGCCGGCGGACATGCTGGCCGATGGCGGCGGCCAGCGGGTCGGCCGAGCCTTCGGCCTTGACCAGGAAGCGGGTGTCGTCGCCATCGACCGGCCAGGATTGCCATTTCACGTCGGCCGAGGCCAAGGCCGTTCCGGCGACGACGTCGCGGGCGGCGACCAGAACCGACTTGGCCGGCTCGAGCACCCGTTCGGCGGCGACGGGGCGGTTGTTCTGGTCCAGGAAGCGCTTGGCCAGGAAGGCGGTCAGGCCGGCCACGGCCAGGGCGAAGACGACCAGGAACAAGGTGACGGGGCGCATGGCTTCCTCCCGCTACAGGACCGCGCTGTTGCGCAGCCAGAAATCAAGCCCACCCGCCGCGATGGCGATGCCGTAAGGCAGCCGGCGGGATTCTCCGGCCGGGGGCAGGCACAAGACGGCCAGGGCAAGAACGCCCCCGGCCAGGCTGGTGGTGATCAGGAACCGGCCCAGTTCGTCGAAGCCGGTCCACAAGGCGCAGGCGGCCAGCAATTTGGCATCGCCGCCGCCCAGGATGTTGCGGGCGAAAGCCACGGCCGCCACCGCCATGATCGCCAGGCCGGCGGCCAGGTGCACCAGCAGCAGCCACGGGTCGTCGAAACGGATCCATGCCCACGGCAGGAAGGCCAGCGCTACCACAGCGGTCAGCGGATTGGGCAGCCGGAAGCTGCATCCGTCGATGAACGCCGCGGCCAGCATCATGGCCACGAAGGCGCCTTCCGCGCCGATTGTGAGGAGATCGCCCATCCCTAAGCTTCCATCTCACAAAAAGAAAACTCCCCGAGCAAGCCCAAGGCCGGGGAGTTGAGGGTCAGAAGGGTCTGTCCCACTCGCGGGCGGCGGCGGCGCGCGTTTGGCGCCGCCGGCTTCGCCCGTCCCGGCCATCAGCCGCCCAAGGCAGTCTGGATGGCGGTGAAGGCGGTGTTCAATCCGCCGCCGACGGCCGTCACGGCGGTGACGATGACAACGCTGATCAGGGCGGCGATCAGGCCGTACTCGATGGCGGTGGCGCCCGACTCGTCCTTCTGGATCTTGCGGAACATGAACATGGCTTTTCTCCTTTTCTACGGAGGGCTCGGAATTGAGGCCCATCCCCCGGTGGTGTGTCGTGAATAACTTGGGTTGTTCCGTGTACTCATGACTACCGTGATATTGAAAATATGCCATAAGTGAATGTGTTGCAACAAAAATATAAATGAATAAGTACTGTACTAATTAATACTCAAGAACGTTTTATTTAAAAAGGCAATAAGATAAAATTTTATCCAATTTTATATCAATGTTCTTATTGTGCGTTGATTGTTATCCGTGTTGGTGTCAGCGTTCATTGTCGCCATCTAGGGTCGATGCCCCTTTCGAAGCTCATACAAAAGGCGTAATCTGGCTGAAATGAGGGGCGTGGCAGGGGGTCACGATGGCTTCACTCGATGAACGGCAGGGAGGGCCTGGTCTGCGGCGCTTGCGGGCGCTGATCGTCGGCCTGTTGGCCGGGTGGTCGGCGCTGGTTGGCGGTTCGTTGGCGTGGAACCTGCACAACGAGGCGCGTCAGACCCTGGACGTGGCCACCCGCGAGGCCCGCGTCCATTTCAACAAGGACTATTCCTTCCGCCGCTGGGGCACGCGCCATGGCGGCGTCTATGTGCCGATCGACGAACGCACGCCCCCCAATCCGTACCTGCCCGACATGGCCGACCGCGAGGTGAGATTGCCGTCCGGGCGGATGCTGACCTTGATGAATCCGGCCTATATGGTCCGCCAGATGATGGATGAGTTCTCGGACGCCTATGGTGTGCGCGGCCGCATCACCAGCTTAAGGCCGTTGAATCCCAGCAATGCGCCCGACCCGTGGGAACGCGCCGCGCTCGAAAAGTTCGCGCGTTTCGAGGTCGACGAGGTACTCGAGTTGGTCACCATCGACGGCCAGCCGCAATTGCGGCTGATGCGGGCGATGATCACCGAGCCCGGTTGCCTGAAGTGCCACGCCGCCCAAGGCTATCAGGCCGGCGATATCCGGGGCGGCATTGGCGTCACCCTGCCGATGGACGGGTTCTACGCCATCCAGGCCAAGGCCGAGCGCGCCCAATTCACCACCCATGGGGCCATCTGGGTGGTGGGTGTCGCCGGAATCGCGTTTGCAGGCAGCCGCACCCGCCGCCGCCTGGAAGAAGAGGTCGAGGAGGACCGTCAATTCAGGCGCCTGTCGCACCACAACGAATTGATCCTGCAATCGGTCGGCGAGGGCATCGTCGGCATCGATCCCCATTGCGTCATCACGTTCTTCAATCCCGCGGCCGAGCATCTGCTGGGCTGGTCGGCCGACCAGGTGCGGGGCCAGGGGCTGTCCAAGTTGCTGTTGTGCGGCGAAGGGGGGGATCATTTCTGTCCCGGCGACGGCAAGGGATGCGCCACCATCCATTCCGGCAAGGCCCGCCAGACCTCGACCGAGCGGCTGCTGTGCGCCGACGGTCGCGAATTGGCGGTCAGCCTGCGCACCACCCCGGTGGTCGAGGATGGCGAGATCCTTGGTGCGGTGGTGGTGTTCGACGACATTTCGGAACGGCTTGAAAGCGAGCGTTTGACCGGCGAATTGATGGAACGCCTGACCCGCTCGAACCGCGATCTGCAGGACTTCGCCTATGTGGTGTCCCACGACCTGCAAGAGCCGTTGCGCATGGTCAGCGCCTATCTCGGCCTGATCAAACGGCGTTACTCCGACCGTCTGGACAAGGACGGGGTGGAGTTCATGGGCTTCGCCGTCGATGGCGCCCAGCGCATGAGCCGGATGATTTCCGATCTGGTGGATTTGTCCCGCGTCGAGACCAGGGGCGGCGAGTTCGCCCCGGTCGATATGAACCAACTGGTCGCCGAGGTCCTGGTGGTGCTGTCCTTGGCGATCGAGGAGGAAGGCGGGCAGGTCCGCGTCGAAGGGACCCTGCCGCCGGCCATCGGCGATCGCGGCCAGTTGATACGACTGATGCAGAACCTGGTCGCCAACGCCCTGAAATATCGTCAGCCGGGGCAACCGGCCCAGGTGGTGATCTCGGGCCATCAGGATGACGGCCGCTGCTTCTATAGCGTGGCCGACAACGGCATCGGCATCGCGCCTGACAACCATCAGCGCATCTTCGTGATCTTCCAGCGTGCCTGCGACGGCGAGGTCTATTCCGGCACCGGTGTCGGCCTGGCGGTGGTCAAGCGCATCGTCGAGCGCCATGGCGGGGCCATTACGGTGGAGAGCGAAGTCGGCCAAGGCAGCCGCTTCACCTTCGACCTGCCTGCTCTGGGGTGACTTTCCAAGGCCAAATGCGCTATATCAAGCGCCCGGCCTTCCCCGCAGGTGTCAGATCAACCGATGTCGTCGCGCCCCTATCGTCAGATCAATCGTCGCAAGTCGCGTCTGATCCATGTCGGCTCGGTGCCGGTGGGCGGCGATTCGCCCATCACCGTCCAGACCATGACCAACACGCTGACCACCGACGTCGCCGGCACCGTCGCCCAGATCCATCGGGCGGAAGCGGCCGGCGTCGATATCGTCCGCGTCTCGTGCCCGGACGAGGATTCCACCAAGGCCCTGGCCGACATCATCCGCCAGGTCCATGTGCCGGTGGTGGCTGACATCCATTTCCACTATCGCCGCGCCATCGAGGCGGCCCAGGCGGGGGCGGCCTGCCTGCGCATCAATCCCGGCAATATCGGCAGCGCCGACCGGGTGCGCGAGGTCGTCCAGGCAGCCAAGGACCATGGCTGCTCGATGCGCATCGGCGTCAATGCCGGCTCGCTGGAAAAGCATCTGCTGGAAAAATTCGGCGAGCCCTGCCCGGAAGCGCTGGTGGAAAGCGCGCTGGAGCATGCCCGCATCCTGGAAGACAACGATTTCTTCGAGTTCAAGATCTCGGTCAAGGCGTCCGATGTGTTCCTGGCGGTGGCGGCCTATCAAGGGCTGGCGGCGGCCTGCGACTATCCGCTGCACCTGGGCATCACCGAGGCCGGAGGCCTGATCGGCGGCACCGTCAAGTCGGCCATCGGCATCGGCAACCTGCTGTGGGCCGGCATCGGCGACACCATCCGGGTGTCGCTGTCGGCCCCGGTCGAGGAAGAGGTCAAGGTCGGCTATGAAATCCTGAAAAGCTTAGGCATCAGGGCCAGGGGCGTGCGCATCGTCTCGTGTCCGTCCTGCGCGCGCCAGGGCTTCGACGTGGTCTCGACGGTCGAGGCGCTGGAAAAGCGTCTGGCCCACATCACCGCCCCGGTGACGCTGTCGATCATCGGCTGCGTCGTCAACGGCCCCGGCGAGGCGCGCGAGACCGATATCGGCCTGACCGGCGGCGGCGGCGAGGCGCACATGGTCTATGTCGCCGGTACGCCCGATCACAAGATCGACAGTCCGGCGATGCTGGACCACATCGTCGAATTGGTGGAACGTAAGGCGGCGTCCCTGGACGCGGCGAAACAAAAGGGGTGACATCTTGGCCGGCCTGCAACCCGTTCGCGGAACCCACGACCTGCTGCCCGACGATTCCCGGCGCCACCGCCACGTCGAGGACACCGCCTTTCAGCTGGTTCGCCGTTACGGCTATGGCGAGATCGTCACGCCCATCTTCGAATTCACCGAAGTCTTCGCCCGCACCCTGGGGGAGACCTCGGACGTCGTCACCAAGGAGATGTACACCTTCTCGATGAAGGAAGGGGAATCCATCACCCTTCGGCCCGAGGGCACGGCCGGCGTGGCCCGGGCCTTCATCTCGAACGGGTTGGCCCAGTCACTGCCGCTGAAGCTGTTCTATCGCGGTCCGATGTTCCGCCACGAGCGCCCGCAAAAGGGCCGCCAGCGCCAGTTCCACCAGGTCGGCGTCGAGTTCCTGGGCGTCGCCGACCCCCTGGCCGACATCGAGACGGTGTCCATGGGCTTCCGCTTCCTGGAAGCGCTGGGGCTGGGCGACAAGGTGACGCTGGAACTGAACACCCTGGGCGACCAGGAAAGCCGCGAGGCCTATCGCAACGCCCTGATCGCCTATCTCGACCCGTTCCGCTCGGGCCTGTCCGAGGAAAGCCGCGCCCGGCTGGACAAGAACCCGCTGCGGGTCCTGGATTCCAAGGATGAGGGCGACAAGAAGATCGTCGCCGCCGCCCCCTTGATGACCGATTGCCTGACGCCGTCGGCCAAGGATTATTTCGATCAATTGTGCCAGGGTCTGACCGACATCGGCGTGCCGTTCACCGTCAATCCCCGGCTGGTGCGTGGCCTGGATTATTACTGTCACACCGCCTTCGAGTTCACCACCACGGCTTTGGGCGCCCAAGGAACCGTGCTGGCCGGCGGCCGCTATGACGGCCTGATCGGCCAGATGGGCGGCCCGGCCACCCCGGGCATCGGCTGGGCCGCGGGCGTCGAGCGGCTGTCGATGCTGGTGGGCGACATCGCCGCCACCGACCGTCCGGTGGCCATCGTTCCCATGGGCAACGCCCCCCAGGCGATGGTGCTGGCCGACCGCCTGCGCGCGGCGGGGATCAGTGTCGAGCTGGGCTTTTCCGGCAATATGAAGAAGCGCATGGCCCGCGCCGACAAGGCCGACGCCCGGGCGGTGGTGATCCTGGGCGAGGACGAGATGGCGCGCGGCGCCGCCACCGTGCGCGACCTGGACAGCGGCAGCCAGACCGAGGTGGCGCTGGACCGTCTGACGGAGCATCTGCTGGCCCGATGAGCCAGGCCCACGCCCCCCGCCTGCTTGTCGTGGGCGCCAACCATCGGTCGGCGTCGTTGTCATTGCGCGACCAGATGTTCATCGACGATGCCATGGTGGGCGCCTTCCTGGGGGGACTGAAGGCGGCCGGCCTGCACGAGGCGCTGGTGCTGTCCACCTGCGACCGGGTCGAGGTGTGGGCGTCGCATCACGACGACGATCTGTGCGCCCGCCTGGTGGCCGAGGCCTTTGCCGCCCGCACCGGGCTGTCCCCGGCGGCGCTGTCCGGCCAGCTTTACGAATGGGCCGGCCCCGACGCCGTTCGCCATGTCTTCACCGTCACCGCCTCGCTGGATTCGTTGGTGATCGGCGAGCCACACGTGCTGGGGCAGGTCAAGACCGCCCACCGCCTGGCCCGCGATGCCGGTACGGTCGGCCCGGAACTGGAAACCGTGCTGCAGGCCGCCTATGGCGCCGCCAAGATCGTGCGCAGCGAGACCCGCATCGGCGAAGGCCCGGTGTCGATCGCCGCCGCCGCCGTGCAGATGGCGCGCGAAGTCCATGGCGAGCTGGGCCGTGCCAAGGGGCTGTTGGTCGGGGCCGGCGACATGGGCGAACTGGTGGCGGAAAGCCTGTTGGCGGCCGGCTTGTCGTGGCTGGCGGTCACCGCGCCCCGGGCCAGCCGGGCCGAAACGCTGGCCGAAGCGCTGAACGCCCACGTCATGCCGTTCGAGACCTTGCGCGAGGCGCTGGCCGAGGCCGACATCGTCGTCTGTTCCATGGGCGGGCGCACCGTCCAGCTGACCACCGACATGATCGGCGCCGCCCTGAAGAAGCGCCGCCGCAAGCCGGTCTTTCTGGTCGATGCCGGCATTCCCGGCGACATCGAGCCGGCGGTCAACCGCCTGGACGGCGCCTTCCTGTACGATCTGTCCGACCTGGAGCGGGTAGCGCTTGAGGGCCGTTCGGGCCGCGAGCAGGCGGCGCGCGCGGCGCGCACCGTGCTGGACAATGAGATCAACGGCTTCCTGAAGGGCCGGGCCGGCCGCGCCGCGGTGCCGGCCATCGTCGCCCTGCGCCAGCGCTTCGAGGAAAGCCGCGAGGCGGTGCTGGCTGAAGCCGGCACCGATGCTGCCCTGGCCACTCGCCTGCTGGTCAACCGCCTGCTGCATGCGCCGACCGAGGCGATGAAGGGGGCGGCGGCCGAAGGCGCCGAGTGGAAGGCGATGGAAAAGACGCTGAAAGCCCTGTTCCGATTGGATTGAGACGAGATGAACCTGGAAGCCCAACTGGACAAGGTCCTTTACCGCTACGACGAACTGCACGCCATGCTGGCGGCGGGCGATGGCGCCTCGTTCGCCAAGCTGTCGAAGGAACTGTCGGATCTGGAACCGGTGGCGAACGCCGTGCGCGCCCTCAAGAAGGCCCGGGCCGACATGATCGAGGCCGAGCAGATGATGGCCGATCCCGACATGAAGGAGTTGGCCGCCGAGGAATATTACGCGCTGAAGGAAAGCCTGCCCGGGCTTGAGCGCGAGGTGCAGCTGATGCTGCTGCCCAAGGACGAGGCCGACGAAAAGAACGCCATCCTGGAAGTCCGCGCCGGCACCGGCGGCGAGGAAGCGGCCCTGTTCGCCGCCGAGCTGTTTCGCATGTACGAGCGCTATGCCTCGGGCCGGGGCTGGCGTTTCGAGGTGATGGATTCCAACGACACCGGCATCGGCGGCATGAAGGAAGCCACCGCCACCATCACCGGGCGCGGCGTGTTCGCCCGGCTGAAGTTCGAATCCGGCGTCCACCGGGTCCAGCGGGTGCCGGCCACCGAATCTGGCGGGCGCATCCACACCTCGGCCGCCACCGTGGCGGTGCTGCCGGAAGCCGAGGATGTCGATATCCAGCTGGACGAAAAAGACCTGCGCTTCGACGTCTACCGGTCCCAGGGCTCGGGCGGACAGTCGGTCAACACCACCGATTCGGCGGTGCGCGTCACCCACATTCCCACCGGCCTGGCGGTGGCCTGCCAGCAGGAAAAAAGCCAGCACAAGAACAAGGCCACCGCCTTGAAGCTGCTCAGGTCCCGCCTTTACGAGATGGAGCGCGAGGCCAAGGACGCCGAACGCGCCGCCAACCGCAAGAGCCAGGTGGGATCGGGCGACCGCTCGGAACGCATCCGCACCTATAATTTCCCGCAAGGCCGCGTCACCGACCACCGCATCAACCTGACCCTTTACAAGATCGACGAGGTGATGAACGGCACCGCGCTCGACGAGGTGGTCGAGGCGCTGATCGCCGCCGACCAGGCCGAGCGGATGGCGGAGATGGGCGATTGATCCTGCTTTTTCCGTCATGGCCGGGCTTGATCCGGCCATCCATAACCCCGTCGGCACCAATGCCGCCACTGTCGATCCCCGGGTCAAGCCCGGGGGTGACGGATTGCAGGGGGAACAGATGATATTGGCCGGCGCCTGGGTGGCGGCCCTGGCCGAGCGCTTCGCCGCCGCCGGCATATCGGATTCCCGCTTCGATGCCCGCCTGCTGGTGGCCGAAGTGCTGGGGCTCACCCCCGGTCGGCTGACCGCCTTTCCCGAAACCGCCGTCAGCCCAGCCCAGGCCGCCCGGCTGGAGGAACTGGCCGCCCGGCGCGCCGCGCGCGAGCCGATGAGCCATGTGCTGGGCCATCGCGGCTTCTGGACCCTGGATCTGGCGGTCACCCAGGACACGCTGGCGCCGCGCCCGGACACCGAAACCCTGGTCGAGGCGGTGCTGGCCCGCATCGCCGATCGCACGGCCCCCCTGCGCCTGCTGGATCTTGGCACCGGCACCGGTTGCATCCTGCTGGCGCTGTTGAGCGAGTTGCCCAACGCCACCGGCTTAGGCATCGATCGCTCGGCCGGCGCGCTGGCGGTGGCGGCGGCCAACGCGCGGGCCAACCATCTTGACGGCCGCGCCGGTTTCCAACTGGGCGACTGGAGCCAAGGCCTGGCCGGGCCGTTCGACGTCATCGTCTCGAACCCGCCCTATATCCCCGATGGCGACATCGACGCGCTCGAGCCGGAAGTGGCCCGGTTCGAACCGCGCGGCGCCTTGGCCGGCGGTGCCGACGGATTGGATTGCTACCGCCTGCTGGCGCCGCAGATGGCGGCCTTGGCCGCGCCCGGCGGCATCGTCGCCTTCGAGGTCGGCCAGGGGCAGGATGGCGCCGTCGCCCGGTTGATGGAACAAGCCGGCCTGTGCGCAGCTGATGTGGTCGCCGACCTTGCCGGAATCGGCCGCTGCGTTATTGCGGCTGCGTAAAAAAAATGATTGGAAAGAAGCCCTACTCCCGCTAGGGTGCCTGCGGTTGAAGGCCGCAGGCGTCGAGCTTACCGCTCCGCCTTCGCCGATCCAGACGTTCCCGATCGGTAAATCGAGGATTGTCGACCCTTCCGGACGATGACGTCCGCAGGGGTGGTCGCATGAGCAAGATCATGACGTTGAATTTGAAAAGGCAGGACACGTGAATCCCAAGCAACGCTCCCGCGGCCGCGGCAATGGCGGCAATCCCAATCGCACCCATACCGGTGGCGGTGGCCATTCGGGCGGCGCGCCCCGGCACATCAACGTCCGCACCCAGGTTTTCGATTCCAACGGTCCCGAGGGTCGGATTCGCGGCAACGCCCATCAGGTGATGGAAAAGTACCTGGCGCTGGCGCGTGACGCCTCGTCGCAGGGCGACCGCGTCGCCGCCGAGAATTTCTATCAGCACGCCGAGCATTATTTCCGGCTGATCAACGCCTACAACCAGAGCAACGGCCAGCGCCGCCCGCAGAACCTGCCGACCCCGGCGGGCGACCAGCAGGAAATGACCGGCGAGGACGACGAGAACGGCGAGGGCCAGCAGGGTGACGGCGACGGCGAAGGCGACGGCGAGTCCGACGGCGAGACCGGTCCCGACGGCGAGGAAGGCAACCAGGCCAACGCCTGAGGTTTCAAAAGCCCAAGAAAAAAGGCCGTCTCGGTTTCCCGGGACGGCCTTTTTTCATCGCGTTGCCATCAATGGCACAACAGCACCGGCAAGGTGGCGTGGCCGATGACGTGGCGGGTGACGCCGCCCAGGATCAGTTGGCGCAGGCGCGAGTGGGTGTAGGCGCCCATGATCAGCATGTCCGCCCCCACGGCGTGCGCACCGTCCAGCAGGGCCGGCCCGGCATGGTGGGCCGCATCGACGGTGTGGACATTGGTCGCCAGGCCGTGCCAGGCCAGCGAGTCCGCCAGTTCCTGGCCGGCGCTCGCCTCGGCCCCCTTTTCGGCCGCCGTCAGGATGGTGACCTTGGTGGCGACCGCCAGCAATGGCAGGGCATAGGCGACGGCGCGGGCCGCCTCGGCGCTGCCGTTCCAGGCGATGGCGACGTGGCGGGCGATTTCGGTGCGCTTGTCCGACGGCACCAGCAAGATCGGCTTGCCGCTATCTAGCAGTACGGTGTTGAGCGAATTGCTGGCGGCGGAATCGTGGTCGATCGGGCGGGCCATGACAATCAGATCGTGCAGCCTGGCCTGGCGGGTGACGATGTCGTCCTCGCGGCCGGTCATTTCACGCCAAACGCACGAGGCGGAATCGGTCGGCGGCCGAGTGGCCTCGGGCAGCGGGTGGCCCAGCCGGACCGAATCGTAGATGGCGCGAACCTCGCCGGCCCGCTCGCCGGCCTGGCGCTCGGCCATGCCCAGCATCTCCTCGACCATCGCGCCCGACATGCCCTCGCCGACCAGGGGGACCATCAAGGTGGGATCGGGGCGGACGTGCAGCGCGGTGACGTGGGCGTTGAAGCGGGCCGCCAACAGGAACGCCGCTTCCAGCGGGGCCGGTGCGGATGACGGCTCGTCCAAGGGGACCAGAATGGTCTTGAAGGCGGTCATGGCTTCCTCCTCGGATTGGCGGGGTCAGTCGGCGCGGACGACGCAGTTGCGTCCGCGCGCCTTGGCTTGGTAAAGCGCCTTGTCGGCGGCGTGCAGCATGTCCTTCAGGGCGTCGAACGGCTTGGTGCACACGCCTAGGCTGGCGGTGATGGTGATGATCTTGCCGTCGGCCGGGATCGCCAGTTCGGCCACCGCCTGGCGCAGGCGATCGAAATAGGCTTCCTCGTGATCGGGCGCCAGGTTGACCGCCAGGATGCCGAATTCCTCGCCACCCATGCGGGCGACGATGTCGGTCTCGCGGGTGGTCTGGCGCAGTTTGTCGGCCACCGCCACCAGAACGGCGTCGCCCAGATCGTGGCCGTACTCGTCGTTGACCGCCTTGAAGAAATCGAGGTCCAAAAGGATCGACGCCAGGGTCAGCTTGCCGCGCCGTTGGCTGGCATACAGCTTGTTGCCGATCTCGGTCAGATGGCGGCGGTTGTAAAGCCCGGTCAGGAAGTCGTGGTTGGCCGCCTTCTTGTAGGCCCCCAACAGGTCCAGCGTGTCCATGTTCTGGTTGATGCGGAAGAAGAATTCCTCGCGCAGGAACGGCTTGGTGATGTAGTCGTTGGCGCCGTGCTTGATGAACATCGCCGCCGTGGCGCTGCCGCCGCCCGACGAGATGCCGACGATCGACAATTCCTCGCGCGGGTGGTTCTGGCGAATGGCGCGGATCATCTCGACGCCGTTCATGTTGGGCATGTGGAAGTCGGTGACCACCAGGCGGATGTCGGGATGTTCGCCCAGGATGTCCAGGGCGTCCTTGCCGCTGGCGGCCTTGAAGACCTGGAACTGGTAGTGGGCCAACAGGTCGCCGACATAATGGCGCGCCGTCGAGGAATCATCGACGATCATCGCCTTGGTGTTGCGGTTCTTGAGGATGCGGCCGATGACCTGGGCCAGGATCGACAGGCTGGCCGGGTTGTCCTTGATGATGTAGTCGATGACGTTCATCGACATCAGTCGCTCGCGGAAATCCTCGGACACGATGCTGGTGAAGACCAGCGAGGGGATTTTCAGCTTGGCGCACAGTTCCACCGTCTCGGCGTCGGTGGAATCGGGCAAGATGACGTCAAGGACCGCCAGCGAATAGCGGCCGTGATTGGCCTCGATCAGCACCTTGGTCTCGGCCAGTGTGCCGGCCTGATCGACCGTCACCCCCTCGATGGTCTCGAGCTGGCGGCGCACGGCGGCGGCGAAAAACGCTGAATCTTCAACAAGAAGAATGCGGAAGCTCACGGCACCCATCATCCTCGCTTCGGGGGGGGCAAAGCCATCATCCTCCAATTTGGCAGGAATTCAACCCGCCAAAGCGCAATTTAGACCTGCCCCAAGAGCCGCTTCCTTGGACCCCGAGGTGTCGATGACCTTCCAGCGAATGTCGCCCAGGTCGTAATCGCGCTGACGTTGAAAAACCTCGGGCGTGGCGTCGGAAACATTGACCTTGCGGGTGGCGATGCGTTCGACCGTCACCGCCGGGTCGGCCTGCAGCCACAAGCCGTCGAAGCGCACCCCGGCGGCCCGGGCCACCGCTTCGATGCGCTCGCGCTGCTCGGGCTTGGCGAACACCGCGTCGGCCACCACCGCGTGGCCGTCCTTCAAGATGGCGGCGCAGGTGTCGTATAGCGCCTGGTAGGTGCGTTCGGTCATTTCGGGGCCATAGCCCTCGGGTCCCAGGCGGTCGAGCAGGCCGACCCCCATGATCTGCTTGCGCAGGCTGTCCGAGCGCACTACCGCTGCGCCCGGCACCGCCAGGGACGGCGCCAGTTCGCGTCCCATGCGCGACTTGCCGCTGCCCGACAGGCCGCCGACCGCCAGCAGGCGAGGCGGCATGGGCGACAGATAGGCCAAGGCCTGGTCGAGATAGGCGTTGGCCTCGGCCACCAGGGCGCGGCGCCTGGGGTGGCGGTGGCCGCGCGCGATGGTGGCGCTGACATGGGCGCGGATGGCGGCGCGCAACGACAGCAGCAGCGGTAGCATTCCCACCCCGCCATAATCGCCCGACAGGTCGAGGTAATGGTTCAGGGCGTAGCTGGCCAGTGTCCGGCCGGCCCGGCGCTCCAGGTCCATCAACAGGAAGGCCAGGTCGTAGAAGACGTCGATGCTGGCGATGTCATCCGAGAATTCGATGGCGTCGAACAAGGTCGGGCGCCCCTCGAACACGCAGATATTGCCCAGATGCAGGTCGCCGTGGCAGGCCCGCACCAGGCCGGCGGCGCGGCGCTGTTCGAGACGGGGGGTCAGCCGGGCCAGCCAATCGCGGCTGGCCTGGGTCAGGGCGATGGTGCGCTCGCGCTCCAGTTCCGCCATCAGGCCGGCGAAGCAGGTGTCGTTGGTGTCGATAGTCCAGGCCAATCCCTTGGCCCCACCACGGTCGGGGCGTTTGGGCGCTTCGCGGTGGAAGGCCCACACCGCCTCGGTCAGGCCGTGGATGGCGGTGCGGTCCAGACGGCCGGTCGCGGCCTGGCGGCTGAACAGGCTTTTCTGGTCGAAGCGGCGCATCTTGACCAGCCACTCGAGGGGCTGCCCGTCGCCGCCCAGCCGCAGATTGCCGCCCGAATCGCGGGTGACGGGGACGACGCCCTGATACAAAGTAGGCGCGGCGCGGTGGTTGACCGCCTGCTCGGCTTCGCAGGCCGCCTGTCGCGCCTCGAGGGTCGAAAAATCCAGAAACGGCAGCGTGACCGCCTTCTTCATCTTCCACGCCAACGTCCCGGCCAGGAAGATTGTCGAGATGTGGGTGTCGAAGCGGCGCGGCTTGACGCCGCCATGGGTGGCAGGGTCGGCCAGGAAGGCTTCGATCTCGGTTTGGGTCGCGTGCTGCATTCGGCCAGGATGGCCTTGTGTGGTGGTTCCGAAGTTCGCATCAGAATGCGGGCATCGGAATCACCACACAATTCAAAAAGTTGGTGGCCTGCTTATCCCCGTAATTCGCCATGCGAATTTCGGGGGCAGGACACT
Source organism: Magnetospirillum moscoviense (assembly GCF_001650635.1). Classification (GTDB taxonomy): domain Bacteria; phylum Pseudomonadota; class Alphaproteobacteria; order Rhodospirillales; family Magnetospirillaceae; genus Magnetospirillum; species Magnetospirillum moscoviense. The sequence goes on along the minus strand of NZ_LWQU01000152.1, from coordinate 54,440 downwards.
AGGCGGTGACGGCTTGTCCACCGGGCAGGCTGGCCGCCGGGCGCAGCCGCGACGGCGGCAGCACCACATGGGCGACGGTGCCCTTGCCCGGTTCGCTTTTCAAGGTGATGGTGCCGCCGTGCGCCTGGACGTAATGGCGCACGATCGGCAGGCCCAGCCCGGTGCCGCCGACGGTGCGGGCCAACAGCGGATCGGCCTGGCCGAACGGGCTCCACACCTGCTCCATGCGATCGGCGGGAATGCCGATGCCGTTGTCGGCGACGACCAGATGAAAGCCATCGTCGTCGGACTTGGCGTTCAATGTCACTTTGCCGCCCGTCGGGGTGTACTTGATGGCATTGGACACCAGGTTGAAGGCGATCTGGCGCAGCCGAAGGGAATCCGCCCACAATCTGGGCATGTCGCCGGCGGCGATGGTGGTCTTGAGGGTGATGCGCCCGTCCTGCGCCTTTGGGCGCAACAAGGTGATCACCGAATCCAGCAACGGGCCGGGGGTGATTTCCTCCTCGAACAACTCGGTCTTGCCCATGTCGATGCGCGAAATGTCCAAGATGTCCTCGATCAGCTCGAGCAGATGGCTGCCGGCCGAGTGAATCATGCCGACATATTCGCGGTAACGGGCATTGCCCAGCGGCCCGAACACTTCGTTCTGGATGGTGTCGGAAAAGCCGATCACCGCGTTCAAGGGCGTGCGCAGTTCGTGGCTCATGGTGGCCAGGAACTGCGACTTGGCCCGATTGGCCGCTTCCGCCTCGACCTTGGCCTGGATCAAGGCGATCTCGGTCATCTTGCGGGCCGTCATGTCGCGGCCCTCGGGGATCAGGAAGATGACGTTGCCATCTTCGTCGAAGGCGGGGCGCAGCGAGAAATCGATGAAGATCTCGTCGCCGCCCGGATCGACATGGGTGGTCTCGAAGCGGACGAAGTGGCCGCTGGCGGCATCGACGATGGCCCGGCGCAGGCGGTCCTGGCTTTCCGGCGAATGCGCCCACCACGGCGTGTCGGCGAAATGCAGGCCGTACAGTTCGTCCATCGTCTTGTCGGCATAGTGAAGCGCGGTGGCGTTGGCTTCGATCAGCCGACCGTCGGGGGTCAGCACGCCGATGAATTCGAAGGTCTGGTTGAAGATGGCGCGGAAGCGCCGCTGCTGTTCGACCATGCGGTCATGGACCGACATCAGGGCAGAGACGTCGGTGACGGTCAGCACCACGCAGCCAGGCGCGGCGGCAAAGGGGGCGGCGGTGATTTCCAGCCATTGCGGCGAGGCATCTCCGCGCAGGAACTCCATGATTCTGGGGGGCTGGGGGGCGCCCGTGGCGCGGACCGCAGCGATCGGGTCGGCGACCTGCCCGGGGCTGCCGTCGATTCGTCGCCAGTTCCGGGTCTGCGGGAAGTGGCGAAAGTCGTCGGCGCCGGCCAGGATCGCCCTTGCCGGATCATTGCAAAAGACGATGTGGTCGTCGGGGGCCAACAGGCAGACCGCGCTGGGAAGCGCGCGCCAAGCACCTTCAATCATAGGGTCGATCACGACATTGGTCGCAGCACTCATGCCGGCGTCCTTACTCCCCGAACGCTCCGATTATCCCAGGTTAATTTCCGGCGGCAATGATGCAATCGGAGTAGGTCTCATCCCTTTGGGACCAGAGAGGTGCCCAGAACCAGGCCGGCCAGGCGCGCAAGGTTGGGGTGGCTGTGCAGCGAGGCGATCTGGGCGGCGTCGAACCAGCCGGCGGCGGCGGCGTCGCTGGCCGCCACCGGGTCGCCTTCGATCCATGCGCACGCGACCACCAGGGCCAAGTAGTGCAGGCGGATGCGGCCCTGGTCGTCGGCCTCGATCACGTCGAACTGATCGATCAGCCGGCCGGCACGGGCGGTCACCCCGGTTTCCTCGAACAATTCGCGTTGGGCGGCTTGGGCCGGGCTCTCGCCCAGCTCGATCAGACCGCCGGGCAGGCCCCATTTGCGCGGGATGTCTTCCTTGGCCCGCTGAACCAGCAGCAGGCGGTTGTCGCGGACCAGGGCGACCAGAACGGCGGGCAGGGGATGGGTCGGGTATTCTCGGCTCATCGGGGCAGTGTAACAGATGTCCGGGCTTGCCGGTGATGGGGCGCCGCACTATGGTTCGCCGATCCGTTCTTCCTTCCTGCCGCCAGCAAGGCATCGTTCATGGCCGGTTATAGCGATCGTCTCGCCACCCGTATTGCCCTGGCCGTGTCGGGAATGGCGCTGCTTTTCGTGGTGCTGGTCGGTTTCGGCGCCTGGCTGGTCACCACCGAATTGCTGCGGTCGCAGGTGTCGGTGCTGTTGCGCGGCCAGTTGAACCTGGCCAAGGAGCGCGCGGCGCTGGTGGCCATGTCGGCGTCGGACCTGCTGATCCTTCAGGCGCGATCGCAAGGCGGTGCCGAACTGGCGGCCAATACCGTCGAGATCGCCGGAATCCCGGCCAGGCTGGCGGTGGTCGATGGCTCCGGAGCGGTGCACCGTGGGTCCCGTCATCACGGGGCGACGGTGTCGGCACCCTGGGTCGCCGACGCCATTGCCCGCAACCTTCCCGCCATCCGCCTGGGCGACGATGCCGATGGGCCGGTTCTGGACGCCGTGATGCCGGGTGAGGGGGGCGGCTGGGGCGTCCTGCTGCGGCTGCCGCTGCAAGGCTTGGTCGACCATCTGGGGCAGCGTGACGACAAGGTCCGGATCACGGTGACGGATCGGGCGGGCCTTTACCGCACCGCCGAACACGGCGCGGTCGAGGACCGGTCGATGGTGGTGTCTGACCGCCTAGCCCTGCCCGGCCTGTTCGCCGATGTCGGCCTGGTGCTGGAACTGGCGCCCGAACCGGCCTTGCTGAGCGATCCGCAAGATCGCCTGACGGCGTTCTTCCTGGCCATGGCGGGGGTGACGCCGCTGGTGGTGATCGTCCTGGCGATGGTGGTCGGCCGCCGGCTGACCCGCCGGCTCAGCCGCCTGGTCGATGCCGCCGCCGGTTTCGGCAGCGTCAGCACCGACCGTTCGGTATTCGAGACCGGCGGCGACGACGAAATCGCCCGCTTGGGCAAGGCCTTCGCAGGAACGGTCGAACGGCTGGACCGCGCCTACCGCGACATGGAAGCGCGCGGCCGCGCGCTGTTGTCCAACACTGAGCGCGTCGCCCAGATCGGCAGCGCCACCTGGTCCCCCGAGGGCGAGCAGCAGGTGTGGTCGGATCAGTTCTACGCCGTCCTGGGGCTTGATCCGGCCGAGAAGGAAGCGTGCCGGTCGGCCTTCTTCTCCCGTGTTCATCCCGACGATCGCGACCGTTTGGTGGCGGCCTTGGGCGACGAGACGGGCCGGGTGGTCGAGGACTTCCGCCTGATCCGGCCCGACGGTGTCGAGCGGATTGCCCAGTTGCGCGCGGAACTGGCCCGCGGCCCCGACGGGGTGCCGCTGCGCATCGATGTCACCATCCAGGACATCTCGGAACGCAAGCGGCTGGAGGGCCGCCTGGACGGCCTGGTCGGCGAGTTGAAGCGCTCGAACGAGGAACTGGAGCAGTTCGCCTATGTCGCCAGCCACGATTTGCGCCAGCCGCTGCGCACGGTGCGCAGCTATATCAGCCTGATCGAGGAAAGCCTGGAAGACCGCCTGGACGGCGAGACCCGCGAGTTCATGGATTTCATCCGTGACGGCGTCAAGCGCATGGATTCGTTGATCACCGATCTGTTGGCCTATTCCCGCGTCGGCCGGATCGGCAAGGATGGCCCGGTTGATACCGGCCGCGCCGTCGATCTGGCCCTTCTTGACCTTCAATCGCAAATCGACGAGGCCAACGCCCACATCTTGGTTCCCGACCGCTTGCCGGTGGTCAGCGGCGAGGCCGGCGAGATGACCCGCTTGTTCCAGAATCTGGTGGGCAACGCCGTCAAGTACCGGGCCGCCGATCGCCGGCCGATGGTGACGATCGGCTGCGCCGAGCGCCCCGGCGAATGGGAATTCTTCATTCGCGACAACGGCATCGGCATCCCCGAGGAACATGCCGAACGCATCTTCGGCATCTTCCAGCGTCTGCATGCCCGCCACGAATACGAGGGCACCGGCATCGGTCTGGCTATCTGCCGCAAGATCGTCGAGCGCCAAGGCGGCCGCATCTGGGCGGCCCAGATCGAAGGCCAAGGCGCCGAATTCCGCTTCACCTGGCCCAAGCTGCGCCGGCAGGACACGGATAAGGATTAGCTCTTGCCCTGACCGGCCGGTCCATGATCCCCTGACGGCATGCGGACACCGAAGACACTTTACGACATCTTGTTGATCGAGGACGATCTGGGCGACGCCGGCCTGGTTCGTATCGCCCTTCGGCGGGGGCCGTTCACCGTCCAGCTTCACCACGTCAAGGATTCGGTAGAGGCGATGGCGTTCCTGCGCCGCATCGGCCCGGCCTTCGAAGATGCCCGCCGGCCCGACCTGATCTTGCTGGACCTGAATTTGCCCGGGCGCTCGGGCCACGAGATCCTGGAAGAGATCAAGGCCGATTCCGAGTTGCACGCCATCCCGGTGGTGGTGCTGTCGACCTCGGAGGCCGAGCGCGACGTGCTGAAGGCCTATGCCCTGGGGGCCAACACCTTCGTTACCAAGCCGATGGATGCCGACGAATTCTCGCGCGCCATCCACGCCATCGAAACCTTCTGGTTCACTGTCGCGCAGTTGCCGGTGGGGTCATGACCCAGATCCGGGTGCTGCTGATCGAAGACGATCCGGCCGACGCCCGCCTGGTGGAACGGATGCTGCGCCTGGCCCCGGGCGAGCCCTTCGTGGTCGAGACCACCGACCGTCTGGCCGGCGCGCTGGGCCGTATCGCCCAGGGCGGCATCGTCGTGGTTCTGGCCGATTTGTCGCTGCCCGATTCGGCCGGGCTGGGCACGCTGACCGCCTTGACCCAGGCGGCGCCCGACCTGCCGGTGGTGGTGCTGACCGGCAATGACGACGACAGCCAAGCCATCGAGGCGCTGAAATACGGCGCCCAGGATTATCTGGTCAAGGGCACCAGCGACGGCGCCATCCTGACCCGGGTGGTGCGTTACGCCATCGAGCGCAAGGCGACCGAGCGGGCGTTGAAGGACGCGCTGGACAAGGCCGAGGCGGCGGTCCGGGCCAAGTCGCTGTTCCTGGCCACCATCGGCCACGAGATCCGCACGCCGCTGAACGGCATCCTGGGGATGACCCGGCTGTTGCTGGACAATGTCGCCGACCAGCGCCAGCGCACCTTCGCCGAGACCATCGAATCCTCGGCCGAGCTGCTGCTGGGCCTGGTCAACGACATCTTGGACTTCTCGCGGCTCGAGGCCGACGGGCTGACCCTCGAGGAACTGCCCTTCGACGTTAGCGACATGGTCGAGGAACTGCGCCTGATGATGGCGCCGCGCGCGGCCGAGAAGGGGTTGACCTTGGGGTGTCGCATTCCGGCCGGCCTGCCGCCGCTGTTGGTCGGCGACCCGCTTCGGCTGCGACAGGTGTTGCTCAATCTGGTCGGCAACGCCATCAAGTTCACCGAGCGGGGCAGCGTCATCATCGCCGTCAACTCGGAAATGGCCCGGCCCGACGGCTTGCGATGGCTCAGGATGTCGGTCATCGACACCGGTATGGGCATCGCCCAGGCGGCCCATTCCGACCTGTTCGTCGAATTCACCCAGGCCGACAGCTCCTACACCCGGCGCTTCGGCGGCGCCGGGCTGGGCCTGGCCATCTGCAAGAAGCTGGTGACGCTGATGGGCGGCGAGATCGGCTTCGACAGCACCGAAGGTGCCGGGGCGACCTTCTGGTTCACCGTGCCGTTGAAGCCGGCCAGCGACGAACACCACCGTCGCCGGGACTCGCAGGTCGCGATGGTCCAGGTCGATCCGCGCCGCATCATGCTAGTCGATGACAATCCGGTGAACCGCGAGGTCGCCGTCGGGCTGCTGGAGCGTCACGGCCACACCGTGACCGCCTTCCCCGACGGCTGGTCGGCGGTCCAGGGCTTCCATGGTGTCGCCTGGGACCTGATCTTGCTGGACATGCACATGCCCGAGATGGACGGCCTTGAGACCGCGCGCGGCATTCGGGCGGAAGGCGAAGCCGGCCAGCAGGTGCCGATCTGGCTGTTGACCGCCAATCCCCTAGAGCAAGACAGCCGCCTGTGGCGCGACGCCGGTATCGATGGCTGCTTGTCCAAGCCGTTCCGGGTCGAGGAGATCGCCGCCGTGCTGGTCGAGGGGGCGACGCACCGTCGCCAGACCGGCGAGCGCGGCGCCGCTACCGCCTTGGTCAATCTGCCGGATTTCCTGGCCGACCAGAAGGATCTGGGGGCCGACCGCATGCGTTCGCTGGTCGATCTGTTCCGGTCGTCGTCGGGCAAGGATCTAGCGGAAATCACCCGCCTTGCCGAAGCGGGCCAGTTGGCCCAGGTCGGGCAATTGATCCACCGGATGGCGTCGGCCGCCTCCAGTCTGCACATGGGGGCGCTGGCGCAGCGATGCCGAGCCCTGGAAAATGCCGCCCGCGCCGACGATGCCGTCGTGCTGGATCAGGTCGGGGAACTGGCCGGCTTGTGGGAGCGATCGCTGCAGGCGCTGGACGAAATCATCCGTTGATCAGGCGATAGCCGATGCCGTGAACGGTGACGATGATCGCCGGCCGCTTGGGGTCGGCCTCGATCTTGCGCCGTAACCGTCCGACCAGCACGTCGATGGTGCGGTCGATCACCGCTTCGCCGTCATGCTGGGTCAGGTCGAGCAATTGGTCGCGGCTGAGCGCCCGGCCGGCATTGCGGGCCAGCGCGGTCAGCACGTCGAACTCGCCCCGGGTCAGCCGCACCGATTCGTTGGTGGGCGACAGCAATTGCCGGGCGTCACAATCCAGCTTCCAGCCGGCGAAGGTGAAGATGCCGGTGGCCTGGCGCTCGGCAGCCATGCTGGGCGCGACCCGCCGGATCAGGTTGCGCACCCTGACCGCCAATTCCCGCGGATTGAACGGCTTGGTGATGTAGTCGTCGGCGCCCAGTTCCAGGCCGACGATGCGGTCGGTCTCGTCCTGGCGCGCGGTGACCAGGATGATCCCCACCGACGATTTCGACCGCAGGTCGCGGGCCAGGATCAAGCCGCTTTCGTCGGGCAGATTGATATCCAGCAACACCACGTCGGGAACCGTGCGTGACACGATCGCGCGCATGTCGCGGGCATCGGCCGCTTCCGAGACCTGGAAACCCTCGGCGACCAACTGGGCGGCCAGCTTGGTCCGGGTGACCGGTTCGTCCTCGACGATCAGGATGTGGGCTTTATTGGGACCGGGCACTAAGGGGACTCCCGTCGGCTGTTTACAATTCATTCAATGTGGGTTTGTGGAAGTTTCACCTAGAGCCGTAACTCCATTGATCACCAAGAAGTATAAACAATCCCAATACAGGAGAGTTTGCAAGTGTTGGCTTCGGTCCTCTCACCGGTTGTGTCTCAGTCGATCGATAATTCCGAGTTGGCCGCCGCCGCTTTGGGATGGGCGCAGTGTCGTGCCGACAGGGCCGGACACAGGGCGGCGGCCTCCACTTACTGGCTCTTGTCGTGATCGCGCCACAGCCCCCGTCATCGCTGCCTAACCTGAGCCGCGCGTTCAGTTTCGACGCCGGCCGTTCGGTCATCGTCTTCGGCTTGGCGGTGATCGCGGTTCTGTGGGGCTGCATCGCCTGGCATATCGGGCGCGAGCGGACCAGGGTTCTGGTCGATGCCGCGACCGGCGTGTCCAACCTGGCGCAGGTGCTGGACGCCCATCTGCAGCGGACCATTGCCGGCCTGGACCAGACGCTCTTGGTGCTGAAGGCCGAGTACCAGCGTGATCCCGACAAATTCAGCCTGAATGCCGCCGTCGGCTACGTGGCCGCCGCCCGTGGAATCGCCTTGCAGATATCGCTGCTCGACGCCCGTGGCATGCTCAAGGATTCGACCACACCGGGATTTGCCCCGGTCAACCTGGCCGATCGCGAACATTTCCAGGTCCATCTGGTGCCCAATTCGACGCTGTTCATCAGCAAGCCGGTCCAGGGGCGGACCTCGGGCAAGTGGTCGATCCAGCTGACCCGGCGTCTCGACCGCCCCGATGGCGGCCTGGCCGGGGTGCTGGTGGTGTCGCTGGACCCGTCCTATCTGACCGAAATCTATCGCTCGATCGATGTCGGGCCGAACGGCGCGGTGGCGCTGGTCGGGCGTGACGGGGTGATCCGGGCGGCCATCTCGTCCGGCAAGCCGCAGATCGGCGGTCGCGTCGCCGACCAGGCCTTGATCGAGCAGATATTCGACAGCCGGGTCGGATCGATCCGGGCTCCGGGCTTCCTGGGCGAGACGGTGCGTCTGCTCGGCTACCGGACGCTGACCGAGCAGCCGATGGCGGTGGTGGTGGGGCGCTCGATCGACGACGTCTTGGCATCCCATGCCGACACCTTGTTCGACGACATCGTTTCGGGAATGTTGCTGACCGTCGCCATGGGGGCGGCCTTGGCGCTGCTTTACCGGCTGGTGCACCGCCAGGAACTGACCACCCGCGCCCTGGCCAGCAAGAAGGCCGAACTGGTCGCCAGTCGCGAGCGCCTGAAGCGTTATGTCGCCGACCTGGAACGCATCGCCGAGGTCGCCGCCCACGACCTGCAAGAGCCGCTGCGTCGGGTGGTCGCCTATACCCAGCTGTTGGCCAAGCATGCCGAGAACGCGCTCGACGCCGAAGGGCGTGACTATGTCGCCCAAGTGGTCGCCGGCGCCCAACGCATGCGCAAGCTGGTCAGCGACCTGGAAGCCTATGTCGCGGTGGACCATCTGCCCGAGGTCGATGCCCTGACGTCGGCCGGAGGCGCCGTCACCGCCGCGACCGAGCGCTTGGCCGAGCCGCTGCGGGAGAAGTCCGCCATGGTCAAGGTCGGCCGCCTGCCCGACGTGGCCGCCGACGACCGCAGCCTGACGGAAATCTTCACGCAATTGCTGGACAACGCGGTGCGCTACAGCTGTCCCGGTCGGCCGGCGATGATCGAGGTCTCGGCCAAGGATGACGGCCGGGTCGCCACCTTCGCGGTGCGCGACAACGGCATCGGCATCGAGGAATCGGCCCGCATCCGTCTGTTCGAGATTTTCCATCGCCTGCGCGGCCTTGACGGTCAAGACGGTACCGGAATCGGCCTGGCTACGGCGCGGCGGATCGTCGAGCACCTGGGCGGGCACATCTGGGTCGAATCGGTCCCGGGTGAAGGCAGCACGTTCTTGTTCACCTTGCCGATGACCGTTCGGTGCAAGCAGGAGGGACGGGACGCGCAGGCCGCGTGAGTTTTCGACTTCGAATCGCCCCTGGCGCGGCCGTCCCCGAACCCCAGTGCCGCGCAAGGGTCGATAGAGAGGGATCTCGTCCCCCAACGGGGTCCCTCTCGTTCAACCGAATAGGAATGGACTGATCGGCGGTACGTCCCCGAACCCCAGCATCGCTGGTCAGTCCAGAGGGAGAGTGGTCCCCAAAACGCTCTCCCTCGTACCTTTCCGCCGCGGGATCAATCCCCGAACCCCAGATCCCGGGGCGGAATATGAAGGGGGACGCCGCCCCAACGGCGTCCCCCTTTTACATTTTAGGCCCGATCACGCCCGCACACGGGACAGGAAGCCTTCGATTTCCGTTCGCAGGGTCTGCGACTGGGCGCTGAGTTCGGAACTCGAGCGCGACACCACGCTGGCCGAATCGCCGACACCGGTGGTGACCTCGACCAGCTTCTCGACATATTCCGCCACCTGGTGGGCGCCGCCGGCCGCCTCGTTGATGTTGCGGCTGATTTCCTTGGTCGCCGCCGATTGTTCCTCGACCGCCGCGGCGATGGTGGCGGTCACCTCGTTCATCGAGCCGATGACCCGGGTGATCTCCTTCACCGCTTCCACCGCCTCGCGGGTGGCGGCCTGGACGCCGTCGATCTGGGCGCCGATGTCGCCGGTGGCCTGCGAGGTCTGGTTGGCCAGATTCTTCACCTCGCCCGCCACCACCGCGAAGCCGCGGCCCGCTTCGCCGGCCCGTGCTGCTTCGATCGTGGCGTTCAAGGCCAGAAGATTGGTCTGGCTGGCGATGGCATTGATCAGCTTGACCACCTCGCCGATTCGCTGGGCGGCAAGGTTCAGGCCGTTGATGGTTCCGGTGGTGGCGGCGGCCAGATCCACCGCCTGGTGGGATATCCTGGTCGAGTTCTGGACCTGCCCGCTGATCTCGTGGATCGAGGCCGACAATTCCTCGGTGGCGGTGGCCACGGTCTGGATGTTGGCGTTGACCTGCTCGGCGGCGGTGGCGACCTGGGTTGCGTCGGTGCGCGCTTCCAGGGCGGCGCCGTTCATTTCCTGCGCGGCGTTGTCGTTACCGTTGATGGCGCCGATCATCCGGTCGACCATGCCTTGGACGCTGTTTTCGAAATTGTCGGCCATTGCCAGCATGGCGCGGTGGCGATCCTGCTCGGCCTCAAGCTTGGCCTGCTCTTGCTGGTGGCGCATCCTTTCCGCTTCGGCCGCCTCGTCGCGCAAGGCCAGGATGGCCCGGGCCAGGGTGCCGATCTCGTCGGCGCGGGCGGTGACCGGGACCTCGGCGGCGAAATCGCCGGTGCGGATGCGTTCGGTGGCGTCGGCCAGAAGCCCCAGCGGCGACGCCACCGAGCGCGATAGCAGATACGCGATGCCCGACACCGCCACCAGGATGGAAAGCCCGATCAGACTGAACTTCTTCAGGGCCGACATGAACGCGGCATCGACATCGTCGAGATAAAGCCCGGTGCCGACCAGCCAGTTCCAGGGCGCGAACCCCGCCACCGACGAAACCTTGCGGGACGGCTCGGTGCTGCCGGCCTTGGGGAACCAATAAAACAGGTGGCCGCCGCCGGCTTTGGCCAGCTTGATCATGTCGGGAATATAGACGTAGCCGTTGGTGTCCTTCGAATCGATGAAGTTCTTGCCCTCGCGGTCGGGCTTCGAGCCGTGCACCAGGTTGATGCCGTCATAATCGTAGACGAAGAAATATTCGTCGCCGGCATAGCGCAACGCGCGGATGGCGTCCTTGGCCAGTTTCTGGGCGGTGGCCTGGTCGTACTCGCCGGCCTTGGCGCGGGCATCGAAGGCCTTGGCGATATCGCGGGTGGCCTCGGACAGGATGCGGGTCTTGGATATCGCCGCCTCCATCATCTGGTCGCGAATCTGGAAGGCGGCGAAGGTGGCCAGGGCGACCAGACCGACAGCGGCCAGGGCGACCAGGCCGAACAGGCGGACCATGATCGATTGGATACGCAGGAAGCCCATCATTGGCATGTCTCCCATCCCTTAAGGGCGAAGCGCGCCCGTTTGGTGGCAGACCGGCTAAGGCTGTTCAGCGAATATTCGTCTCCCCGGCGGCGGCCAAGCGCGTTCGGTCCGGTCCCGTCGGTTTCGTGTAAATGGACATCAGCCTCTCCGGTCGGTGAGCCGGCTGCGGCCTTCTTGACGGGGCGCCTCGGACACCTACGGGGATCGTAGCACAATCGAAGGGGCTGTGCGTTGCTGCAAAGGAAGTAGGCAATCAACCAAAGAAAAGGCCGGCATCCGCGGAACGGATGCCGGCCTAGTGTGACTCCCCCGTCATCCCATGAGAGACTTGCGGTCTTCCATGATCCGACGAAGGATCGGGGTCAGAATCAGTTCCATCGCCAGGCCCATCTTGCCGCCCGGCACGACGATGGTGTTGCGCCGGCTCATCCACGAATCCTTGATCATCTGCAGAAGGAACGGGAAGTCGACGCGGAAGCGGTCGGGCTTTCTGAAGCGGATCACCACCAGGCTTTCATCGGCGGTGGGGATGTCGCGGGCGATGATCGGGTCCGAGGTATCGACGATCGGCACCCGCTGGAAGTTGATGTCGGTCAGCTTGAATTGCGGCACGATGTAATGCACGTAATCGTGCATGCGGCGCAGGATGGTATCCATCACCGCTTCTTCCGAATAGCCGCGCATCTTGGTGTCGCGATGGATCTTCTGGATCCATTCAAGGTTCAGCACGGGGACCACGCCGATCTTCAGATCGACATGCTGGGCGACATTGCAGTCCTTGGTGACGACGCAGCCGTGCAGGCCCTCGTAGAACAACAGGTCGGTCCCGTCGTTCAGTTCTTCCCAGGGCGTGAACTCGCCGGACTTGACGCCCAGGTCGGCGAAGCGAGCGGCTTCCTCGTCATTATGAATATAGAAGCGGCGGCGGCCGCGTCCGGTTTCCCCATAACGCTGGAACAGCTCCTCCAGGTCGCCGAACAGGTTGGCGTCGGCTCCGAAGTGGCTGAAATGGCGGTTGCCCTGCTTTTCAGCCTCGCCCATCGCCTTCTTCATATCGACGCGATTGTAGCGATGGAAGCTGTCGCCCTCGACGATGGCCGGCTTGGTGCCTTCGCGCCGGAACATATGCTCGAAGGCTTCCTTGACGGTGCTGGTGCCGGCGCCGGACGAGCCGGTGACGGCGATGATGGGGTGTTTCCTGGACACGGCCTGCCTCTCTTTGGTCGGCGTTATCGTTTTTCGTTGGAAAACGTTCAGCGCACCTTCAGCTTTTCGCGCCAGCCAGGATAGATATTGTCGGCGTCGGCCTGGAAGCTTTCGAAAGCTCCCTTGAGTTCAGGGTGTTCCAGGGCGAAGTCAACCAGATTGACTCCGCGCAGCCAGGCCTCGTGGGCCAGGCGCAGCGACTTGGCGCCGACCGTACCGCCGTCCTTGTGGCCGAAGGCGCCGCCGCCCGAGGTCTGGATGACGTTGGAATGGCCCAGATTGTCGAAGAAGCCGGGCAGGCGCAGCGCGTTCATGCCGCCCGAGATGATGGGCGTGGTGGCCTTCATGCCGTGCCAATCCTGGCGGTAATAGACGCCGTCGGCCTCGTCGCGTTCCAGCATGTAGGCGACCATCTTCTCGTTCTTGTCACCTTCCATCTTGCCATAGCCCATGGTGCCGGTGTGGATGCCCGAGGCACCCTGCAGGCGGGCCATCTTCATGTGGGTCAGCACATTGTAGCCGCGCTTGGACTGCTTCGAGGTCACGGCGCCGTGACCGGCACGGTGGTAGTGCAGGAACTGGCCGGGGAAGTAGCGGCGGCAGGTGGTGATGGCGCTCGGGCCGCCGACATATCCATCGACCAGGAAGGCGACATGGCTGGCATTCTTGCCGAAGATCTCGAGGATCAGTTCGCCACGGCGGATCATCTCGAAGGGGTCGTCGGCGGTGATGTTGGCCGAGAAGATCTTGGCCTCGCCGGTTTCCTGCTGGGCGCGCTCCATGGCGTCGGCCACCAGGGTGATGGTGTCCTTCAAGGGTGCGAACACCTGATTGCCCTGGGGTTCGTCGTTCTTGATGAAGTCGCCGCCCAGCCAGAACTGGTGGCAGGCGTCGGCGAACGGCTTGGGGCGCAGGCCCAGCTTCGGCTTGATGATGGTGCCGACCACCATGCCGCCATTGACCTGCGGCCGGCCCAGCACCCGCCACATGTCGGTGATGTTCATGGCCGGGCCGTCGAACAGCATCATCATTTCGCGCGGCACGTGGAAATCATGCATCTTGGCGTAATCGACGTCGCTCATGCCCTGGTTGTTGCCGATGGTCAGGGTCAGGAACGACACGATCATGGCGCGGCCGTCGATGACGTTCCTGTCGAACAACTCGTTGGGATAGGCGATCTTCATCAGATACTCGCCGCCGGTCTGCTCGGTCACTTCATAGACCAGGGCATCGACGCCGCGGGTGAAGTCGTCGGTGGTGCAGACTTCGACATTGGTGCCGGTCGAGGATTCGGCGGCGAAGTGGGCGGCGGTGGAAATCGGCTCGTAACCGGCCTTGGGCTTGATGATGTAGGCGCACAGCACATGCCGGCCTGCGGCGATCAACTCGTCTTCCTTGAGGGCGAAATTGCAGTAGCGCTTGGACTGATCCATCGTCTCTTTTCCTCGTCCGGGTTGGGTCTTGCTGCCCATGTGATATGGTTTGGCTTCAACTGTCGCTACATTGCCAAAGACCGAAGCCACCCGAAACACCCAGGCGGGGTGGCTCGCTCAATTACATGGGTGGCAGAAAAACCCCCCGAAAGTGTGGCGAACGGGCGGTTTCTGTCGAGTGTGAAATGCGGTGGGTGGGGCGTGCCCACCCTGAATGGCGCGAGGCTTGCCTTCCGGTGGCGTGATCCGTAAACTCCCGCCCTTCGCTTCACATTCCACCGCGAGTTTTCACGCCGATGGCCGATCTTCCGCCCGATATCGCCGCGCTCAGCTTCGAGGAGGCCTTGGCCGAACTCGAAGGGATCGTCAAACGGCTGGAGACCGGCGCGACCCGCCTGGACGATGCCATCGCCGCCTATGAGCGGGGCGCCAAGCTGCGCGCCCATTGCGAGGCCCGTCTGAAGGAAGCCCAGGCCCGGGTCGAACGGATCGTGCTGGGGCCGGATGGGGCGGTCTCGGTGGCCCCGGCGGCAGTGGAATAGGGATCGTCATGCCCCGTATGTCCCCGCAATCCCGCCGCTTGTCCGAGGCGCTGGCCGCCGCCGCCGCCCAAGTCAACGCCGAGCTCGATCTGCTGCTGCAGGCCGGCGAGTGCCCGGAACGGCGTGTCCATGACGCCATGCGCTATGCCACCCTGGATGGCGGCAAGCGTTTGCGGCCGTTCCTGGTGATGCAGTCGGCGTCGCTGTTCAACGTTTCGCCTTCGTCGGCGCTCCGGGTGGCGGCCGCCCTTGAAATGGTCCATTGCTATTCGCTGGTCCATGACGATTTGCCGTGCATGGACGATGACGATTTGCGCCGTGGACGTCCGACCTGCCACAAGAAGTTCGACGAGGCCACGGCGCTGTTGGCGGGCGACGGCCTGCTGACCCGGGCCTTCGAAGTTCTGGCCGGCGAGGCCACCCATTGCGACCCGGCCGTCCGCTGCCAGCTGGTGGGCGAGTTGGCCCACGCCGCCGGCGGCCAGGGCATGGTCGGCGGTCAAATGGTCGATCTGCAGGCGGCCAGCCTGGACATGGACGTCAACGACATCACCCGCCTGCAGCAGATGAAGACCGGTCGCCTGATCAGCTACGGCTGCGAGGCCGGGGCGATCCTGGGCAAGGCGGCATCGTCCCTGCGGCTGGCCTTGAAGAATTACGCGCGTGAGATCGGTCTGGCCTTCCAGATCGCCGACGACATCTTGGATGTCGAGGGCGACGCGAAGCAGGTCGGCAAGGCGCTGCGCAAGGATGCCGAGGCCGGCAAGGCCACCTTCGTTTCGCTTCTGGGCATCGACCGGGCCCGCGCCCAGGCCAAAATGCTGGCCGACCAGGCCTGCCGTCACCTTGAACCCTTCGGCGACAAGGCCGACCTGCTACGCTCGACCGCGCTCTATATCGTCGAGCGGCGGACCTAAGGAAGATCATTATGACCAACTCGTCCACCCGCCTGCTGGACCAGGTCCACGTTCCGGCCGACATGCGCGACTTTTCTGTCGAGCAGCTGCGCCAACTGTCCGACGAGGTTCGTCAGGAGATGATCGAATCGGTGTCGATCACCGGCGGCCATTTGGGGGCGGGCCTTGGCGTGGTGGAACTGACGGTGGCGCTGCACCACGTCTTTCAGACCCCGGCCGACAAGCTGATCTGGGACGTCGGCCATCAGGCCTATCCGCACAAGATTCTGACCGGCCGGCGCGACCGCATGCGCACGCTTCGTCAAGGCGGCGGCCTGTCGGGATTCACCAAGCGAAGCGAGAGCGAGTACGACCCCTTCGGGGCCGGTCATTCCTCGACCTCGATCTCGGCCGGGTTGGGCATGGCGGTGGGCCGCGACCTCAAGGGCGAGAATTTCAACGTCGTCGCGGTGATCGGCGACGGCGCCATGAGCGCCGGCATGGTCTATGAGGCGATGAACAATGCCGGCTCGATGGACAGCCGCCTGGTGGTGGTGCTGAACGACAACGACATGTCGATCGCCCCGCCGGTTGGCGCCATGAGCGCCTATCTGTCGCGCCTGTTGTCGTCCAGGCCCTATCTGTCGATTCGCCATTTCGCCAAGGACATCGCCGCCATGCTGCCGCCGCCCCTCGAGCGCGCGGCGCGCCGGGCCGAGGAATATGCCCGCGGCATGGTCTCGGGCGGCGGCACCTTGTTCGAGGAGCTGGGCTTCTATTACGTCGGCCCGATTGACGGCCACAATTTCGATCACCTGCTGCCGGTCTTGAAGAACGTTCGCGATTCGGCCGAAACCAAGCCGGTTTTGATCCATGTGGTGACCAAGAAGGGCCGGGGCTATCCGCCGGCCGAGGAAGCCGCCGACAAGTATCATGGCGTCGGCCGCTTCGACGTGGTGACCGGCAAGCTGGCCAAGCCCAAGGCCAACGCGCCCAGCTATACCTCGGTGTTCGCCCGCGGCCTGCTGGCCGAGGCCGCCCACGATGACCGCATTGTCGCCATCACGGCGGCCATGCCGGCCGGGACTGGACTGGACAAGTTCGCGGACAAGCATCCCGAACGCTGCTTCGATGTCGGCATCGCCGAACAGCATGCGGTGACCTTCGCCGCCGGCCTGGCCTGCGAGGGCTTCAAGCCGTTCTGCGCGCTTTATTCGTCGTTCCTGCAGCGTGGCTACGACCAGGTGGTCCACGACGTGGTGTTGCAGGGCCTGCCGGTGCGTTTCGCCATCGACCGCGCCGGATTGGTCGGCGCCGACGGGGCGACCCATGCCGGCTCGTTCGACCTGGCCTTCCTGGGCTGCCTGCCCGACCATGTCTTCATGTGCCCGTCAGACGAGGCCGAGCTGATGCATGCGGTGGCCACCGCCGCCGCCATCGATGATCGTCCGTCCTTCTTCCGCTATCCGCGCGGCGAGGGTGTCGGCGTCGATCTGCCTGAACGCGGCTCGGTGCTGCCCATCGGCAAGGGCAGGGTGCTGCGCCAGGGCAACCGGGTGGCGCTGTTGTCGCTGGGAACCCGCCTGGGTGAGGCGCTGGCCGCCGCCGACGATCTGGCGGCGCGCGGTCTTTCGACCACCGTCGCCGACGCCCGCTTTATGAAGCCGCTGGACGAGGAGCTGATCCTGCGCCTGGCCCGCGAGCACGAAGTGCTGATCACCATCGAGGAAGGCTCGATCGGCGGCTTCGGCAGCCATGTTCTTAATCTACTGGCCTTGTCGGGCGCGCTGGACAAGGGCTTGAAGGTGCGGCCGATGGCGCTGCCCGACCGCTTCATCGAGCATGATGCGCCGACGGTCCAGTATGACCAGGCCGGCCTGAACGCCCCGCAGATCGTTGCCACGGTGCTGGACGCGCTGGGTCAGCGGGTCAATGCGGCGATTGCCTAATTTAGAACATCATAAATAAGCAATAGATACTACCTGGCGGAAGCCATCATGTGTCAGACTAATTAACATGATAATGTTGTTATTCAAGTGGGCAAAGACAATGGAAACTCCGGAATTTTTGTCATGCAATCTTGAAGTATCGAAAATCAGTGGTATAGTATATTCCGGGTTTGTAGTCGGAGCCGAATCTGTGGATATGGAATTAGAAAAGCTTCAGGATAGTGCTCGACGCGCGAGCACGTTGCTGAAGGCCATGAGCAACGAACATCGGCTGATGATTCTGTGTCAGCTTCTCCACGGAGAAAAGTCGGTGGGCGAGCTCGAGCGCCTGATTGGGCTGTCCCAATCCGCCCTGTCGCAGCATCTGGCCCGTCTGCGTCGCGACAATCTGGTGCAGACCCGCCGCCAGGCCCAGACCATCCACTATTCCCTGGCCGGTCACGAGGCGAGCGCGGTGATCAACACCCTGTATGGTCTTTATTGCGCCAAGGAAGTGGGCGGCGGCTGCGCTGCGGCCTGATCACGCCTTGGCGTAGATCCACACTCCATCGCCTCTGTCGTTTCGCCTGATCGCGCCTTGCTCCATCAAATGGTGCAGGTGCGACAGGCTTTCGCCGATGGCGAAGCTGGTCTGCTGGGCGTCCAGCGGCCGCTTGAACAACACCTTCAAAACATCGCGGGCGGTGACGCCCTGGGCCGAGCAGGCCTCGAGCGTCAGGTCCAGGCGATCTTGATGGTGGGCCTGCAATTGGTCGGCGCGGGCATGCAGTCCGGTGAAGGGCAGGTTGTGCGACGGCAGCACCAGGGCGTCGGCCGGTAATTGCTTCAGGCGCTCAAGGGCGGCCAGGAAGTCGCCTAGCGGTGTGGCGTCGGGTTCTTGCGGCCACACGCCGATGATCGGGCTAATCTTGGGCAGGATCTGGTCGCCCGAGATCAGCACGTTGGCGTCCTCGCACCACAGGCAGGCATGTTCGGGCGAATGGCCTCCGCCTTCCAGCACCCGCCAGGTCCGGCCGCCGATGGTCAGTTCCGATCCGTGTCGAATGGCGGTGATAGCGGTGGGCAGCGGACGGATGCGGGAACGATAGGTCCCGGCCCGCTCGCGGATGCCGGCCAGCATGTCGTCGTCATAAGCGCAGCGGCGATAATGCTCGACCTGGTTTTCCACATAGTCCGGCCCCTGGTCCAGCATCAGCATGCGGCCGAAGGTCCATTCGCCGACCGTGGCCTGCATGCGCACGCCCCACTTTTCGGTCAGCGGGCCGGCCAGGCCCATATGGTCGGGGTGGAAGTGGGTGCAGATCAGGCCGGTCACCGGCTTGGCGGCCAGCGGTCCGGCGAACAGCGCCTGCCAGGTGTCCCAGGTCTCGTCATTGCCGACCCCGGTATCGACCAGCACCCAGCCGTCGCCATCGTCCAGCGCCCAAAGATTGATGTGGTCCAGGGCGAAGGGCAGCTTCATGCGAATCCACCAGATGCCCAGGGCGACCTCCGTGACCGCGCCGGCTTCGGGCGGGGTGGGGAAGGGGAAGTCAAGGGCAGCCTGGCTCACGATGGGTCCTCCGTTAGATCACGCCCCGCTCTAAACCGGCATATGCTTGCCGATTTACGGCGGGTGTGCAAGCCGCGTCGTTTATGGCATGACCGAAGGCATGGAAGCGCTTCGCATCGGCATCGACCTGGGCGGCACTAAGACCGAAGCCATCGCTCTGGATCGGACCAGCGGCGTCGAACTGGCACGTCGGCGCGTCGCCACCGAGCGCGGCTCGTATGACGGTACCATCCGCACCATCCGCGATCTGGTCGAAGGGCTCGAGGCCCAGCTGGGCGGACGGGCCAGCGTCGGCATCGGCATTCCCGGCACCATTTCGCCAGCCACCGGGCTGGTCAAGAACGCCAATTCCACCTGGCTGATCGGCCAGCCGTTCGACCGCGACCTGCAAGACGCGCTGGGCCGGCCGGTGCGGCTGGCCAACGACGCCGATTGCTTCGCGCTTTCGGAAGCGACCGACGGCGCCGGGGCCGGGGCTGCCACCATGTTCGGGGTGATCTTAGGCACCGGCGTCGGTGGCGGGCTGGTGGTGCAGGGAAAGCTGGTCACAGGTCCCAACGCGGTGGCCGGCGAATGGGGGCACAATCCGCTGCCATGGCCCGCCGATGACGAGCGGCCGGGGACGGCCTGCTATTGCGGCCGCTCCGGCTGCGTCGAGACCTTCCTGTCGGGACCAGGCCTTGAACGCGACCACGGCCAGGGCTTGCGGGTGCCCGAGATCGAGCGATTGGCCCAAGCCGGCGACGGTTTGGCCGAAGCGGCCCTGGAACGCTACGAGGACCGGCTGGCCCGGGCGCTGGCGGTGGTGATCAACATCCTTGATCCGCACGTTATCGCGCTGGGTGGCGGTGTCGGCAATCTGGCCCGGCTTTATCGCAACGTACCGGCCCGTTGGGGCCGATACGTCTTTTCCGACAGCGTCGTCACCCGCCTGCTGCCGCCCGTGCACGGCGATTCGTCCGGCGTGCGCGGGGCGGCGTGGCTGTGGGATTAGCCTATTCCGGATAGGCTTCCTGGAAACGCACCGGGGCGCCCATTGGATCGCCGATCAGGCTGTCTTCGCGCATGACGATATGGCCGCGGATGATGGTGGCCAGCGGCCAGCCGGTGACCTTCTTGCCGTCGAACGGGGTCCAGCCGCAACGGCTGACGATCCACCGGTTGGTGATGGTGCGCTTGGCCTTCAGATCGACGATGGTGAAGTCGGCGTCGTAGCCCAGCGCGATGCGGCCCTTGCCGGCCAGATTGTAGATGCGCGACGGTCCCGCCGAGGTCAGATCGACGAAGCGTTCCAGGCTAAGCC
The DNA here is from genome assembly GCF_001650635.1 of Magnetospirillum moscoviense. Taxonomy (GTDB): domain Bacteria; phylum Pseudomonadota; class Alphaproteobacteria; order Rhodospirillales; family Magnetospirillaceae; genus Magnetospirillum; species Magnetospirillum moscoviense. The sequence goes on along the minus strand of NZ_LWQU01000152.1, from coordinate 34,259 downwards.
GGCCATGATGGACATGGTCCAGCATGATCGGCACCAGGGTCTGCACCCCGGTCATGCCCGACGGGCTTTTCGGATAGGGCTGGCCCTTTTCCTCCAGGGTGTGCGGCGCGTGGTCGGACCCCAGCACATCGACGGTGCCGTCATTGATGGCCGCCCACAGGGCGTCGCGGTGGCGGGCCTCGCGGATCGGCGGGTTCATCTGGGCCAGGGTGCCCAGCTGCTCATAGCATTCCGGCGCGGCAAGGGTCAGGTGCTGCGGCGTGGTCTCGACGGTGGCCAGATCCTTGTGCCCGGCCAGATAGGCCATTTCCTCGGCGGTGGTGACGTGCAGGACATGGACGCGGCGCCGGGCCTTCTCGGCCAGCCGGATCAGCCGGGTGGTGGCCTTCAGGGCGGTTTCCTCGTCGCGCCAGATGTGGTGGGCGCGCGGATGGGCGGCCGCCTCGGCCAGGCCCTTACGCTCGATCAGGCGTTCCTCGTCCTCGCAATGGACGGCGACGCGCCGCGTGCCTTGCGCCAGCACCCGGGCCAGGGTGGCATCGTCGGCCACCAACAGGTTGCCGGTGCTTGATCCCATGAACACCTTGATGCCGGCGCAGCCGGGAATGCGTTCCCACTGGGCCAGATGATCGACATTGTCGCCGGCGGCGCCCAGGAAGAAGGCGTGGTCGGTCCAGGCCCGGCCTTGCGCACGCTTCAGCTTGTCCTTCAGCTCGGTCTCGGTGGTGGTGCCGGGCTTGGTGTTGGGCATCTCGAAGATCGCCACCACGCCGCCCATGGCCGCCGCGGCGGTGCCGGTGGACAAATCTTCCTTATGCTCCAGCCCCGGCTCGCGGAAGTGGACCTGGGTGTCGATCACGCCCGGCAGCACGGTCAGGCCGGAAGCGTCGAAGGCATTGGCCGCCTCGGCCTGGGCAAGGTCGCCGATGGCGGTGATGCGCCCGCCTGCGACGCCGATGTCGGCCTGCGCGGTGCCATTGGGGGTGACGATGGCGCCGCCCCGGATGATCAGATCGAAGGTCTCGCTCATGAGGCAGCTTCCTACTTGACCGCGTTGTTGATCAGGTACTGGCCGATATCGGCCGGCTTGACCTTGAAGTTCTTCGGCGGCTCGCGGCCATCCAGGGCCAGGGCCACCAGCATGGAATTCTCGACGCTGGCGATGGTGACCTTGAACAGGCCGACCGCGCCCCTGAGCTTGGGGTAATAAAGCGGATCGACCGCCTTTTCCTTGCGACTCAGTTGGGCCAGGGCCTCTTCTTCAGATATCTCGCACGGCGCCGACTTCAACACCTTCCAGTCGGTTTGGCCGGCGAAGCCTTCCAGGATCGTCTCGGGGGAATCGTCGGTGACGCCCACCTTAAAGAGGTTCTTGCCCAAGCCGACATCGGCCCCCCATTCCTGGTTGGCCTTGCTGGCGGCGACATAGATGGTGCCCATAAGCGTGCGTTCCCGGCGTTGCAAAGCGCCAAGATGCGTCGTGGGACGCGGCGGGTCAAGAAAACGAAAGCCCCGCCGAAGCGGGGCCTGGGGTCAGCCGTTGGACGGGGCCGCCTTGGCCGGCGGCTGCTGCGGCGGAAGATGGCGCAACAAGGCCGCCCGAAACTCGGGATTGGCCATCCAGCGATCGAGATAGCCCTGAGCACGCGCCTCGGCGCCCTTGATGCGCTCGATCTGCTGGTCACGGTCCATCATGCTACCCACCGTTCATTCCGTAACGACAACCAAAATAGTAAGCGGCGCTTACTGTCGGTAACCTTATCGCACGTAGGCGCGAACCTACAACAGTAAATCGGTCATGACCGATCTTCGTATTTGTCGGCCCACCATTCACGTTTACGTTCGTAGCTGTCGTTCCTCGTGACGACATAGGCGCAGGCCTGAAACACGCTGACGATCTGGTCGTACTTGTCCAACGCCTTGCCAGGCGGATAATCGTCGTAGGTATACCAGAACACACGGTTCGGCCTGACCATATGCAGCAGACGGAATGTCATCTCGCAGATCGCCCGCAGTACGCGGGAGCGATCTTCGGGTGAAGAAATGAGCCGTCGGGTGTCTACGCCGCTGAAATAGCGGTGTTCCTCGCCGGTGGCATCGTTAAGGGCAAGAACGAAGAAATAGAATTCGTGATCTGTCCCGCCGGGCATGATGTCGAACCCGACATAGGCGAAATAGGTTGTCGTTCGGCTCGGTTGGTGCCCGATGCGAGAGAACATGGCATGCGAGCGCCCATCGCTATGAAATTGATCGACTTCGATGAAGTCATCGTTGATATCGCAGTAAAACGCCATTGCACCCTCGTCGCGGTAATTCGCCAGAATTTTCGCAGCCCCAAGGTGCTTTGACAACTCGCTCTCGGTTGGAAAGGCGCCTTCCCAACCCAAACCACGGTACCGGTATCACGTGATCCCAAAACAAAACCCCCGCCGGATCGCTCCGGCGGGGGGTTGTCGGATCGAAGAAAAGATCAGGCGGCGATGCCCATCTTGATCTTCAAATTCTCGTCCAGCTTGGCCAGGAACTGCTGGGTGGTCAGCCACGACTGGCCGGGGCCGATCAGGATGGCCAGGTCCTTGGTCATGAAGCCCGATTCCACCGTCTCGACGCAGACCTGTTCCAGGGCCAGGGCGAAGTCGGCCACCGCCGGGGTGCCGTCGAACTGGGCGCGGTAGAACAGGCCGCGCGTCCAGGCGAAGATCGAGGCGATTGGGTTGGTCGAGGTCTCCTTGCCCTTCTGGTGCTCGCGGTAATGGCGCGTCACCGTGCCGTGGGCCGCCTCGGCCTCGACGGTCTTGCCGTCGGGGCTCATCAGCACCGACGTCATCAGACCCAGCGAGCCGAAGCCCTGAGCCACGGTGTCGGACTGGACGTCGCCGTCATAGTTCTTACAGGCCCACACGAACTCGCCCGACCACTTCAGCGCCGAAGCGACCATGTCGTCGATCAGGCGGTGTTCGTAGGTCATGCCTTCCTTGTCGAAGGCGGCCTTGAACTCGCGGTCGTAGATTTCCTGGAAGATGTCCTTGAAGCGCCCGTCATAGGCCTTGAGGATCGTGTTCTTGGTCGACAGATAGACCGGCCACTTCTTCATCAGGCCGTAATTGAAGCAGGCCCGGGCGAAGCCGGCGATGGATTCGTCCAGGTTGTACATGCCCATGGCCACGCCGGCGCCGGGGAACTCGAACACTTCGTGCTCGATGACCTGGCCGTCGACACCCTCGAACTTGATGGTCAGCTTGCCGGCACCTGGCACCTTGAAGTCGGTGGCCTTGTACTGGTCGCCGAAGGCATGGCGGCCGATGACGATCGGCTTGGTCCAGCCCGGCACCAGGCGCGGCACGTTCTTGCAGATGATCGGCTCGCGGAAGACGGTGCCGTCAAGGATGTTGCGGATGGTGCCGTTGGGCGACTTCCACATCTTCTTGAGGTTGAACTCCTTCACCCGCGCCTCGTCCGGGGTGATGGTGGCGCACTTGACGCCGACGCCGTACTTCTTGATCGCTTCGGCCGAATCGACGGTGACCTGGTCGTTGGTGGCGTCGCGGTGCTCGACGCCGAGGTCGTAGTACTTCAGGTCGATGTCGAGATAGGGCAGGATCAGCTTGTCCTTGATGAACTTCCAGATGATCCGAGTCATTTCGTCGCCATCGAGTTCGACGACCGGATTGGCGACCTTGATCTTGTTCATTGTTGGCATCCTTATTCAAAAAAGTGGCGGAAGCCGAAGCTTCCGCCGTCATATTCGGGTCAGATGGCCGCCAACGCCTGGTTCAGGGTGGCGCTGGGGCGCATGGCCTTCGACGTCTTGTCGAAATCGGGATGGTAATAGCCGCCCATATCGACCGGCTTGCCTTGGGCGGCGATCAACTCGGCGTTGATCTTCGCCTCGTTCTCGGCCAAGGCCTGGGCCAGGGGGGCGAAACGGGCCTTCAACTCGGCATCCTTGTCCTGGGCGGCCAGGGCCTGGGCCCAATAAAGCGCCAGATAGAAGTGGCTGCCGCGATTGTCCAGTTCGCCCACCTTGCGGGCCGGCGAGCGGTTGTTTTCCAGGATCTTGCCGTTGGCGGCATCCAGGGTGTCGGCCAGGACCTGGGCCTTGGCGTTCTTGAAGGTCTGGGCCAGATGCTCCAGCGAGACCGCCAGCGCCAGGAACTCGCCCAGGCTGTCCCAGCGCAGATAGCCTTCTTCCTGGAATTGCTGGACGTGCTTGGGGGCCGAGCCGCCGGCACCGGTCTCGAACAGGCCGCCGCCGGCCATCAACGGCACGATCGACAGCATCTTGGCGCTGGTGCCCAGTTCCAGGATCGGGAACAGGTCGGTCAGATAGTCGCGCAGCACGTTGCCGGTGACGGAAATGGTGTCCTGGCCCTTGCGGATGCGCTCCAGCGAGAACTGGCAGGCCTCTTCCGGGCTGAGGATGCGGATGTCCAGACCCGAGGTGTCGTGATCCTTGAGGTACTTCTGGACCTTGGCGATGATCTGGGCGTCGTGGGCGCGCTTGGCATCCAGCCAGAACACCGCCGGCGTGTTGGACAGACGCGAGCGGGTGACCGCCAGCTTGACCCAATCCTGGATCGGCGCGTCCTTGGTCTGGCAGGCGCGGAAGATGTCGCCCTTTTCGACCTTCTGCTCCATCAGCACCGTGCCGGCCCCGTCGACGACGCGGACCACGCCGTCGGCGGCGACTTCGAAGGTCTTGTCGTGGCTGCCGTATTCCTCGGCCTTCTGGGCCATCAGGCCGACATTCGGCACGCTGCCCATGGTCTTGGGATCGAAGGCGCCGTGCTTCTTGCAATCGTCGATGACCACCTGATAGATGCCGGCATAGCAGCGATCGGGGATCATCGCCTTGGTGTCGTGCAGCTTGCCGTCGGTGCCCCACATGCGGCCCGAATCGCGGATCATCGCCGGCATCGAGGCATCGACGATGACGTCGCTCGGCACATGCAGGTTGGTGATGCCCTTGTCGGAATTGACCATCGCCAGCGGCGGGCCGGCCTGGTAGGCGGCTTGGATGTCGGCCTCGATGGCGGCCTTGCTTTCGGCTGGCAGCTTGTCCAGCTTGGCCAGAAGGTCGCCGAAGCCGTTATTGACGTTGACGCCGATTTCCTTGATGGCGTCGGCATGCTTCTCGAACACGTCCTTGAAGAAGACGGTGACGGCATGGCCGAACATGATGGGGTCGGACACCTTCATCATGGTCGCCTTGAGGTGCAAGGACAGCAGCAAGCCGGGCTGCGACTTGGCGTCCGCGATCTGCTCGGCGAAGAAGGACCGCAGGGCCTTCACGCTCATCACCGCCGAATCGATCACCTCGCCGGCCTTCAGCGCGGTCATTTCCTTCAGCACGGTGACGGCGCCGTCCTTGGCCACCAGTTCGATGCGCACGTTGGTCGGTTCGGCCACGGTCACCGACTTCTCGCTGCCGTAGAAATCGCCGGCCTGCATGTGGGCGACGTGCGACTGCGACGAGGCCGCCCAGGCGCCCATCTTATGCGGGTTGTTGCGGGCATATTGCTTGACGGCGCCGGCGGCGCGGCGGTCGGAATTACCCTCGCGCAGGACCGGATTGACCGCCGAGCCCAGCACCTTGCCGTAGCGGGCCTTGATGTCCTTTTCGGAATCGGTCTTGGGGTCCTCGGGGAAGTCGGGCAGGGCATAGCCCTGGGACTGCAATTCCTTGATCACCGCCTTCAACTGCGGCACCGAGGCCGACACGTTGGGCAGCTTGATGATGTTGGCTTCCGGCTTGAGCGTCAGTTCGCCCAGCTCGGCCAGTTCGTCGCCGATGCGCTGCTCGGGCTTCAGGACCTCGGGGAAGGTGGCGATGACGCGGCCGGCCAGCGAGATGTCGCGGGTCTCGACCGCCACGCCGGCGGCCTTGGTGAAGGCCTGGACGATCGGCAACAGGGAATAGGTGGCCAGCGCCGGGGCCTCGTCGACCTGGGTCCAGATGATTTTCGCGTCGCTCATGGTTCGATTCCCGTAGCTGCCAATCGATGGATGTCCGCCGGCCGACGCGCCGATTGGTGGCGCTTTTTCGTGGTGCGGCCGGTCAGCCGGGGACGATAGCAAACGAGCCGTGGAACGCAAGCCGGAAAGCTACTCGATGGGATGGGAAACGGGCAGGGACTTCACAAATTTTTTCTAACTCCCAATATGGTAACGGGAATCAGGGGGCAACCGCAGCGCGATTCGTGACATGATCACCGACCTTAGTTGCGAGACACCCTTATAAAAGACGGTTCATTCGACCCCGGAACGGAGGAATTTCCATGCGTTATTTCATTGGTTCGAGCGTGATCATCGCCACCCTGGCCATCGCCGCCGCCCAGCCGGCCGCGGCCCAGCAGAAGCCGGAAGAAGCCCTGAAGATGCGTCAGGGTCTGATGCAGGCGGTGCGGATGAATTTCGGCCCCATCGGGGCGTGGCTGCAGGGCAAGGGCGATCTGCCGGCCGACGCCGCAGCCAAGGCCGAGAACGTCGCCGCCATCGCCAAGATGGCGCCGATGGCCTGGGCCAAGGGCACCGAATCCCTGTCGGGCGCCAACACCAAGCCGGAAGCCTTCGGCTCGGCCGATTTCGCCAAGGGCTGGGCCATGATGGGCGAGGCCGCCGTCAAGCTGCAGGCTGCGGCCGCGTCGGGCAACGCCGACGCCACCAAGATGGCGGCGGCTGATGTCGGCAAGGCCTGCAAGGGCTGCCACGACAACTTCCGCAAGGAATAAACGACCCTGAAATGACATCGCCCGGCCCCTGATTGGGGGCCGGGCGAAATCCTTGTCTGCCGAACAAGCGGGAAAGATTACTCTTCGCCGCCGCCGGTCGAGGCCAGATACATCACACCCGACGTGAACACGGCGGTGAGCAGCAGGCCCAGATAGATCGCATAGCCGGTCGGGCTAGCCGGACCCAGCAGGGCGCCCAGCACCGGAACCGCCAAATAAAGGGCAATCACCAGGACGCCGGCGACAACCAGACCCAGAACCTTGGGAAGGACGCTCATTGGACACGCTCCTTAAGACAACAATACCGGCTTAGGAATCAGCCGGTCCCCTCGGCGCAAACCTCTACCAGATTTGGGGATAATCGGAAAGGCTAATCGTTGCCGGTAGCGGGTCGAGGCAAACCCTGCTACCAAGAACGTTCGAAGCATTCGAAGAGATCACCCCATGGCCCGCGCTGGTACCGACCTGTTCCCAACTTCCGACGTCCAGGCCTTGCTGGCCGGCCGGCATGGCGATCCCTTCGCGGTCCTGGGAGCCCATCCCGCCAAGTCGGGCTGGGTGGTCCGCGCCTTGGCCCCGCAGGCGGCCAAGGCCTGGCTGGTGGTCGATGGCGCCGAGACCGCGATGGATAAGGTCCATGCCGACGGAGCGTTCGCGGCCCGTGTCGCCACGGCCGACAAGCCGGCCTATCGCCTGCGGCTGGAGTTCCCCGACGGCGGCGGGCAGATCATCGACGACCCCTATCGGTTCGGCCCGGTGCTGGGCGAGTTGGACATCCATCTGCTGGTCGAGGGGCGCCATCTGCGCACCTTCGAGAAGCTGGGCGCGCACTTGGTTTGTCACGAGGGAAGCGACGGCGTGCACTTCGCCCTGTGGGCGCCCAATGCCAGCCGGGTTTCGGTGGTGGGCGACTTCAATCATTGGGACGGCAGGCGCCATCCGATGCGGTTGCGCCACGGCGCCGGGGTGTGGGAGCTGTTCATCCCCGGCCTGGCTGCCGGCACCATTTACAAGTTCGAACTGGTCGATGCGGGCGGCGCCCTGCTGCCCCTGAAGGCCGACCCTTACGGCCATTACGCCGAGGTGCCGCCCAAGACCGCCTCGGTGGTGTGGGACCTGGCGCCGCGCGAATGGTCCGACGGCGCCTGGATGCAGGGCCAGGCGGCCCGCAACGACCGCCATGCCCCCATCAGCATCCTGGAAGTCCATCTGGGCTCGTGGCGGCGCGTGCCGGAAGACGGCAACCGCCCGCTAAGCTATGTCGAGATGGCCGAGCAACTGGTCGATTATGTCCGCGACATGGGCTTCACCCATGTCGAGCTGTTGCCGGTGCACGAACATCCGTTTTCTGGATCGTGGGGCTATCAGCCGGTCGGCCTGTTCGCGCCCACCTCACGCCATGGAACGCCCGAGGATTTCCGCGCGCTGATCGAGGCGCTGCACCAGGCCGGCATCGGGGTGATCGTCGATTGGGTGGCCGGCCATTTCCCGCGCGACGCGCACGGGCTGCACCGTTTCGACGGCACCCACCTTTATGAGCACGAGGACCCCCGGAAGGGCCTGCACAAGGACTGGGACACCCATATCTACAATTACGGCCGCACCGAGGTCCGCAACTTCCTGTATTCGAACGCGCTCTATTGGATGGAGCAGTACCATGTCGACGGGCTCAGGGTCGATGCGGTGGCCTCGATGCTGTACCTGGATTATTCGCGCCAGCCGGGCGAGTGGATCGCCAACGAACATGGCGGCAACGAGAATCTGGAGGCCATCGGCTTCCTGCGCCACATGAACGAGGTGGTCTACGCCGAACATCCCGGCGCCATGACCATCGCCGAGGAATCCACCGCCTGGCCGGCGGTGTCGCGCCCGACCTGGCTGGGCGGCCTGGGCTTTGGTTTCAAGTGGAACATGGGCTGGATGCACGACACGTTGCGCTATTTCTCGAAGGACCCGATCCACCGCCGCTATCACCACGACGATCTGACCTTCGGCCTGCTGTACGCCTTCCACGAAAATTTCGTGCTGCCGCTGTCCCATGACGAGGTCGTGCACGGCAAGGGCTCGATCCTGGCCCGCATGCCGGGCGATCGCTGGCAGAAGTTCGCCAATCTGCGCGCCTATTACGCCTTCATGTGGACCCATCCGGGCAAGAAGCTGCTGTTCATGGGCCAGGAATTCGGCCAGGAACGCGAATGGGATTGCGAGGGCTCGCTGGACTGGCATCTGCTGGACGACCACCAGCATGATGGCGTGCGCCGCATGGTCAAGGACCTGAACCGGCTGTACCGGGTCGAGCCCGCCCTGCACCAATTGGATTGCGAGGCGGCCGGCTTCGCCTGGATCGATTGCAACGACCGCGACAATTCGGTTCTGTCCTTCGTCCGCAAGGGTATCGATTCCGACGATATCTGCCTGGTGGTGGCCAACCTGACGCCCTTGGTGCGCCACGGCTACCGCATCGGCGTGCCGGCCGACGGCTTCTGGCACGAGATCTTCAATTCCGATTCGCACTGGTATGGCGGCTCGGACGTTCACAATGACGGCGGCCGCCAGGCCGAGCCGCAGCCCTGGCACGGCCAGGCCTATTCCCTGGCCCTGACCTTGCCGCCCTTGGCGGTGGCGGTGTTCAAACGGGCGCGGTGATGGTGTAGACTATGCTGCGTCAGACCAAGGAGAAGCCGATGGCCCGGCGCCGAGCATCGGAAGTGATCGTCGATCCCAACGTCATGGGCGGAATTCCGGTGATTCGCGGGACCCGCGTGCCGGCGCATCTGATCGGGCGGCTGGCGGCGCAAGGGGCAAGCGCGCTGGAGATTCTGGAAACCTATCCCTATCTGACGCTGGGTGACGTCAACGCGGCGTTGGATTACGCCCGGTCTCATCCCGAGGCGGCCTTATAAGCCGCCATGCTTCGTCTGCTGCTCGACGAATGCCTCAGTCCGACGCTGGTCGCCCGCGCCCAGGCGCGCGGTGTCGATGCGACCCATGTGCGGTTTCTGGGGAAGGCGGGCTATCAGGATTACAATCTGATCGACATTATTTTGGCCGGCGAATATTGCTTCGTCACCAACAATGCCCGCGATTTCCTGAAATTGTTCGCCGAGGTCGAATGGCATGACGGGCTGGTGATCATCCTGCCGCAGACCCGCCTGGCCGAACAGATCGTTTTGTTCGAGGCGGCCCTGGACTTTGTCGGCGGTTTAGACCACACCATCAACCGGGTGGTCGAGGTCCATTCGGCCACCGACATCCGCCTGTCGAACCTGCCTCCTGACGAGCTCCGCTAATGCCCCACCGCCGCCGCATCTGGGCTGGATCGCCCTATCCGCTGGGAGCCACCTGGGACGGCAACGGCGTCAATTTCGCGCTGTTCTCGGCCAATGCCACCAAGGTCGATCTGTGCCTGTTCGACGCGCACGGCCGCGAGGTCGAGCGGATCACCCTGCCCGAATATACCGACGAGGTGTGGCACGGCTATCTGCCCGACGCCCGGCCGGGCCTGTTGTACGGCTACCGGGTGCATGGCCCCTATGATCCCCATCGCGGCCACCGCTTCAACGCCGACAAGCTGCTGATCGACCCTTACGCCAAGGCGCTGACCGGCTCGCTGATCTGGTCGGACACCCATTTCGCCTTCCGCCTGGGCTCGAGCAAGCTGGACCTAGCCATGGACCGGCGCGACAATGCGCGTTTCATGCCCAAATGCAAGGTGCTCGACACCGCCTTCACCTGGGGCGCCGACCGCCGGCCCGACACCGCCTGGTCCGACAGCGTGGTCTACGAGTTGCATGTGCGCGGCTTCACCATGAAGCATCCGCAGGTGCCGCCGGCGGTGCGCGGCACCTTCCTGGGGATGGCCCACCCGGCGGTGATCGACCATCTGGTCAAGCTGGGGGTGACGGCGGTGGAGTTGCTGCCGGTCCAGGCCGGCGTGGATGAACGCCACCTGGTGGAAAAGGGCCTGCGCAATTACTGGGGCTACAACCCCATCACCTATTTCGCCGCCGAGCCGCGCTATTACGGTGCCAATCCGCACGGCGACTTCAAGACGATGATCGGCCGCCTGCACGAGGCCGGCATCGAGGTGATCCTGGACGTCGTCTACAACCACACCGCCGAGGGCAACCATCTGGGGCCGACCCTGTCCTACAAGGGCATCGACAATGCCAGCTACTACCGGCTGGTTCCCGGTGCCGAGCGGTGGTACGAGAATTATTCCGGCTGCGGCAACACCCTGCAGTTGTCCCATCCGCGCGTGCTGCAGATGGTGATGGATTCCTTGCGCTATTGGGTCGAGGAAATGCATGTCGATGGCTTCCGCTTCGACCTGGCCGCCTCGCTGGCGCGCGAGAAATCGGGCTTCGACGGCGGCTCGGGTTTTCTGGACGCGGTGCGCCAGGACCCGGTGCTGTCGCGGGTCAAACTGATCGCCGAGCCATGGGACATCGGCGGCGACGGCTATCGCCTGGGCGGCTTCCCGCCGGGCTGGTCGGAATGGAACGGCCGCTACCGCGACACCGTGCGCCGGTTCTGGCGCGGCGACGGCGGCATCATCGGCGACATGGCATCAAGGCTGACCGGCTCGTCCGACATGTTCGGCTGGGGCGGGCGCCGACCGTGGGCGTCGTTGAACTTCGTCACCTGCCACGACGGCTTCACCATGGCCGACCTGGTGACCTATGAGAAGAAGCAGAACGTCGCCAACGGCGAGGACAACCGCGACGGCACCGACGCCAATTATTCCTGGAACTGCGGCGCCGAGGGCCCGACCGACAGCCCGGCGATCAATTCGCTGCGGGCGCGCCAGATCCGCAACATGCTGGCGACGCTGCTGCTGTCGCAAGGGGTGCCGATGCTGCTGGCCGGTGACGAGTTCGGCCGCAGCCAGGGCGGCAACAACAACGCCTATTGCCAGGACAACGATGTCGGCTGGGTCGATTGGGGCAAGGTGGACGAGGACTTGCTGGCCTTCGTCCAGGGGCTGATGAAGCTCCGGCGCGAGCATCCGGTGTTCCGGCGGCCGCATTTCTTCAAGGGCGACCGGGTGGCGGGCGGCAAGCTCAAGGACATCACCTGGGTCACCCCCGAAGGGACCGAGATGACCAATGCCGACTGGACGGCGCCGTTCGCCCGTTCGCTGGGTTTCGTGCTGGGCGGCGAATCCTGCGTTGTCGATTCGCGGGCCGGCCGGTTGGATGCAGACGAGACCTACATGGTGCTGATGAACGCCTATACCGAAATCCTGTTCTACACCTTGCCGCCGCAGATGGGCGACAGCTGGGAAGTGTTGATGGATACCGCGCGGCCCGGGCGGGTTGGGCCGGAAGAAGTGTGCCAAGGTGGCAGCCGGTTCCCGGTCAAACCGCATTCGCTGGCCGTTCTGCGGCGTCGGGAAGGGGGAACGCCATGAGCGAGACCGAAATGCTGGACCGGTTGGCCAGATTCGCCGGGATCGAGGACGGCTGGTGGGATTTCTACGGCCAGTGGCGGGTGGTGCCGGCCTCGACCAAGCGGGCCTTCCTGGCCGCCATGGGGCTGGACGCCGCCGACGAATCCCAGGCGGCGGCCACCTTGGCCCAGCTCGAGGACCGTCCGTGGCGCCGCTGGCTGGAGCCGGTGGCCCTGTTCACCGCGGGCCAGGCCGATCCGTTCGTGACGCTGACCGTGCCGGCCGACCTGGACAAGGTGACGGCGGGCTGGACCTTGACCGAGGAAATGGGGGTGGGCCATTCGGCCTTCGTCACCATCGACACCCAGGAATGGATCGATGAACGGTGGGTGGATGGCGAACTGGTCAAGCGCTGGAAGCTGCGCCTGCCGGAATTGCCGCCGCCCGGCTATCACCGCCTGAGCGTCGAGATCGGCACCGAGACGGCCGAGATGGCGGTGATCGTCGCCCCGGCCAAGGGCCATGTGCCGCCCGAGGTGGCCGGGGGCGCGCGGGCCTGGGGCCTGGCGACGCAGATCTATGCGCTTCGCACCGGCAGCGACTGGGGTGTCGGCCATTACGGCGCCCTGGCCGAACTGGGGCAAATGGCCGGCCGGCTGGGGGCCAAGACCATCGGTGTCAACCCCTTGCACGCCTTGTTCCCCAATTGCGCCGAGCGCTACAGCCCCTATGCGCCGTCGTCGCGGCGTTTTCTCAACGTCACCTATCTCGACATCGAGGCCATCCCGGAATTCCGCCATTGTCGCGAGGCCAAGCGCACCTTCGCCTCGCCGGGGTTCCAGGCGACGCTGGCCCGGGTCAAGGGCTATCCGCTGGTCGATTATGCCGAGGTCGCCCGGGTCCAGCGCCCGGTGCTCGAAGCGCTTTACGCCTGGTTCTGCTCGGAACATCTGGCAGAGAACGACGAGCGTGCCCAAGCCTTTCGCGCCTTCCAGCAGACAGGCGGCGCGGCCCTTGCCCAGTTCGCCACCTTCGAGGCCCTGCACGAGCGCTTCCTGAAGGACGGAAACGGCTGGTGGCGCCACTGGCCCGAGGAATTCCGCCACCCCGCCAATCCGGCCGTCGCCCGCTTCGCCGCCGACAATAGCGAACGCGTCCAGTTCTATGCCTGGCTGCAATTCGAGGCCGACCGCCAGCTGGGCGCCGCCCACCAGGCGGCGCGCGACGCCGGGGCGACCATCGGGCTTTATCGCGATCTGGGCGTCGGCATCGCCGGTGACGGCGCCGATTCGTGGGGCGACCAGGATTTGTTGGCGCTGGGCCTGTCGGTCGGCGCGCCGCCCGACCCGCTGGCGCTGAAAGGGCAGGATTGGGGGTTGCTGCCGTTCAATCCCATCGCACTGAGGGAAGCCGCCTATCGGCCCTTCGCCGAAATCCTGGCCGCCAACATGCGCCATGCAGGCGCGTTGCGGCTGGATCACGCCATGCTGCTGCAGAGACTTTACTGGGTGCCGCCGGGGGTGGATGCCGACCAGGGCGCCTATGTCCGCTATCCGGTCGATGACCTGTTCCGGCTGGTGGCCCTGGAATCGGCGCGCAACCGCTGCCTGGTGATCGGCGAGGATCTGGGCACCGTGCCCGACGGTTTCCGCGAACGCATGGATGCGGCCTCGCTGTTCGCCTATCGGGTGATGGTGTTCGAGAAGACCGACGGCCGCTTCAAGCGTCCCGACGAGTTCTCGCCCCAGGCCCTGGCGATTTTCGCCACCCACGACCTGCCCAGCATCCTGGGCTGGTGGAACGAGGCCGACATCAAGGCCCGCGCCCGCCTGAACCTCTATCCCCGCGACGGCATGGCGGCCGAGGAACAAGATGCCCGCGCAGCCGACCGCCGCCTGATGGTCGAGGCCCTGGCGGGGCAAGGCCTGCTGCCGCCCGACTTTCCCACCTCCGGTCCGCTGGATGCCGCCCAGGGACAGGCCCTGACCGCCGCCGGCCACCATTATCTGGCCCGGTCCAGCGCCGCCCTGATGATGGTCCAGATCGAGGACGTCCTGGCCGAGGACAGCCAGATGAACCTGCCGGGTACCGTCGATCAGCATCCCAACTGGCGCCGGCGCTTCGCCCTGGACGTCGCCGGTTTGGACGGTGACGCCCGGATGAAAGCCCTCGGGAATTTGCGGCCATCACCGAAAGTTCCTTGACAGCAGGGTAGGGGCAGGCCACTCCATTTCTTTGGGATTGCTTTAGGCGGGAAGGGCAGATCATGCGCCGTATTGGGCCACCGGTCGTCAAGCTCCTCGACGACGACGTCGAGAGCATCAAATACTCGCTCGCCAGCCACCTGCTGTATTCGGTGGGCAAGGAGCCGATCAACGCCACCGCGCGCGATTGGTTCATGGCGGCCGCCTATGCCGTACGCGACCGCGTCACCGAACGCTGGATGCCGACACTGAACCGCTATTACGAGCAGGATCAGAAGCGCGTCTATTACATGAGCATGGAATTCCTGATCGGCCGCACGCTGACCAACGCCATGATCAGTCTGGGCATCTACGATCAGGTCAAGGAAGCCATCGGCCAATTGGGCCTGGATTTCGACGAAGTGGTCGGCTGGGAAGTGGAAGCGGCGCTGGGCAATGGCGGCCTGGGCCGTCTGGCCGCCTGCCTGCTGGATTCGATGGCGGCCCTCAACATCGCCGGCTTCGGCTATGGCATCCGCTACGATTACGGCATGTTCACCCAGCATGTCGAACATGGCTGGCAGGTGGAAAGCCCGGAAAACTGGCTGCGCTACGGCAATCCATGGGAATTCGCCCGGCCCGGCGTGATCTATCCGGTCCGTTTCGGCGGCCGGGTCATCCATTACAAGGACGTGATGGGCCATACCCGCGCCCAATGGATGGACGCCGAAGAGGTCATGGCCATGGCCTATGACGTGCCGATCCCTGGCCATGGCGGGCGGACCGTCAACAATCTGCGCCTGTGGTCGGCCAAGTCGACCCGCGAGTTCGATCTGAAATATTTCAACGCCGGCAATTACATCGAGGCGGTGCGCGACAAGAACGAGTCCGAGACCCTGTCCAAGGTGCTCTACCCGTCCGACATGACCGAGCGGGGCAAGGAACTGCGCTTCAAGCAGGAATATTTCTTCGTCGCCGCCTCGATCCAGGACATCCTGGCCCGTTTCCGCAAGTCGCACGACAATTGGGACATGCTGCCCGAGCGGGTCGCCATCCAATTGAACGACACCCATCCGGCCATGGTGGTGGCCGAACTGCAGCGCGTGCTGGTCGACGAACACCAGCTGGATTGGCACCGCGCCTGGAGCCTGACCCGGCGTTGCTGCGCCTATACTAATCACACGCTCATGTCGGAAGCCTTGGAGACCTGGCCGGTCGATCTGTTCGGCCGCATCCTGCCCCGGCACCTGGAAATCGTCTATCAGATCAATCACGAATTCCTGCAGGAAGTCCGCCATCGCCATCCGGGCGATTCCGAGCTGCTGCGCCGCGTCTCGGTGGTGGCCGAGGGTGACGAGCGCCGCATCCGCATGGCCCATCTGGCGGTGGTCGGAAGCCACAAGGTCAACGGCGTCGCCGCCATCCATACCGGCCTGATGAAAAGCACGATCTTTTCCGACTTCGACCATCTCAGCCCGGGCAAGATCACCAACAAGACCAACGGCGTCACCCCCAGGCGCTGGCTGCTGGGGGCCAATCCCAGCCTGGCCAAGCTGATCACCGGCGCCATCGGCGACAACTGGGTCACCCATCTGCACGAGCTGAAGAAGCTGGAACCCTTCGCCGCCGACAAGGGGTTCAGGGCCGAGTTCGCCGCCGTCAAGCGCGCCAACAAGGAACATCTGACCGACGTCATCGGCCAGCGTCTGGGCATCGACCTGACCGCCGATTCGCTGTTCGACGTGCAGATCAAGCGTATCCACGAATACAAGCGCCAACTGCTGAACCTGTTGCACGTCATCAGCCGTTACAACCGCATCCGCTCGAACCCGATGATCGATCTGGTGCCGCGCACCATCATCATCGGCGGCAAGGCGGCGCCGGGCTATGCCCTGGCCAAGCTGATCATCAAGCTGGTGAACGACGTCGCCGACGTGGTCAACAACGACCCTCTGGTCGGCGACAAGCTGAAGGTGGTGTTCGTTCCCAATTACAACGTCTCGACCGCCGAGCTGGTGATGCCGGCGGCGGAATTGTCGGAACAGATCTCGACCGCCGGCACCGAGGCCTCGGGCACCGGCAACATGAAGATGAGCATGAACGGCGCCCTGACCATCGGCACCTGGGACGGTGCCAATGTCGAGATATGCGAGGAAGTGGGCGAGGAAAACATGTTCCTGTTCGGCCTGACCGCCCAGGAAGTGGCCCGTATTCGCATCGATGGCTATGACCCGGTCCCGGCGATCAATGCCAATGAATGCCTGAAGAAGGCCATCGAGCTGATTTCGTCGGGCTATTTCTCGCCCGACCAGCCCGACCGGTTCCAGGGGATCGTCGATGTGCTGACCCATGGCGACCATTACCTGCTGACCGCCGACTTCCCGCTTTATCTGGCGGCGCAGGAGCGGGTCGACCAACTGTACCGCGACACCGACGAATGGAACCGCCGGGCGATCTTGAACGTCGCCCGCATGGGCAAGTTCTCGTCGGACCGCACCGTGGCCGAATATGCCCGCGAGATCTGGAACGTAAAGGTCGAGTAGGGTTCAGTCGGTCCCGGCCATCAACTCTGCCACCGCCCTTTCGGCCGCGCCGCCGTCGGCCAGGGCGGCGGTCACGCCGGCCCGGTCCTCGGGCGGGCGGTTCTGGCTAAGCTTCCATTTGCCTTCCAGCCGTTCGATCCGCAGGCGAAAGCCGACGATGGCCGCCAATTGCGCGTCGATGAAATCCGGCGGCGCGTCCTCGATCCGCCACGGGGTGGGCCGCCCGGCCTCGTGGAGCTCGGACAGCCGGGCGACGATGGCGCGCTTGGCGGCGGCATCCTCGATCAGTTCCAGCCGGCCGTGGGCGTGCACGGCGACATAGTTCCAGGTCGGCACCGCCTTGCCGGTGGCCTGCTTGCTGGGATACCAGCCGGGCGAGACATAGGCATCCGGCCCGCTGAACACCGCCAATGCCCGGATCGCCTCGGTCCGTGGACGGGCTTGCGGATTGGCGCGGGCGAGATGCCCGACAAGGGTCCCATAAGGGCCGTCCTCGGCATCCAGAAGCACCGGAACGTGGTTGGCATCCAGGGTGTCGCCATCCGAGACCACGATGACGGCCAGTCGCGACCGTCGGATGAAATCGTGTTGAACGGTCAGGTCGTCCTGGCGGAACGGGGCGGGGGTGTACATGGCTTGGCCTTCTTGACTGCGTCTCGACATTGCCTCACCGGTGGCGTCGCGATCAAGCCCAACCCCAACCCCATTGACGCCTTGCATGCAATGGCCCACTCTGCGCGCCATGAGCGAGGCGACACGAACCCTTTCGCCGCAAGAGCGTCTTGACTGGCTGCGCCTGATCCGCAGCGAGAATGTCGGGCCGCGCACCTTCATCCGCCTGCTGGAACGGTTCGGCTCGGCTTCGGCCGCGCTGGCGGCCCTGCCCGAACTGGCCAAGCGCGGCGGCCGGGCCCGACCCATCATCATCTGCCCCAAGGATGTCGCCGAGCGCGAGATGGAGGCCGCCCTGGCCCTGGGCTGCACCGTGCTGGCCGCCTGCGAACCCGGCTATCCGCGCTATCTGGCCGCCATCGACGATGGTCCGCCGATCCTTTATGCCCGGGGCAACGCCTCGCTTCTGACCCGGCCGATGGTGGCGATGGTCGGCGCCCGCAACGCCTCGGTCAACGGCCGCAGCTTGACCCGGCGCATGGCGGCCGAACTGGCCGGCGACGGGCTGGTGGTGGCGTCGGGGCTGGCGCGCGGCATCGACACCGCCGCCCACGAAGGCGCGCTGTCGGGCGGCACCGTGGCGGTGATGGCCGGCGGCATCGACGTGGTCTATCCGCCGGAAAACGCCCGGCTTTACGACGACATCGTCGCCATGGGCTGCGCGGTGTCGGAAATGCCGCCCGGCACCCAGCCCCAGGCCAGCCATTTTCCCCGGCGCAACCGCATCGTCTCGGGCCTGTCCTTAGGCGTGGTGGTGGTCGAGGCCTCGTTGAAATCGGGGTCGCTGATCACGGCGCGCATGGCCGCCGACCAGGGCCGCGAGGTGTTCGCCGTTCCGGGGCATCCCATGGACCCGCGCGCCCAGGGTCCCAACGACCTGATCCGCCATGGCGCCACCCTGACCGAAGGGACCGCCGACGTGCTGGCGGTCTTGAACGACATGCTGCGCCGGCCGCTGGCCGAGGGTCGCAAGGTGTCGTTCGCCGCCATTCCCTCGGCGATTCCCGACGAATCCGAGCTGGCGCACGCCCGGAATCTTTTGCTGGAAAGCTTGGGTCCTTCTCCGGTGACGGTTGACTTGCTGATCCGCGAGTGCCAATTGTCTGCTTCCGTGGTGTCCCTGGTCCTGCTCGAACTCGAGCTGGCCGGTCGCCTGGAGCGCCTGCCTGGAAATCAGGTGGCGCTGCTGGCTGGCATCTGAAGCATTTTCTCGTACCTGATCGGGGCCGGATGAAGGTCGTCGTCGTCGAATCGCCTGCCAAGGCCAAGACCATCAACAAGTATCTCGGCCCTGATTTCCAGGTCCTGGCTTCTTACGGCCATATCCGCGATCTGCCGGCCAAGGACGGCAGCGTGCGCCCCGATGACGGCTTCGCCATGGATTGGGTGGCCGACGGCAAGTCGGAACGCCAGATCAAGGAAATCGCCGCCGCCGTCAAGAAGGCCGACAAACTGTTTCTGGCCACCGACCCGGATCGCGAGGGCGAGGCGATTTCGTGGCATGTCCGCCAGGTGCTGGAAGAAAAGGGCGCCCTGAAGGGCAAGGACGTCAAGCGCGTGGTGTTCAACGAGATCACCAAGACCGCCGTCCTGGACGCCATGAAGAATCCCAGGGACATCCACCAGGATCTGGTCGATGCCTATCTGGCGCGCCGCGCCCTGGATTATCTGGTCGGCTTCACCTTGTCGCCGGTTCTGTGGCGCAAGCTGCCGGGCTCGCGTTCGGCCGGCCGCGTGCAGTCGGTGGCGCTCAGGCTGATCTGCGAGCGCGAGACCGAGATCGAGCGCTTCAAGACCCAGGAATATTGGTCGGTGGCGGTGGATTTCCTGACCGCCAAGGGCCAGGCCCTGACCGCCAACCTGACCCATCTGAACGGGGCCAAGCTCGACAAGTTCTCGCTGGGCGACGAGGCGGCGGCCCAGTCGGCCAAGCTGGCCATCGAGTCCGACCGTTTCCAGATCGACAAGGTCGAGCGCAAGAAGGCCAAGCGCAACCCCTATGCGCCCTTCACCACCTCGACCCTGCAGCAGGAAGCCAGCCGCAAGCTGCATTTGGGCGCCAGCCGCACCATGCAATTGGCCCAGCGCCTGTATGAAGGCGTCGATATCGGCGGCGAGACCGTCGGTCTGATCACCTATATGCGTACCGACGGCGTGCAGATGGCCGCCGAGGCGATCGCGGCGGCCCGCGACCTGATCGGCAAGGATTTCGGCAAGGCCTATGTGCCGGCCTCGCCCCGGCTTTACAAGGCCAAGGCCAAGAACGCCCAGGAAGCGCACGAATGTATCCGTCCGACCGACATGTTCCGCCGGCCCGATCAGGTGGCGAAGTATCTCGACCGTGACCAGCTGCGCCTGTACGAACTGATCTGGAAGCGCACCGTCGCCAGCCAGATGGCCGCGGCCGAGCTGGATCAGGTGGCGGTGGACATCGCCGGCGAGGGCAAGAAGACCGTGCTTCGCGCCACCGGATCGGTGGTGGTGTTCGAGGGCTTCTTGAAGGTCTACCGCGAGGATCGCGACGACGCGCCCGCCAGCCCCGACGAGGACGAGTCCGAGCGGCTGCTGCCCGACGTGTCCGAAGGCGAGGCGATGAGCCGCCAGAAGGTCACTCCCGAACAGCATTTCACCCAGCCGCCGCCGCGCTATTCCGAAGCCAGCCTGGTCAAGCGCCTGGAGGAGCTGGGCATCGGTCGGCCCTCGACCTATGCCTCGATCCTGACGGTGCTGCAGGAACGCAATTACGTCCGTCTGGACCAGCGTCGGTTCATCCCGGAAGATCGCGGCCGCCTGGTCACCGCCTTCCTGGAAAGCTATTTCGGCCGCTATGTCGAATATAATTTCACCGCCGATCTGGAAAATCAGTTGGACGAGGTGTCCGACGGCAAGATCGACTGGCGCAAGGTGCTCGAGGCGTTCTGGCGCGACTTCCTGGGCGCCGTCGAGGGCACCAAGGAACTGCGCGTCTCGGAAGTCATCGAGACGCTGGACCGCGAATTGGGGCCGCACTTCTTCCCCGAACAGCCGGGCGGCCACGATCCGCGCCTGTGCCCGGGCTGCAATTCCGGTCGGCTGTCGTTGAAGCTGGGCAAGTTCGGCGCCTTCATCGGCTGTTCCAGCTATCCCGAATGCCGCTTCACCCGACCGCTGACCGTGGGCACCGACGGCGACGGCGCGCCCGAGGGCGGCGACACCACCCGCGAACTGGGTACCGACCCGGCCACCGGCGAGATCATCACCCTGCGCAAGGGTCCTTATGGCTGGTACGCCCAGCGCGGCGACGGAGCCAAGCCCAAGCGGGTGTCGCTCTATAAGGGGCTGGAACCGGCCGATGTCGGCCTGGAGATCGGCCTGAAGCTTCTGGATCTGCCGCGTCCGGTCGGCACCCACCCCGAGACCGGCAAGGCTATCGCCGCCGGTGTCGGCCGTTTCGGTCCCTATCTGCTGCATGACGGCGTCTACAAGTCGCTGACCAAGGACGACGACGTGCTGACAATCGGCATGAACCGCGCCATGGAACTGTTGTCCCAGGCGCGCGGCAAGGCCGCCGGCCCGTTGCGCACCCTGGGCGAGCATGACGGCAAGCCGGTGACGGTGCATGAAGGGCGCTATGGCCCCTATGTCAGCCGCGACGGCATCCACGCCACCTTGCCCAAGGGAACCGATCCGCTGACGGTGACGCTGGAAGCGGCATTGCCGTTGATCGCCGCCAAGGCGGCCAAGGCGCCGGCCAAGAAGACAGGCCGCAAGGCCAAGGCCGCCGCGCCCAAGGCCGAGACCGCCCCGGCGAAGAAGGCCCCAGCCAAGAAGGCCCCGGCCAAGAAAGCCGCCGCCAAGAAGACCCCGGCCAAGAAGTCCGCCAAGGTCTAGCCCGAGTGTCTTGTCGGTCCCGATACCTTGGTCTATTATACCAAAGGGTGTCGGGGCCAGCCTAGCTCACAGGGGCGCGAATGGTCGTGTCAATGGACAGGAATGGCGTGTTGCCAGGGTTTGCCCGGCTTCTTGGCGTCGTCGTGCTGCTCAATCTGCTGGTGTTCGGCCTGGTCGGCATGGTTCTGAGCTGGAACCACCAGCATGAACGCACCAAGGCGATTCTGATCGCCGACAATTACGGCCGGGTTCTCGAAGAGAACATGGCCCGGTTCATCGAAAAGGTCGATCTGACCTTGCTGGCGGTGATCGACGAGATTCACCGCCAGGAAGTGGCCGGTGGCATCGACCGCGCCGCGCTCGACCACTTTCTCGCCCGTCACGATGCCCGCCTGCCCGAGGCTTTGGGCCTTAGGGTCATCGATTCCAACGGCATCGTCGTCCATGCGGTGACCAATGCCGGCCCCAACCCCCGCATCAGCATCGCCGACCGCGAGCATTTCATCACCCCCCGCGACCATCCGGAACAAGGCCTTTACATTTCGTCGCCCATCGTCGGGCGGCTGGTCTCGGCGCCGATGATCATCCTGGCCCGCCCACGACTGCCGGTGAACGGCAAGTTCGCCGGCACCGTCCACGTCGCTTTGACCGTCGAATCGCTTGCGCGGATGTTCGCGTCGATCGACATCGGCGAGAATGGCAGTGTCGGGCTGTGGAACGATCGCTTGACGTTGGTGGCGCGACACTCGCCGCTGAGCGGGCCGACCAGCGGGATCAACACGCCGTCTCAGGCCCTGCGTGATCTGGTCGCGACCAACGCCCCGCCGCAATATTACGAGACGGTGTCGGGGGTCGATGGCCTGACGCGCATCTTCTTCTACCGCAAAGTGGCCCATTGGCCGCTTCACCTGGTCGTCGGCGTTTCGTCCAAGGACTATCTGGCCGGCTGGCGCCGCGAGGCCAACTATCTGGTCGGTCTGGCGATCGTCTTCCTGGTGGCGTCGGTGGGGGCCAGCCTGGTCATCCAGCGCACCATGATGGAGCTGGTGCGTTCGCGGATCGACGCCGATGAAGCCCGGCGTCGCAGCGACCTGGTACTGGCCTCGGTGGGCGACGGCATTTGCGGCATCGACCTGGACGGCAAGGTCACCTTCATCAACGCCGGCGCCCGGCGGATGCTGGGCTGGGCCGACGATTTCGGGATCGGCCAAGTCCTGCACGAGCAGACCCACCATCACCACGCCGACGGCACCCCTTACCTGATCGAGGATTGTCCCATCCGACAGGTGATGGACCACAAGAGCGGCAGTCTGGTGCTGCGCGTCGAGGACGAGGTCTATTGGCGCGCCGACGGCAGTAATTTTCCCGTCGAATATTCCACCGCGCCGTTGATCGAGCGGGGCCGAATCGTCGGCGCGGTCAACATTTTCCGCGACATCAGCGAACGCCGCGCCGCCCAGGCGATGATGGAATGGAACCTTGCCACCACCGAAGCGCTGGCCAATTGCTTGCGCCATTCCCTGGGCGGGCGGTCCTTGGCCGAGGTGCTGGATGCGGCGTTGGCCGAGTTGCTGGATTTGCCCTGGCTGTCGCTCGAGGCGCGCGGCGCGGTGTTCGTCCGTGACGGCGGATGGTTGACGATGGTCGCCCAACGCAATCTGCCCGATCAAATCTGCCAAGGTTGCCAACGCGTCGCCATCGGCCAATGCCTGTGCGGCACGGCGGCGACCGGATCTGTGGTGTTCGCCGATCACGTCGACCATCGGCACACCTTCGGTTTCGACGGCATGGACGATCACGGCCATTATTGCGTGCCGATTCAAGCCGAAGGCAGGGTGCTGGGGGTGTTGAACACCTATGTCGCCCCTGGACATCGCCAAGACGCCAAGGAACAGCGCTTCCTCGAGATGTTCGCCGACACCCTGGCCGGTATTATCATGCGCAAGCGGGCCGAGCAGACCTTGCAGGAAAGCGAGGCCCTGGCCAAGGCATTGATGAACGCCACCATCGACGCAGCCATGCTGTTCGACCGCGACGGCAACCTGCTGGCGGTCAACGAATCCCTGGCCGCCAGATTCGGCAAGGCCCCAAAGGACCTGATCGGAACCAACTTCTTCGCGCTGTTGCCGCAATCCCTGGCGGATTCGCGTCGGCAGCTTCTGGACCAGGTGTGGACCAGCGGCCAGCCGCAGCACGTCATTGACGAGCGGCAGGGAAGAATCTTCGACAATCGGATCCATCCGGTCGCCGACGATCGTGGCAAGGTGCGTCAGGTCGCCGTGTTTTCCCGCGATATCACCGAACAACGCTCGGCCGCCCGCGCCATCGAGAAGGCCATGGACGATCTAGCCCGGTCCAATGCCGAGCTTGAACAATTCGCCTATGTCGCCAGCCACGATTTGCGCCAGCCCTTGCGGATGATCAGCAGCTATCTGGCCCTGGTCGAACGCAAGTTGGGCCCCGACCTGCCGGCCGACATCAGGGATTTCCTGAATTTCGCCGTCGGCGGCGCCAAGCGAATGGATGCGCTGATCCTGGCCCTGTTGGAATATTCCCGCGTCGGGCGTGGCGACGGCAAGCTCCAGCCGATCAGTCTGGCCGCGCCCTTGGCCGACGCCATGGAAAATCTGGCGCCGGCCATCAACGAAGGCCAGGCGCGGATCGCGCTCCCCGATCGGCCTGCCGAAGTGGCTGGCGACCATATCGAGCTGACGCGGCTGTTCCAGAACCTGATCGGCAACGCCATCAAGTATCGCTCACCCGATCGGGCGCCGGTCATCGATGTGGCGTGGGAAGAGGTCGGCGACGGCTTCTGGCAGGTCAGTGTCGCCGATAACGGCATGGGCATTGCCGCCGAAGACCGCGAGCGGGCGTTTTGGATCTTCCAGCGTCTGGTGCAAAACGACACCGTCGAGGGAACCGGCATTGGGCTGGCGGTCTGCCGCAAGATCGTCCAGCACCATGGCGGCAGGATCTGGATCGAATCGACGCCCGGCCAGGGCAGCACCTTCCTGTTCACGCTGCCCGCCGCGACGGTCAGGCCACCTGAGCAGGCGGGCTGACCACCGACAGCAGGGTGCGGCCGATCGCCTTGGCCAGGCCGTTCAGCCGCTCGAGCTCGCTATAGGGGATGGAATCGGGCGCGCCGTCCAGGCGGTGGGCCAACTCGCGCAGCTCGGCCACCGGGGCGACATGGGCCTCGGCCGGACTGTTCTTCATGCGCCGGATCAGATCCTCGGCCACCGACAGCAACTTGTTGGTGAACGGCATCAGGTTGACCGCGTTACTGGAGATGCCGTCGCGAATGGTGGCGTGGACGTGGTCGGCCAGCCAGTTGATCTGCACCGCATGGCGCTCGATCTTGATGCGGTTCAACAAGGCCGCCTGCTCGCGGATCAGCAATTCCATCCGCGTGCCGTCGATTCCGTTCTCGGCGCGCAGGCGCAACGGGTTGGGGACCTCGATCATCGGGGCCTGGTGGGTCCCGAAGGCGCGCGCCTGGTTGCGGCGGTCGGGGCCGGTATAATCGTGGGTGACCACGAACGGCTTGCGGCGGTGATACAGTCTGCGAATGCGCGCCAGCAACTGGTCGTCGGTGCCGGAAACGATGACCTGGCGCACGCGGGCCGGGGCCCGGTTGCCCAGCAGCGTGATGGCCAGCGGGAACGGATTGGGACCCAGGCGCTGATTGCGGTTTTCCGAGATCAGGAATCCGACGTCGTTGCCTTCCAATTCGGCCGCCGAGATCAGAAGATCGACGCTGTCATGGGCCAGCAGATCATGGACCCTGATGTAGCTTGCGGTTTCGGTGATGGCACGAAACCCCGCCGCCGTCAGCGCCGCGCGCAGGCCGATGCGGATGTTGGGATTGGGCTCCGCCAGGACCAGTCGGACATTCTCGAAGGATTGGGACAAGCTTTGGGCGCCCAGTCTTCATTTCCGTCAAAACATACCTGAAGCGGGGACATCACGTCACTTGACCAAAAGCCATGGCAGGCATACGTCGGCCGCTTGCAGCCCCACGCGAGCCGCCCTATAGTTCGGCCTCATGACCGACCAACGCTTTCCGCATCGCCATCTCCTCGGCATCCAGGGCCTGGGGCCGCAGGAGATCACCGCCATCCTGGATCTGGCCGACGGCTATGTCGATCAGAACCGGTCCGTCGACAAGCGCAAGAACCTGTTGCGCGGCCGCACCCTGGTCAATCTGTTCTTCGAGAACTCGACCCGGACGCGGACCAGCTTCGAGCTGGCCGGCAAGCGCCTGGGCGCCGACGTCATCAACATGCAGACCCAGGCCAGCTCGGTCGCCAAGGGCGAGACCTTGATCGACACGGCGATGACCCTGAACGCCATGCATCTGGACGCGCTGGTGGTCCGTCACCCTGATTCCGGCGCGGTCAAGCTGTTGTCGGAAAAGGTCAATTGCGCGGTGATCAATGGCGGTGACGGCAGCCACGAGCACCCGACCCAGGCGCTGCTGGACGCGCTGACCATCCGCCGCCACAAGGGCCGGCTGGCCGGGCTGACGGTGGCCATCTGCGGCGACGTGGTGCATTCCCGGGTGGCGCGTTCGAACATCTATCTGTTGAACACCATGGGCGCCCAGGTCCGTCTGATCGGGCCGAAGACCCTGATGCCGGCGGCGGTCGATCGCATGGGGGTCGATGTCTATCACGACATGCGCAAGGGGCTGGACGGCGTCGATGTGGTGATGATGCTGCGCATCCAGAACGAGCGGATGAAGGGCAACTTCATCCCGTCGATCCGCGAATATTTCCACTTCTTCGGCCTGGACCGCGAGAAGCTGGCCATGGCCAAGCCCGACGCGGTGATCATGCATCCCGGCCCGATGAATCGCGGTGTCGAGATCGATTCCGACGTCGCCGACGATGTCGAGCGCTCGCTGATCCGCGAGCAGGTCGAAATGGGCGTGGCGGTGCGCATGGCCTGCCTCGACCTGTTGACCCGCAACATTCCCAATCAGGTGGCCGTGTGATGTCGAAGCCTGCGCCTGCCGGCCTGGTGGCCTATGTCAACGCCCGCCTGCTCGATCCCGCGTCCGGCCTGGACCGGCCCGGCGCCCTTCTGACCAATGGCGAGACCATCGCCGATGTCGGCCCCGGCCTGTTCCAGGGCGGCGTGCCGGCGGGCATCGAGGTGGTCGATTGCGGCGGCCATTGCCTGGCGCCCGGCCTGATCGACATGCGGGTGCAATTGCGCGAGCCCGGCGAGGAACACAAGGAAACCCTGCGTTCGGCCGGCGAGGCGGCGGTGGCCGGCGGGGTGACCGCCATGGTGTGCCTGCCCAACACCGACCCGGTCATCGACGAGGTGGCGACGGTGGAATTCGTCGCCCGCCGCGCCCGCAAGATCGGCCTGGCCAAGGTCTATCCCTATGCCGCCGCCACCAAGGGGCTGGAAGGCAAGGAACTGGCCGAGATGGGCTTCCTGATGGAAGCCGGCGCCCTGGCCTTCACCGACGGGGTCAAGGCCATCGGCGATTCCCAGACCATGCGCCGGGCGCTTTCCTATGCCGCCACCTTCGGCGCCCTGATCGTCCAGCACCCGGAAGATCCGTCGCTGGCCTCGGGCGGCGCGATGAATGCCGGCGAACTGGCCACCCGCATGGGCCTGTCGGGCATCCCGGCGGCGGCCGAGGCGATCATGCTGGAACGCGACATGCGCCTGGTGGCGATGACCGGTGGGCGTTATCACGCCGCCCACGTCTCGACCGCCGACGGCGTCGCCATCATCAGGAAGGCCAAGGCCGCCGGCCTGCCGGTCACCTGCGACACCGCGCCGCCTTATTTCGCCCTGAACGAGCTGGCGGTGAAGGATTACCGCACCTTCGCCAAGCTTTCGCCGCCCCTGCGCTCGGAAGACGATCGCCGCGCCGTGGTCGAGGGCCTGAAGGACGGCACCATCGACGCCATCGCCTCGGACCACGCGCCGCAGGACGCCGATTCCAAGCGCCAGCCCTTCGCCCAGGCCGAGTTCGGCGGCGTCGGGCTGGAAACCCTGCTGCCGATCACCCTGGAACTGGTGCATGACGGCCATCTGGGCCTGCTGGACGCCTTGCGTCGGGTGACCTCGGGGCCGGCCGACATCCTGGGCCTGGCCGGCGGCCGCCTGAAGGTCGGCGCCGCCGCCGATCTGGTGCTGTTCGACCCCGCGCGCGGCTGGAAGATCGAACCCGACCGCTTCCGCTCGAAATCGAAAAACTCGCCGTTCGACGCCCGTCCGGTGCAGGGATTGGTGCTCCGCACCATCGTCGATGGCCGCACGGTGTTTCGCCGTGACGTTTGATCTGGCCCTCGCCGCGCTGGGCGGCTATCTGCTGGGCTCGATCCCGTTCGGGCTGGTGCTGACCATGGCCGCCGGGCTGGGCGACATCCGCGCCATCGGCTCGGGCAATATCGGCGCCACCAACGTCTTGCGCACCGGCCGCAAGGGCCTGGCCCTGGCCACCTTGCTGCTGGACGGCGGCAAGGGCGCCATCGCCGCCCTGACCGCCCTGTATCTGGCCGGCGAGCAGGCCCTGCTGGTGGCCGGTTTCGCGGCCGTGCTGGGCCACAATTTCCCGATTTGGCTGGGCTTCAAGGGCGGCAAGGGGGTGGCGACCACGTTGGGCACCTTGATCGCCGCCTCGCCGTTCGCAGGCCTGGGCGCCTGCCTGGTATGGCTGGTGGTCGCGCGCATCTTCAAGATTTCGTCGCTGTCGGCCCTGGTGGCCTTGGCCGCCGCGCCGGTGATGGCCTATTTCCTGTCGGGGCCGGAACATGCGGCCATGGCCGCCGGTCTGGCGGTGCTGGGCTTCATCCGCCACCACGCCAATATCCGCCGCCTGCTGAAGGGCGACGAACCTAGGATCGGCCAGAAGAAGGGCTGACGCGGCCAAACATCAGCATCGGCACGCCGGCCAGGGTGACCAGGGCGGCCATCAGCAGCGCCGGCATCCAGCCGCCCCAATCGGCCAGGAAGGCGGCGGCGACCGGCCCGATCATCTGTCCGACCGAAAAGGCCGCCGTCAGCATTCCCATCGCCCGGGCCGGGTGCGCGGGCGCGATGGCCCGGCCGAAGGCCATGGCCATGCCGGCGATGCCTAAGAACGTGCCGCCATACAGCAAGGCCGAGACCATGGCGCCGATGGCGCTGTCGGTGACCGCCAGCAGGCCGGCCCCGGCCGCCATCAGCAGATGGGCGAAGATCAGGGCCAGGCGGAAGCCGAAACGGGCGGCGAACAGCGCCCAGGCGGCGGAAGACGGCATCGCCGCCAGTCCGACCACCACCCACGACAGATTGGCGATGGATTCCAGTCCCGGGGTGGCGCGGACCACCACCACCAGGAAGGTGCCGGTGACGATATAGGCCAGCCCGGCGCAAAAATAGGCCGCCGACAGCCAGCCCAGCGAGAAGGGGGCCGGTGCCGGATGGCTGGTCCCGGCGGCGCCGCTGCCGTGGACGTGGCGCAATCCCCAGGCCGAGGCCGCCGACAGCACGCCGCACAAGGCGCCTGCGGTCAGCCAGGCGGCATTGTCGCCGCCCCATCCGCCGGCCCAGGCGATCACCGAACCGGACAGGATGATGCCCAGCCCGACGCCCGAGAAATGCACGCCGGTCAGCCGTGCCGCCCCCAGGCCGGCCAGGGCCGGCACCACCAGGGCGGCGCCCAGCACGAACACCAGCGCCGAGGCGATGCCGGCCACCAGTCGGATCAGGTTCCACACCCATTCGGCCGAGGTCAGTGACATGGCCGCCAGCGATGCCGCCACCACCACCAGGCTGGCGGTGAAGGCCAGATGGCGGCCGCGATCGGTGGCGATCAGCCCGGCCCACACCGCCCCGGCCAGATAGCCCAGATTGTTGGACGCCGCCAGCCAGCCGGCCGACTGGGTGTCCAGCCCGTGGGCGGCCTGCATCAAGGGCAGGATCGGGGTGAAGGCGAAGCGCCCCAGTCCCAGGGCCACGGCGCAGGCGCTCAATCCGCCGATCAGCAGGCGTGTCTTTGGGGTCACGGGCGAACGGGCCTTAAAGTTGCGCCGACAGCATAGCACACCCCTTGCGCCGACCGCATGGCTGCCCTTCCGCATCAGATTTGCCTTCCGGCCGACTGAAGTGTTACACTTTAGTATTAGCCTATTAAGTGCAGGCGACCTCCATGCGCGACCCCCACGCGCCTCCGATCAGGCTGTTGCTGGTGGAAGACAATCCCGGCGACGCCCGATTGATTGAAACGCTGCTGGCCGAATATGGCGGCTTCGAGATCACTTGGCGCAATTCCTTGGCGTCGGCAAAGGCATGGTTGGCGGAAAACGGCGTCGATGTCGTGCTGCTGGACCTGTCCTTGCCCGACGGTACCGGCATGGCGACCGTCGATGCGATGCGCGCCGCCGCCCCCGACGTTCCGCTGATCGTCAATACCGGCCTGAACGACGAAGAGGTCGGCATGAAGGCGGTCAAGCATGGCTGCCAGGATTACCTGATCAAGGGGTCGTGCGACGCCCAACTGATCGGGCGGACCATCCTTTACGCCATCGAGCGCAAGGCCATCGAGCGCGAGCGCCTGCAGGCGACGGCGCAGATGAAGAAAGTGCTGCTGCAGACGGTGCGGGCGGTGTCGCTGACGCTGGAAATCCGCGATCCCTATACCGCCGGCCACCAGCGCCGGGTGGCGCAATTGGCGGTAGCGATCGGGCAGAAGCTGGGCCTGGCCGAGCATGTCATCGAGGGGCTGCACACCGGCGCCCTGATCCACGATCTGGGCAAGATCAACGTGCCGTCGGACTTCCTGACCCGGCCGGGTGCCTTGTCGGCGGCGGCCTTCGACGTGGTGCGCTCGCATGCCGAGGTGGGTGCCGAGATCGTCGACGGCATCGATTTCCCCTGGCCGGTGGCGCAGATGATCCGCCAGCACCACGAACGCATCGACGGCACCGGCTATCCCGCCGGGCTGAAGGGCGATGCCATCATCCCCGAGGCTCGCATCCTGGCCGTCGCCGACGTGGTCGAGGCCATCAGCAGCCACCGACCCTATCGCCCGTCCTTAGGGATCGACGCGGCGCTGGCGGAAATCACCCGCTTCGCCGGGTCTAAATACGATCCGGAAGTGGTGGCGGCCTGCGTCGCGGTGATCGCCGCCAACGGCAATCAGGTCTTCTGCGACGATGATCCGCCGATGCCGCCGGGGCTGTAGAAGTAAAAAAGTGTAACCACAGAGGCACAGAGGCACAGAGGAAAAAGAAAAAATAAATTAGATTTTCTATTTTTTCCTTCTCTGTGCCTCTGTGCCTCTGTGCCTCTGTGCCTCTGTGCCTCTGTGGTTAAATCTTTTCCATTTTCCTTCGTCATGGCCGGGTCAGGCCTGGCAATGACCGGGCGGGGCGCTTGGTCTCGCCTCGTTTTGTCTATCGACCAGCGGCATTCCCGCCCATTCCCCTTTGCCGTCCTGCCGCCGCCGCTGCCATCATCGGCAGCCGAACGCGGGAGAATGTGATGGCAGAATCACCAGAAGAGAGAGTTCTCTGGGCTGCCAGCCAAGGCAAAGTGGTAACGTTGGATGTGGGCGAGACCATCCCGGCTGCCCTGGTGGTCGAACTGGCCTGCAAGCCGGAGGGCGATGAATCTGTCCACCCCAAGGGGGTGCAGATTCGCGGCGCCACCATCATCGGTGAACTCGATTTCGAGGATCGCACCCTGACCCGTCCGTTGTGGCTGAGCGAATGCACCATCGCCGACGGCATCAACCTACGCGGCGCCCGCGCCAAGGTGTTGGGGTTCCAGGATTGCCCAAAAATTGGCGGTATCGAGGCAGGAGAGTTGCGTGTCGATCGCTCGCTGTTGCTGCGCCGCTCGACGGTCAAGGGACGGGTGTACCTGATTGGCGCCGATATTGGCGGCAGCCTGGAATGCTCCGGCTCTTACCTCGACGGCGGTGACGAGCCAGCTCTGCGAGCAGATATGCTGAAGGTTGCTGGCGCAATCTTTCTACGGAATGGCTTTCGAGCCAATGGGGCTTTGGTCCTGGATCGCGCACATGTCGGCGCACTGAACGATTCCCCGGATTGTTGGCCGACCCAGAAGGGCGGGCTTGAACTCAACGGTTTCACCTATGGCGCGCTCGCCGCCCATTGTGGGTTGGACTCCGATTCCAGGCTGCGCTGGCTGCATTTGCAGCCAAAGCTTAACTATTTCGACCCCCAGCCTTACGAACAACTGGCCAAGGTGATGAAGGCGCAGGGGCACAATGCCGACGCCCGTGCCGTGCTGATCGCCAAGGAACGCGACCGCCGGCCCTTCCTGCAGTGGCACAAACGGGTCCTCAGCGTTTTGTTCGACGTATTGGTCGGATACGGCTACCGGCCGTGGCTGGCGGCGGTGTGGATGGCGGTCTTCATTGCCGGTGGGGCGTTGGCGGTCGCCCAAGCGGACCATCTGGGCCACATGGTGCCGGCCAAGGAGCGGGTCTATATGGACAAGGCCTATGTCGCCGATCGTGTGCTGCCGGCGGAATACCCCCATCTGCAGCCGGTCGTCTATTCGCTGGACGTTTTCCTGCCCTTCGTCGATCTGCAGCAGGAAGATTACTGGATGCCGACCGACCAACGGGGGCAAGCCCGAGTGTTCGGGCGGGGCATGATGCTGTGGCGCTGGCTGCACATCGCCTTCGGCTGGGCCTTGTCGGCCTTGTTCGTCGCCGGCATCACCGGTCTGATCAAGAAGGAATAGTCGCCTCGGGTCCTCATCCCTTTTGCCTCTCGCACTTCTTCGTGTAGGATGCCCGCCGCAGAAATATCCACAGTTTCCAGAGAGGTTTGAATGTCGGTTCCGGCTCCCCTGATGCAAGGTAAGAAGGGTCTGATCATGGGCGTCGCCAACGACCGCTCGATCGCGTGGGGCATCGCCCAGGCGGCCCGGGCCCAGGGCGCCGAGCTGGCCTTCACCTATCAGGGCGACGCCCTGGAAAAGCGCGTCCGTCCGCTGGCCGAGCAGGTCGGCTCCGACATCGTGTTGCCCTGCGACGTCTCGGACGAAGCCTCGATCGACGCCGTGTTCGACGCCTTGCAGGCCAAGTGGGGCAAGCTGGACTTCGTCGTCCACGCCATCGGCTATTCCGACAAGGACCAGCTGCGTGGCCGCTATGCCGACACCACCTTGGAAAACTTCACCAAGACCATGCATATCTCGGTGTTCTCGTTCACGTCCGTCGCGCGGCGCGCCTCGGCGATGATGCCCGATGGTGGCTCGCTGCTGACGCTGACCTATTACGGCGCCGAGCGGGTGATGCCGCATTACAACGTCATGGGTGTCGCCAAGGCGGCGCTGGAAGCTTCCGTGCGCTATCTGTCGGTCGATCTGGGCAAGCAGAACATTCGCGTCAACTCGCTGTCGGCCGGCCCCATCAAGACCTTGGCCGCCTCAGGCATCGGCGATTTCCGCTACATCCTGAAGTGGAACGAGTATAACAGCCCCCTGAAGCGCAACGTCACCCTGGAAGATATCGGCGGCTCGGGCCTTTACCTGCTGTCGGACCTGTCGTCGGGCGTGTCGGGCGAGTGCCACCATGTCGATTGCGGCTATCACGTCGTCGGCATGAAGGCGGTCGACGCCCCCGACATCACCGTCGCCAAGGATTGAGGCCAAGGTGTCGGGCAACGGCTTCGGCCACACCTTCCGCTTTACCACCTTCGGGGAAAGCCACGGCCCCGCCATCGGATGCGTGATCGATGGCGTGCCGCCGCGGCTGCCCTTGGCGGAAGCCGACATCCAGCCGTGGCTGGATGCCCGTAAGCCCGGCCAGAACCGTTTCACCACCCAGCGCCAGGAAGCGGATCAGGTCCGCATCCTGTCCGGCGTGTTCGAGGGAGTCACCACCGGCACCTCGATCGGGCTGCTGATCGAGAATACCGACCAGCGCTCGAAGGATTACGGCGACATCAAGGACACCTTCCGGCCCGGCCATGCCGACTGGGTCTATGAGCAGAAATACGGACTGCGCGATTATCGCGGCGGCGGGCGATCCAGTGCCCGCGAAACCGCCATGCGGGTGGCGGCCGGCGCGGTGGCCCGGGTCATCCTGGATCATCTGGCGCCGGGCATCATGATTCGCGGCGCCATGGTGCAGATGGGGCCGCACGCCATCGACCCCGACAAGTGGGATTGGGATCAGCGGACCGAGAACCCGTTCTGGTGCCCGGACAGCGAAGCGGCCAAGGGGTGGGAGGCCTTCCTGGACGGTGTGCGCAAGTCGGGCTCGTCCACAGGCGGGGTGGTCGAGGTGGTGGCCTCGGGCGTGCCGGCCGGGTTGGGGGCTCCGGTCTATGACAAGCTGGATGCCGATCTGGCCAAGGCGATGATGAGCATCAACGCCGTCAAGGGCGTCGAGATCGGTGCCGGCTTCCTGGCGGCGTCCCTGTCGGGCCAGGACAATGCCGACGAGATGCGCATGGGCGCCGATGGGCGGGTGCGTTTCCTGTCCAACAATGCCGGCGGTATCCTGGGCGGCATCTCGACCGGGCAGGATGTGGTGGTGCGGATCGCCGTCAAGCCGACCAGTTCGATCCTGATCCCGACCAAAAGCGTCGATCGCCACGGCAACGAGATCGAGGTGATCACCAAGGGCCGCCACGACCCCTGCGTCGCCATCCGCGCCGTGCCGGTGGCCGAGGCGATGATGGCCGTCACCCTGGCCGATCACCTGCTGCGCCACCGCGCGCAGTGCGGCTGAAAAGAATCTGGCGCAGTGCGGTTAAGTAACTGGGGCAAAAGTCCGGGCGCCCCTTGGCGCACGGCTCACATTTGATTGAATCCCTGACGGGTTCATGATTCTGTTGGGCATGGCCAAGCCGGCGCTCAATGTTGAAGCATT
>NZ_LWQU01000151.1 GCF_001650635.1 Magnetospirillum moscoviense | reverse complement strand
CTGTCCGGCGCAACCCTCGATTGGGACATGCCGTGGGACGGACCGCCAGCCGTTTCAGGGGGCGAACATAGGGTCTAAACCAACAACGCCCCGGTGACGCCGTTCAGCATCAGCAGACCGGAGGGCGTGGCCCGCAGGCCGTCGGCGGTGCGGATGACGAAGCCGCCTTGCTCCATGCGGGCCAGGCCGGCCGGGTCGATCACCTGCCATAGGGGCAAGCCGGCGGCGGCGGCGAAGATTTCAGCGTCGATGCCGGCATTCAGGCGCAGGCCCATCATCACCAGTTCCTCGGCGCGGGTGCGCGCATCCAGGGTCTCTTCCTCGGCGGTGCCGTGGCTGTCCTTCTCCACACTGTCCAGCCAGGCCCCGGGATCGCGCCGCTGGGCCAAGGCGGTGCGATTCAGCCGGCCATGGGCGCCGGGCCCGATGCCGACATAATCGCCGCCCTGCCAATAGGTCAGGTTGTGACGGCTTTCACCGCCCGGGCGGGCGTGGTTCGACACCTCATAGGCCGGCAGGCCGGCGGCGTCGCACATCTCTTGCGTCAGGCCGTAAAGGGCGGCGGCCTGGTCGTCCTCGGGCAGGACGAAGTCGCCGCGCTGATAGGCGGGCGCGAAGGCGGTGCCGTCCTCGATGGTTAATTGATAAAGCGACAGATGGTCGCCGGCCATGGCCAGGCCTTGCGCCAGCTCGGCCGCCCAGTCGGCCTGCGTCTGGCCGGGCCGGGCGCAGATCAGGTCGAACGAGAAGCGGTCGAACAGGCGGGCCGCCAGGGCGACCGCCGCCTTGGCCTCGGCCGCCGAATGGCCGCGGCCCAGGAAGGACAGGGCGCGGTCGTCCAAGGCCTGCACCCCGATGGACAGCCGATTGATGCCGGCGGCGCGGAAATCGGCGAAGCGCCCGGCCTCGGCGGTCGAGGGGTTGGCCTCGAGCGTGATCTCGATATCGGGGGCTAGCGTGAAATGGCCGGCCGCCGCCTCGATGATCGCCGCGACGGTGGCCGGTTCCATCAGGCTGGGGGTGCCGCCGCCGAAATAGATCGAGGTCAGGCGCCGTCCGGGGGCGCGGCGGGCGAAATGGGCCAGTTCGGTCCCATAGGCCGCCCGCCAGCGATGATGATCGACCGCCCCCATCGCCCGGCTGTTGAAGTCGCAATAGGGGCATTTCGACAGGCAGAACGGCCAATGGACATAAAGGCCGAAAGAGTCTGCCCGTGGCGCGCCCGTGCCGGGCGGCTCAAACGCCGCTCGGGCTTGGGTCGCGGTCAGGCCAGACACGCCGCCACCAGCTTGCGGAAGGCGTCGGCACGGTGGCTGATGGCATGCTTGGCCGCCGCCTCGATCTCGCCGAAGGTCAGGCTGGCCCCGCTCGGCACGAAGAACGGATCGTAGCCGAAACCATTACCGCCGCGCGGCGGCCAGCAGATGGTGCCCTCGACGGTGCCCTCGACGGTGACCATCTCGCCGTCCGGCCAGGCCACGCTCAGGGCGCAGACGAAGCGGGCCGAGCGGTCGGGATGGTCGCCCATCTTGTCGTGCACCAGCGCCATGGCGGCGGCGAAATCCTTGCCCGGCCCGGCCCAGCGCGCCGAATAGATGCCGGGATCGCCGCCCAGCGCATCGACCGCCAGACCGGAATCGTCGGCCAAGGCCGGCAGGTCAGCGGCCAATGCCGCCGCCTTGGCCTTCAGCTCGGCGTTTTCGACGAAGCTTGAGCCGGTTTCCTCGGGCTCGGGCAGGCCCAGGGCGCCGGCCGATACCACCTCGACGCCGTATGGCGCCAGCAATTCGCCGATCTCGCGGACCTTGCCCTGGTTGTGGCTGGCGATCACCAGCTTGCCGGTCAGGCGCCGCGCCATGGGGTTACAGCCCCACCGCGCGCTTCTGGTGCGCCACCAGTTCGGTCACGCCCTTTTCCGCCAGCTCCATCAATTCGGCGAACTGGGCGCGAGTGAAGGGGCGTTCCTCGGCGGTGCCCTGAACCTCGACGATGCCGCCCGAGCCGGTCAGCACGAAATTGGCGTCGGCCTGGGCGTTGGAATCCTCGGGGTAATCCAGGTCCAGCACGGCGGTGCCTTCGAAGATGCCGCAGGAAATGGCCGCGACATGGTCGATCAGCGGCACGGCGGCCAGTTTGCCCTCGGCCACCAGCTTCTGGAAGGCCAGGTGCAGCGCTACCCAGGCGCCGGTGATCGAGGCGGTGCGGGTGCCGCCATCGGCCTGCAGCACGTCGCAATCGATCTTGATCTGCATCTCGCCCATGGCAACCAGGTCGGTGACGGCGCGCAAGGACCGGCCGATCAGGCGCTGAATTTCGTGGGTGCGGCCCGATTGCTTGCCCTTGGCGGCCTCGCGGTCGGTGCGCGAATGGGTCGAACGCGGCAGCATGCCGTATTCGGCGGTGACCCAGCCCTTGCCGGTATTGCGCAGGAAGGGCGGCACCCGATCTTCCACCGAGGCGGTGCACAGGACGTGGGTATCGCCGAACTTGGCCAGGCACGAGCCCTCGGCATGCTTGGAAAAGCCGGGTTCCAGGGCGATCGCGCGCAGCTGGTCGAAGGTACGGCCTGACGGTCTCATCGGTGGGGTGTCCTTGGGTAAGGGGATCAATCTGGGGCGACCCTAAACAAGCGGCGCGGCGAATGAAACCCCCCAAAGTTGACGGATGGCCGAACCCTCACTAGATTCCGGGCGGATTTCGGCACCCGAGGCCCCCATGATACGCGGCAGGACACCGGCGATCACCGAGCTGAACGAACGCTCGCGCGAGATATTCCGCCACATCGTCGATGCCTATGTGCATACCGGCGAACCCATCGGCTCGCGTACGCTGTCGCGCCGGCTGCCGGCCGGGCTGTCGCCGGCCACCATCAGGAACGTCATGGCCGATCTCGAGGATCTGGGCCTGCTCTATGCGCCGCACACCTCGGCCGGGCGGCTGCCGACCCAGGCCGGCATGCGGCTGTTCGTCAACGGCCTGCTGGAAGTGGGCGGCCTGGCCGACGAGGAACGCAGCCGGCTCGACGCCCAGGCCCAGGCCATGGGGCGCAGCGTCGAACAATTGCTGTCGGAAGCCATCGGCACCCTGTCGGGCCTGTCGCGCTGCGCCGGCATGGTGGTGGCGCCGAAGATGCAGCGCAATCTCAAGCATCTGGAATTCGTCTGGCTGGGTCGCGGCCGCGCCTTGGTGGTGCTGGTGACCGAGGACGGTTTGGTGGAAAACCGTCTGGTCGATCTGCCGGAAGGCGTCGAGCCCTCGGCCCTGGTCGAGGCCACCAATTTCCTCAACCATCGCCTGGCCGGCCATACCCTGGACGAGGTCCGCGAGGAAGTGCTGGCCGAACTGGAACACCAGCGCCATCAGTTGGACGCCCTGACACAGCGGGTGGTCGAGGCGGGCCTGGCCACCTGGTCGGGCGACGCCCAGCGCAGCGCCCTGATCGTGCGTGGCCAGTCGCATTTGTTGGAAGACGTCACCGCCGTCGAGGATCTGGAACGCATTCGCGGCCTGTTCGACGCGCTGGAGACCTCGGAACGCTTTCTCGGTATCCTGGAGATGACCACCAAGGCCGAGGGCGTACAAATCTTCATCGGATCGGAAAACGATCTGTTCGGCGTCTCGGGCTGCTCTATGATCGTCGCACCTTATCGCGACGCCCGCGAGCAGATCGTCGGCGCCATCGGCGTGATCGGCCCGCAACGGCTGAATTTCGCCCGCATCATCCCCCTGGTCGACTACACGGCAAAAGTGGTCGGCCGCATCATCGGTTAAGAGAGACGGATTTCATGAGCGAGACCCAGACCCCCGAACAGACCAACCCCGCCCCGGCCGAGGCCCCGGCCGAAGCCGCCGCCCCCGCCCCGGAAGCCCAGCCGACGGACAAGCTGGCCGAGCTGGAAGCCGAGGTGGCGCGTCTGAAGAACGAGGTTCTCTACGCCCGCGCCGACACCGAAAACGTCCGCCGCCGCCTGGAGCAGCAGGCCGAGGATCGCGGCAAGTACGCCGTCGGCCAGTTCGCCAAGGACGTGCTGTCGGTGGCCGACAATCTGCGCCGCGCGCTGGATGCGGTGCCGCCGGCGGCGCGCGAAGGCAACGACATCGCCAACACCCTGACGGTCGGCGTCGAGATGACCGAGCGCGAGCTGTTGGGCACCTTCGAGCGCTACGGCATCCGCCAGGTCGGCGCGCTGGGCGCCCGTTTCGACCCCAATTTCCATCAGGCGATGATGGAAATGGAAGATACCACCCAGCCGGAGGGCACGGTGGTCATGGTGATGCAGCAGGGCTATCAGATTCATGATCGCCTGTTGCGCCCGGCCCTGGTCGCCGTCTCGAAGGGCGGCCCCAAGACCCCGCCCGGCGAGCAGCTCGACACCAACGTCTAGGCGGCAGCCCATGGCGCGGCGGCTGGTCTGTGTCCTGCTTCTGCTGGCCGCCGCTCCTGTGGCGGCGGCCGACCTGGCGCCGCTGACCCGCTTCCACGTCCATTTCACCGATCTGCCCCAGCCCTTCGCGACACCGTCCAAGGCCAATCCCGCCGATATCGTTGCGCGCCCGGAACAGGCCGGCCTTGGTCTGCCGCCGGGTTACGCCGCCACCTTGTTCGCCGAGCGGCTGGATCATCCGCGCAATCTGCTGGTGCTGCCCGATGGCTCGGTTCTGGTGGCCGAACAGCGGATGGACAAGCTGACCCGGCTGGTCGATGCCGACGGCGACGGAATGGCCGAGACCCGTGCCACCTTCGCCAGCGGGTTTTCCGAGCCGTTCGGCCTGGCCTTCCATGACGGGCAGGTGTGGGTGGCCGACACCAGGGCGGTGTGGCGCGCCGCCTGGAGCGACGGCCAGGACCGGGCCGACCAGTGGGTCCAGGTCACCCCGCCCGGCGCCCTGGGCGATGATCGAGGTCATAG
Organism: Magnetospirillum moscoviense; assembly: GCF_001650635.1. GTDB lineage: Bacteria > Pseudomonadota > Alphaproteobacteria > Rhodospirillales > Magnetospirillaceae > Magnetospirillum > Magnetospirillum moscoviense. Next base: position 24,391 of record NZ_LWQU01000151.1, on the reverse strand, counting down.
TACGCGCTCGCTGGCCATCCATCCCGACGGCACCCGCTTCTATGTCGGCATCGGCTCGCGCGCCAATATCGCCGAGGAAGCGGCGCCGCGGGCCACCGTGCGGGAATTTCGCATCGACGGCGGCCCTGGGCGCACTTTCGCAAGTGGATTACGCAATCCGGTCGGCCTGGCTTTCCGCCCCGGCAGCGCCGATTTGTGGACAGTGGTCAACGAACGCGACGGGCTGGGCGACGAGCTGGTGCCGGATTATCTGGCCCGGCTTGAGGACGGCGCCTTCTTCGGCTGGCCCTATGCCTATATCGGCCCCAATCCGCAGCCAGGTTTTGCAAGCAAGGCGCCCGGCCTGGTGGTGAAAAGCCGGGTGCCCGACGTGCTGTTTCGCGCCCATTCGGCGCCGCTGGGCCTGGCCTTCGCCGACGGGTTCGCCTATGTCGCCCTGCACGGATCGTGGAACCGGTCGGAACCGATCGGTTACGTCGTCGCCCGGGTTCCCTTCGTCAACGACCACCCGCTGGGACCGTACGAGGTGTTCGCCTCGGGCTTCATGGTGGCACCCGGCAAGGTGTGGGGCCGCCCGGTCGGCCTGGCCTTCGGCCCCGACGGCGCCCTGTATGTGGCCGACGATGCCGGCAAGACGGTGTGGAAAGTGACGCGGACGGGGTTATAGGGCCTATAAAGCCCGCCCGGCGTCTGAGGGGGCCCGGTACGGGCCGCGCTTCGTGCCTAGAGTCCCAACACGTCGCGCATGGAATAAAGGCCGGGCTTGGCCGATCCCGCCCAGCGGGCGGCGCGCACCGCGCCCTTGGCGAACACCGCCCGACTGGCGGCCTTGTGGGTCAGCTCGACGCGCTCTTCCTCGGCGGCGAACATCACCGTGTGGTCGCCGACCACGTCGCCGCCGCGCAGGGTGGCGAAGCCGATCTCGCCCTTGGGCCGCGCCCCGGTATGGCCGTCGCGGGACTTGCACCACACCTGATCCAGCGCGACGCCGCGGCCCTTGGCCGCCGACCGGCCCAGGCCCAGGGCGGTGCCCGACGGCGCGTCGACCTTGCGCCGATGATGCATCTCGACGATTTCGATATCGTAATCATCACCCAGGATGGCGGCGGCCCGTTCGGTCAGGGCCATCAGCAGATTGACGCCGACGCTGAAATTGGGGGCATAGACGATGGTGGTCCTGGCGGCGGCCTGGGCCAGGACGGCCTCGTCATCCTTGGTCAGGCCGGTGGTGCCGACCACCAGGATCTTGCCCAGTTCGGCGGCCAGCGCGGCATGGGCCACGGTGGCGGCCGGCGCGGTGAAATCGATGATGGCGTCCGAGGCAGCGAACAGCGCCTTGGCATCTTGGCCTACGGTCAGGCCCAGGGCCGCGCGGCCCAGCAGGGCGCCCAGATCCTGGCCGGCGGTGGGGGTGCCGGGGCGGTCGGTGCCGCCGGCAAGCTGGCAGCCCGGGGCCTCCAGCACCGCGTTCATCAACATCCGCCCCATGCGGCCGGCGCAGCCGACGATACCGATCTTCATGATGTGTCTTGTCCTTAGATGCCGGTGAACAGGAAATCGATGGCGTTGATAAGGTTCGGGCGCTCGGCTTCCAGCGAACCGACGCAAGCGCCGACCTTGTCCTTGGTGATCGCGGCCAGATGGTTGGTCACCAGAACATGGGGCGAGCCGTCGAACTGGACGATCGGGTGCAGATGCCGGGCCGGGACCGGCCAATCCGCCAGGGAATAAAGGGGGGCGACCACCACGACCGACAGGTCGGCGACCATGTCGGCCTGCAGCACCACCAGCAAAGGCCCCTGGGATCGGCAGACGTCGAACTGGCGCATCAGAACATCCTGGCCCCGTCGCTCCACAAGCCGAATTTCTCGACATGGGCGTTGTGGGCGGCGATGGCGGCCTTGTTTTCCTCGGCCCAGGCGGCGGCCTTGGCCTCGCGCAGCCGGCTTTCCAGCTCGGATTCAAGCAGCTGCGACAGGTTGATCCCCAGCGCCTTGGCCTGGGCCAGCAGGTCGGCATTGATGCTGACATTGCACGCCTTCTTGGGCGCCTTGGGATCGTACAGGGCGTTCATGGCCGAAACCTCGCAATCATGCGCATAGCTTATACGCATGGGGTGGGCGCGGGCAAGGGTCAGGCCGGCGGGCCGAATTCATCATCCAGCTCGCGCAGCCGATGCGGCAGATCGATCTCGGTCCACATCGCCCGCGCCGTGGCCAGATGCTGTGCTTGGTCATCCTCGGTGGTGACGCGGGCCAGGCGCTGATGCACCGGGGCCATAAGATGCGGTGCCGGGATGCGGGCAAACAGCTCCAGCGCCTGGGACCATTGCGATATGGCAACGGTGGTGTCGCCCTGGCCGAAGGCGACATCGCCCAGCCCGCGATGCGCCTCACCGGCATTGTCGATATCCTCGGTGCGGGCGAACAGGTCGAGCGCGGCCTGGAAATGTTCAGCGGCGGCGGGCCAATCGGCAGCGGCGACAGCAATATCGCCGTGTAGGACATGGATTGCGGCGTGGGTGGCGGGATACTCTGATTCGGGAAGCAAAGCCAAAGCCTCTCCGGCTAGGCGGGCGGCCTGGGGCGGATCAGCGGTCTCAAGGGCATGGTAGGCTAGGCCATGCAAACAGTTGGCCTGGCCAAGCAGGTTCCCGACCTGCCTGTAAATTGGAACGGCCTGTAGCCAGGCTGACTTGGCCTGTTCGTGCCGAGATCGCAAATGATCGACGTCACCAAGGCTATGAAGGCAATTTGCTTCGCCGACCCGGTTACCGGCTTGTCGAAAAAGTGGTAGCGCCCGCCAAAAAGCTTTTGCCGCCTCATCGAAGCGAGAGGAGTCGCGGTTAATCGCACCAAGGCCAAATATGCAATTTCCCTGACCGACGTCATCATCAACATCGACATGCTGATACTGAAGCAATGCATTTTGATAGGCCTCTTTGGCTTGCGGCAGGAGCGCGCGCATTCTGCCAAGCTCGCCAAGCTTGAAGATGCAATTCGCCTGGCCCAGGCGATCTGGTTCTGCGTGGTAGATATCCAATGCCTGGGACAATACGGCTGTGGCGTTCCCAAAATCGGAACGCAGTCCGAAAATCGACCCTAGGAAATAAAGACAATGGGCCTCACCTAGTCGTGTGCTAGTCTGGCGGAAGAGGGTAATCGCCTGCTGTAAGGCAGTCTCTGCTTCGGACAGACGTGATCGCACCTCTGCCAACCGACCAAGCGACATCAGACAGTTGGCGCGCCTAACCGGATTGGCAGTGCAAGCGGCAGCGCTTCGCATCAATGGAATGGCGTCAAATACGCCTGTTTGGCGCGCGAACTTAGCGAGGTCATCTGCTGCGACAATCGCCCTTTCCCGCAGCTTGTCTCTTCCCTCCATAGCCATACTTAGAAATGATTCCAGATTACGGGCCTCCGGGGTCAGCTTGGCGACCGCCTCCGCCCCGCCCTTTTTTCCAATCTTGTCCCCCAGACGGGCCAAATCGATCGCCCATTTCAGCACCGGCTCCAGCAGCTTCTCGGGCGGGCGATGGTTCAGGCGGACATGCTCGCGGATGGGGGCCAGTTGCACCAGGCGGGTCTGGTCGGCCGACCAGGCGGCCAGGCCGATCTCGACCAGGGTGCCGGCGGCCTCGCGCCCATGGGGGGCGACGTGGCGCAATTCCGCGCGGGCGACGCCGTTGGGCATCAGGCCCATGATCCGCAGCAGCGACTTGGCCTTGCCGTCCATGGCATTCGAGGCGATGGACAGCTCGATGCACACCGCCAGGTTGGTTTCCCGGCTGTCGCCGCTTTTCAGCAGGGCGGTGCGCTGTTCCTGCCACAATTCCCACAGCAGCGGCAGCGGATACTTGGCGGCCTGACGAGCCATCAGGCGGATGGCCAGCGGCAGGCCCTCCAGCGCCGTCAGCAGCAGGGGTAGTTCCGGCGCCTCGGCCAATTTCGGCTTCTGGGTCAGGGTCAGGAACAGCTCGCGGTCGTATGGGTCGGGCAGACGGTCCAGCGGCTCGACCCGCTGCCAGGCGACGCTGTGGGGAACGGCGGTGCCGCGCAGGCTGGCGGCGATGGTCAGGCCGGCGATGTCCTTCAGATGGGCCAGGGCGTCGGCGATCCCTTCCGGGTCGCGGTCACGCGGGGTTTCCAGATTGTCCAGCACCAGCAGGGCCGGCCTTGGCCCGGCCCATTCGTTCAGATGGTACAGAACCGACGGACGGGTGCGCTCGGTCGGACCCAGGCCGATGGCCTCACCGATGGCGGCGAAGAAGGACAAGGGCTCGGTGGCGGCCTCTAGCCGGGCGAACCAGCGCCGATCTTGGTAGCGGGCGGCGATTTCCGGCTCGTGCAGGGCGGCGGTGCACAGGCTGGTCTTGCCGATGCCGGGGGCGCCCTGGAACAAGACATGCCCGCCGGCCGCCAATGCCGCCACCACCCGCTTCACCTCGGACTCGCGGCCGATGAAATGGTCGGGAACCGGGGGCAGGTCGGGGGCGCGGCGGACCGGCAGCGTGGGCGGAACCACGCTCGCCGATGGCGTCAGCCGGGCCTTGGCCGGCGGCGGGCCGTCGCCCGGCTCGGCCAGCCAGTCCAGGAAGGGCCGCAGATCATCGTAATCGGGGCCGTAATAGATGGGCCGCACGCTTTGGGGCAGGTCGGCCGTGCCTTCGCCGTCACGCACCAACAGGAAGTGGGAGTGCAGGCTGTCGGGAAAATGGGCGGCGAAACGGCGAAACACCAGACCCAGGTCGGGGTCGGTCAAGCCGGCCGCGCCGCAACCGACGAAGACCAGCGTTCCCATGGCGGACATGGCGCCGTACAGCGCCTGCATCGGGGCATCGTTGGCGACACGGGCGTAAGAGCCGTCGCCGAGAATCACGGTGTCGGGCTCCATATGGCTGCCGTGCAGATGGACCACATGCGGCTTGTCGCCGCGCAACGCGGCCAAGGCCTGGGTTGTCTGCTTCCAGGTCACGCGCTGGCGGCCCAGAACCTCCTCGATCAAGGTGTCGTAGTTGGTGGTCAGGATCGGACAATTGAAACGGCCCAGGGCCGCGATCAGCGACGGCTCGGCCACCGTCAGGGCGCCGGCGGTTTGCTCGATCCAGCTGCCGAACCGATTGGCGCGGGTCAGCACCCGCTCGACCTCGGAGGCCACCGTCAGCAATCGATCCAGTGTCGGAGGCGACCCCAGGCGGGCCAGCACCTTGTCGCTGTCGGCGGCGAAAGTCGGGTCAAGATTGGCGGCGTGCTCGACGCCATGGCGCAACAGCCCAGGCCAGCCGGCCAAGCCACGCTGTTCCGCCGCGACCGAGGCCACCGAGATTCCGGTGCCGACCACCAGGATCGCCTTGCGGTCCTGAACCTTTGCCTTGAGCTCGCGAAACGCCTGGTCCACTTATCCCCGCCACCCAACCTTCGGTACAGGAAATAAGTGTAATTCACCCCCGGCCCACGGTCCAGCGAGGGAACCCCCGCCTACTCGGTCAGATCCTTCCACAGCTCCTTGACCTTCGAGAAGAAGCCGTGGGATTCCGGGCTGTGCTTGGCGGTGTCGTCGTCGCCGGCACGATCGAACTCCTCCAGCAGCTCGCGCTGGCGGGCGGTCAGGTTGACCGGGATCTCGACCATCGCCTGGATGAACATGTCGCCGCGTGCCGGGCTGCGCAGCACGCTCATGCCCTTGTTCTTCAGGCGGAACTGGTTGCCGGTCTGGGTGCCGGCCGGGATCGATACCTTGGTCATGGTGCCCTCGATGGTCGGCACCTCGATACTGCCGCCCAGCGCCGCCACCGTCATCGGAATCGGCACCCGGCAATAGATGTTGGCGCCGTCCCTTTGGAACAGACGATGTGCCCGGATCGACAGGAACAGGTAAAGATCGCCCGGCGGCGAGCCGCGCATGCCGGCCTCGCCCTCGCCGGCCAGGCGGATGCGGGTGCCGTCCTCGACACCCGGCGGAATGGTGACGTTCAGGGTCTTGTCCTTGCGGACCCGCCCGGCGCCCGAGCACACCCGGCACGGGTCCTTGATCACCCGGCCCATGCCCTGACAGGTCGGGCAGGTGCGTTCGATGGTGAAGAAACCCTGCTGGGCCCGGACCTTGCCGGCGCCGTGACAGGTGGTGCAGGCCACCGGCTGGGCGCCGTCCTTGCCGCCGGTGCCGTTGCAGGCATCGCACGGGGCCGAGGACGGCACCGTGACGGTGGCCGCCTTGCCGGCATAGGCCTCTTCCAGGCTGATTTCCATGTTGAAGCGCAGATCGGTGCCGCGGCCCTGGGACTGGCCGCGCCGGCCGCCGCCCATGAACTCGCCGAACATCTCCTCGAACAGGTCCGAGAAGCCGCCGCCGCCGGCCTCGAAGCCGGAAAAGCCGCCGCCCGGGCCGCCGCGGCCGCCATCGAAGGCGGCGTGGCCGAAGCGGTCATAGGCGGCGCGCTTCTGCTCGTCCTTCAAGACGTCATAGGCTTCGTTCAATTCCTTGAACTTGTCGGCGGCTGACGGATCATCCGGGTTGCGATCCGGGTGATAGAGCATCGCCAGCTTGCGATAGGCCTTCTTCAGATCGTCCGCCGAGGCGCCCTTCTCGGCCCCCAGAACCTCGTAATAATCGCGTTTGCTCATGCCGCCGGCCACCCCGAATCAGTTTCCCCGCCCCGGCTTCATCCCGGGGCGGGGAGGTCTGCTTACTTGTGCTTCTTGTCGCCGTCGACTTCCTCGAAGTCGGCGTCCACGACCTTGCCGTCCGGGCCGCCCTGGTCGGCGGCACCGGCACCGGCCTCGGCCTCGGCGGCACCTGCGGCTTCCTGGGCCTTGTACATCGCCTCGCCCAGCTTCATCGAAGCCTGCATCAGGGCGTCGGTGCGGGTCTTGATGGCTTCGGCGTCCTCGCCGTCCATCACTTCGCGCAAGGAGGCGATGGCGGTTTCGATGTCCTTCTTGAGCGCAGGGTCGGCCTTGTCGCCGAATTCCTTGACGCTCTTTTCGGTCGAGTGGATCAGCGAATCGGCCTGGTTGCGGGCCTCGACGGCGTCCTTGCGCTTGCGGTCCTCGGCGGCATGGGCCTCGGCTTCCTTGACCATGCGCTCGATGTCGCCGTCCGACAGGCCGCCCGAGGCCTGGATGCGGATCTGCTGTTCCTTGTTGGTGGCCTTGTCCTTGGCCGACACGTTGACGATGCCGTTGGCGTCGATGTCGAAGGTCACCTCGACCTGCGGCACGCCGCGCGGCGCCGGCGGAATGCCCATCAGGTCGAACTGGCCCAGGATCTTGTTGTCGGCGGCCATCTCGCGCTCGCCCTGGAAGACGCGGATGGTGACGGCGGTCTGGTTGTCCTCGGCGGTCGAGAACACCTGGCTCTTGCGGGTGGGGATGGTGGTGTTGCGGTCGATCAGGCGGGTGAACACGCCGCCCAGGGTCTCGATGCCGAGCGAAAGGGGGGTGACGTCGAGCAGCAGGACGTCCTTGACCTCGCCCTTCAGCACGCCGCCCTGGATGGCGGCGCCGACGGCGACCACCTCGTCGGGGTTGACGCCCTTGTGGGGCTCGCGGCCGAAGAATTCCTTCACCACTTCCTGGATCTTGGGCATGCGGGTCATGCCGCCGACCAGGATGACCTCGTCGATCTCGCTGGCCTTGAGGCCTGCATCCTTCAGCGCCGCCTTGCAGGGCTCGACCGTGCGGGCGACCAGATCCTCGACCAGGGCTTCCAGCTTCGAGCGGGTCAGCTTGATGTTCAGATGCTTCGGGCCCGAGGCGTCGGCGGTGATGAACGGCAGGTTGACCTCGGTCTGCATCGAGGACGACAGCTCGATCTTGGCCTTCTCGGCGGCTTCCTTCAGGCGCTGCAGGGCCAGGCGGTCACCGCGCAGGTCGATGCCCTGCTCCTTTTTGAACTCGTCGGCCAGGTAATCGATGATGCGGGCGTCGAAATCCTCGCCGCCCAGGAAGGTGTCGCCGTTGGTCGACTTGACCTCGAACACGCCGTCGCCGATTTCCAGCACCGAGACGTCGAAAGTGCCGCCACCCAGGTCATAGACCGCGACGATGCCGGTGCCCTTCTTTTCCATGCCATAGGCCAGGGCGGCGGCGGTCGGCTCGTTGATGATGCGCAGCACTTCCAGGCCGGCGATGCGGCCGGCATCCTTGGTGGCCTGGCGCTGGGCGTCGTTGAAATAGGCCGGAACGGTGATGACGGCCTGGGTCACGGCCTCGCCCAGATAGGCTTCGGCGGTTTCCTTCATCTTCATCAGGATGAAGGCGGAAATCTGGCTGGGGCTCTGCTTCTTGTCGCCGGCCTCGACCCACGCATCGCCATTGTCGCCGTTGACGATGTGATAGGGGACCAGGTTCATGTCCTTCTTGGTGATCGGGTCCTCGAAGCGGCGCCCGATCAGGCGCTTGATGGCGAACAAGGTGTTGGTCGGGTTGGTCACCGCCTGACGCTTGGCTGGCTGGCCGACGAGGCGCTCGCCGGAATCGGCGAAAGCCACCATCGACGGCGTGGTGCGCATGCCTTCGGCGTTCTCGATGACGCGGGCGCTTTTGCCTTCCATCACCGCGACGCAGGAATTGGTGGTGCCCAGGTCGATACCGATAACTTTGCTCATGTCGTCCTCTCGCGCTCAGGCCGCCTTGGTGCGGTCCGAAAAATCCGGCGGCGTCCGCCCGACGGGAATGGGGGGACGCCTTCTCGCGCCTTATATAGGGTGGGGATGGATGCCTGCAACAATGCAAATCCTTGCCAGGCCGCAAAGGCTTGCCGACAATCGGCGAATGATCGTCTCGGCCAGCTTCCGCACCGATATTCCCGCCTTTTACGGCGACTGGTTCATCCACCGCTTCAAGGCGGGCCACGCCCGCGTGCCCAATCCCTATGGCGGGCCGGACGGGCTGGTATCCTTGCGCGATGGCGTCGATGGTTTCGTGTTCTGGACCCGCAACATCCGGCCCTTTCTGCCGGTGCTTCGGCTGGTGCGCGAGGCGGGCATCCCCTTCGTGGTCAGCCACACCGTCACCGGCTATCCGCGCGCCCTGGAGGCGGCGGTGATCGAGCCCGACCGCGCCATCGAATCCATGCTGGCGGTGGCGGCCGAGTTCGGGCCGCGCGCCGTGGTGTGGCGCTATGACCCGATCGTCTTCACCTCGGTCACGCCGGACGGCTTTCACCGCGACAGTTTCGCTCGCCTGGCCGACCGCCTGGCCGGAACCATCGACGAATGCCAGATCTCGTTCGCCACCATCTACCGCAAGAGTGCCCGCAACCTTGATGTGGCGGCCAGGGCGCACGGCTTCACCTGGTCCGATCCGCCCGACCAGGACAAGTGCCGCCTGGCCGCCGCGTTGGCCGCGCTGGCCGCCGAGCGGGGCCTGACCCTCAGTGTCTGTTCGCAATCGGCCTATAACGTGGCCGGCACCCGGCCGGCGGCCTGCATCGACGCCCGCCGCCTGGAAGATGTCGCCGCCGGTTGGGGCCGGCCCCGCACCATCAAGGCCCGCGTGAAGGGCAACCGCCCCGATTGCGCCTGCCATGAAAGCCGCGACATCGGCCAGTATGATACCTGCCCGCATGGCTGCTGCTATTGCTATGCGGTGGGGTCGCGCGCCTTGGCCAAGCGGCGCTACCATGCCCACGTTTCCGATGGGGAATGCCTGATTTCCGGTCCGGGCGGCGCGGCGAACACGGCACTTTCGCCTTAACCTTATTCACTGTATTTTTATGGAAGGTTTGGTGGAGGGGAGGTGCCGCCATGCGATTCGCCGGGCGATGTCTCATGGCCGGTCTTGTCGTTCTGGGCTCGCCCTCGGCCGTGGCCGGCTGTCCCGACGCAGCCCAGGTCACCGCCCATGTCGCCGAATTCGCCGCCAAGATTCCCAGCCGTGGCTTCGGCAAGACCATCACCGAAGCCGACGCCCAGTGCGCGCTGGGCCGCCTGATCCCGGAATTGCCGCCGGTCCTGGGTCCGCGCGTCGGCTACAAGGCGTTGTTCACCAATCCCGATTCCCAAAAGCGGTTCGGCGTGGCCGGCCAGATGGTGACCAGCGGCGCGGTCGTTCCGGCAAATTTCGGCGCCAGGCCGCGCTACGAGGCCGATTTCGTGGTGGTGGTCAAGGATGCCGCCCTGGTGCCGTTCGTCGAACTGCCCGACCTGATGACCGAGGGCACGCCGACCGGACAGCCGCCTGGGACCGGCGATCTGCTCAGCCTGGGCGGCGTCCAGGGTTCGGACCCGGCGGTCACCGTCGCTTTCGCGGGGCCACCATGAACCGAGCCCGGCGCCGTCTGCTGCTGGCCATCCTGGCCCTGATCGGGCTGGGCGGCTTGACGGTGGTGGCCAACCAGGCCGGGCTGGACATCTTGGGGCCTGGCAAGGTTGATCACATCCGTCTGGCCGCCTATGACGGCGATGTCGGGGCGTTGGAATGGATCGCCCGCGACAAGGGGTTTTTCCGCAAGGTCGGGCTCGAGGTCGATATGAAGGCCTATCCGTCGGGCAATGCCGCGATGGAGGCCCTGCGGGCCGGCGAGGTCGATATCGCCACCGCCGCCGATCTGGTGGTGGCCAAGCGCAGCTTCACCGAGCCGGACCTGCGCATCCTGGCCGACATCTGCCGATATTGGAACAAGGGCCTGGTGGCCCGGCGCGATCGCAACATCCTGGTTCCCGGCGATCTTCGCGGCAAGCGGATCGGCGTTCCGGCCACCTCGTCGGCCGAACATAACCTGATGGTGTTCCTGGCCCTGCAGGGACTGTCGATGCGCGACGTGACCATCGTCGACCTGGCGCCCAAGCCGCTGGTCGAGGCGGTGACCGCCGGGCAGATCGACGCCGCCATCGTGTGGCAACCCCACGTGACGGCCATCGAAAAGGCGCTGGGCGCCAACGCGGTGCGGCTGATGGATGGCGGCACCGAGGCGCACCTGCTGCTGGTGACCCGCGAGGCCGAGATCGCGCCGCGGGCCGACGCCATCCGCAAGCTGCTGAAAGGGCTGATCCTGGCCGAGCAATGGGTGCGGGCCAATCCCGATCAGGCCAAGGCCACTCTGGCCGAGCGCTTCGCCCTTGATCCGGCATACCTCGACATTTTGTGGCCGCGCATGCAATTGGCGGTCAGCCTGCCGCAGGAAATCTTGGCGGCCATGGAAGCCGAGGCGCGCTGGCTGGCCCAGGCCGACACCAAGGGCACGCGCCCGACCTTCGCCGACACCATCCACCCCGAGCCGTTGCGGGCGGTCAAGCCGGACGCAGTCGGCATCTTCACGCGATAGGACGGGTCAGTGGATATCAAGCTCGGCTTCCGACTGGTCCTGCTGATCGGCGCCTTCCTGACCGCGCTGGCCATCGCCGGCTTCGCTTATAGCCAACATGCCTTTTTCGCCGACACCTCGCGCAGCGAACAGCTTGACCGCGTCGTTACCGAGGGGGTCCAACTGGTCCAGCTGACCCACGAGATCCTGCTGTACGGCGAACCCCGCGCCATCAGGCAATGGCACAGCCAGGTCGAGGAGGTGGCCGAGGCGATGAAGCCGGTTCGCCTGGCCGCCGATTCGCCGGTCGCACCGATGATCGACGCGCTGTTCTATCGCTTTACCGCGCTCCATCCGCTGCTGGACCGCCTGAGCGAGGCGCGCGGCAACGGCAACGACACCAATGTCACCGCGATCCTGCGCTCGCAATTGTTCCAGGAATCCACCCAGCTGCAGGCGTCGCTGCGCGAGATCAAGTCGGCGTCCGATCGCATCGCGCGCCATGCCTATGATTCCGCCAAGGAACGCCAACTTGCTATCTTCGGTCTGTTCAGCGCGGCGATGATCCTGTTCGTCGGCCTGGTGTTCGTCCGCTTCCACAAAGTCATCCTGACCCCGCTCGAGGGCCTGGAGACCACCATCGAAAGCCTGCGCCAGGGCGTGCCGGCCCGCGCCAACGTGGCCGACGACAACGAGATCGGCACCATTTGCGCCACCTTCAACCAATTGCTGGACCAGCAGGAAGCCGGACGCGTCGAGCTGGAATCCATGGCCGAACGGTTCCGCACGGTGTTCGAGCAGGCCGCGGTGGGCATGGCCATGGTCGCTCCCGACGGGACCTGGTTGGACGTCAACCATTGCCTGAGCGACATCCTGGGCTACGACCATGATTGCCTGGTCGCCGGCGGCTATCCGTTATTCACCGTCGATCCGGCCCAGCGGCCCGACACCCTGGCCGCCCGCGCGATCCTGGCCGGCGATTGTGCCAGCCGATCGTGGGAAATCGCCTATCGTCATCAAAACGGCGAGACGGTCATCGCCCGCGTCACCACCGCCCTGGCGCGCGATTCGGCCGGGCGTGCCCTTTATTTCATCACGGTGTTCGAAGACGTCACCGCCCGCAAGCTGGCCGAGACGCAATTGCGCGAGGGCAATCGCCGCCTCGAGGACCAGGCCCGCATCCTGCAGCGCGCCAACGCCGATCTGCAAAGTTTCGCCTGGGTCGCCTCGCACGATCTGCGCGAGCCGTTGCGCACCATCAGCATGTATATCGACCTGATCGAGCGCCGCCTGGGTCCCGACATCGACGGCGATCTCAGGGAATTCATGACCTACACCATTCTTGGCGCCCGGCGGATGTACGCCCTGATCGGCGGCCTGCTGGACTATGCCCGCATCGGCTCGGCCGACAGCGGCTTCGACGACGTTGCCTTCGCCAAGGTGGTCGACGAGGCGCGGCAGAACCTGGCCGGCGCCTTGATGGATGCCGGCGCCACCGTGACGCCGGGCCCCGCGATGCCGACGGTGACCGGAATCGAGGCCGAGCTGACCATGGTGGTCCAGAACCTGCTGGAGAACTCCATCAAGTTCCGTGATCCGGCCCGGCCCTTGACCATCGCCATCACCTGCGCCGATGGCGGCCCCGAATGGCGGTTCACCATCGCCGACAACGGCATCGGTTTCGAGCAGGCCTATGCCGAGCGCATTTTCGGCATCTTCCAGCGAGTCGTCGATCCCGAGGAATATGAAGGGGTCGGCGTCGGTCTGGCGTTGGCCAAGAAGATCATCGACTATCATGGTGGCCGAATCTGGGCCGAGGGCCGCCCGGGGGTGGGCTGCTCGATCCACTTCACCTTGCCGAAATCCCGCTGATCCCAGGAGCCGCCGATGTCCGATTCCGCCCGAGACCGGGGCCTGCAGAAGCGCCGCGAGATTTTGGGCGACGCCCATGCCGACCGGGTGGCCGGCTCGCTGGACGGCTGGTCCGAACCGTTCCAGGATCTGATGGTGCGCTATGGCTGGGGCGAGGTCTGGGGCCGGCCCGAGCTGGACCGGCGTACCCGCTCGCTGGTCACCGTGGCCATGCTGATCGCGCTGAACCGGCCGCATGCTCTGAAACTGCATCTGGCCGGCGCCATCAATAACGGCGCCAGTCCGGCCGAGCTGCGCGAGGTCTTGCTGCAGGCCGCGCTCTATTGCGGCGCCCCCGCCGCCGAAGAGGCCATTCGCCTTGCCCGCGAGGCCTTGCCCGATGCTTTCGGCTGAAACAGATCGGTAACATTACCTAGAAAGTTGGTGTAGCCTGATCCGGGATGGAAAGCCCGCCGTCAAGGCGGGCGGGGAGGGGCTGCCATGAAGTCCTGGAAGTCGGAAAACCTGCTGGGCGATGTGTGGGGCGGGACCGCCGCCATGTTGGTGGCCCTGCCGTCGGCCATCGCCTTCGGCGTCACCATCTATTCGGTGCTGGGCGCCCAGTACGGGGCGCAGGGCGCGGTGGCCGGCATCCTGGGCACCGTGGCGCTGGGCCTGCTGGCGCCTTTGTTCGGCGGTACCAACCGGCTGATCAGCGCGCCGTGCGCCCCGGCGGCGGCGGTGCTGGGCGCCTTCGCCATCGACCATATGAGCCGCGGCGGCAGCCCCGAGCTGGGCCTGTTGCTGCTGGCGCTGATGGGCCTGATGGCCGGCGGCCTGCAGCTGCTGATGGGGGCCCTCAGTCTGGGCCGCCTGATCAAGTACATGCCCTATCCGGTGGTCAGCGGATACTTAAGCGGCGTCGGCATGATCATCATCGCCAGCCAGCTGCCGCGCTTCCTGGGCCTGCCCAAGGGCACCGGCTTCTGGGGGGCGTTGGGCTCGCCCGAGATGTGGCGCTGGCAGGGCATGGTGGTCGGCGGCGCCACCATCGCCGTCATGCTGACCGCGCCGAAGATCACCAAGAAAGTGCCGGCCCCGGTCCTTGGCCTGGCGGCCGGCATCGCCACCTATCTGACGCTGGGTCTGGCCGATCCGGCGCTGTTGACCCTGGAGGGCAACAAGTTCGTGGTCGGCGCGCTGGGCGGCGGCGAGGGCGGCGGGCTGATCGAAGCCTTTTCCGACCGCTGGAACGCCCTGGGACAATTGGGCTTCAACGCGCTGCGCGATCTGGTGCTGCCGGCCTTGACCCTGGCGGTGCTGCTGTCCATCGACACCTTGAAGACCTGCGTGGTGCTGGACGCCCTGACCCGGACCCGCCACGATTCCAACCGCGAGCTTCTGGGCCAGGGCCTGGGCAATCTGGCGGCGGCCGCCCTGGGCGGCGTGCCCGGGGCCGGCACCATGGGTGCGACCCTGGTCAACATGTCGAGCGGCGCCACCACCAAGCTGTCCGGCCTGGTCGAGGGAATCGCCGCCCTGATCGCCTTCGTCTTGCTGGCCAACCTGATCAGCTGGGTGCCGGTGGCGTCGCTGTCGGGCATCTTGCTGGTGATCGGCGTCCGGATGATCGACTGGCACAGCCTGGGCTTTTTGAAGCATCGCGCCACCGTGCTGGATTTCGCGGTGATCGCGGCGGTGATCGCCTGCGCCCTGACCATCAGCCTGATCGTCGCCTCGGGCGTCGGCGTGGTGCTGGCGGTGCTGCTGTTCATTCGCGAACAGGTGCATGGCTCGGTGGTCCGCGCCATCGTTTCCGGCGACCAGACCTTCTCGAAGCGGGTCCGGGTCCAGGCGGAACGCGACATCCTGACCGAAAAAGGCGGCCAGACCGCCATCGTCGAGCTGCAGGGCAGTCTGTTCTTCGGCACCACCAGCCAGCTTTACCACGCGCTGGAAGCCGATTTGAAACGGCGCAAATACCTGATTCTCGACATGCGCCGGGTCCAGGCGGTCGATATCACCGCCGCCCACATGCTGGATCAGATCAAGGACATGCTGGGCGAGCGCGGCGGCATGCTGATCTTCTCGCGCATCCCCAAGCATGTGCCGTCCGGCAAGGACATGGAGGATTATTTCGATCAGGTCGGGCTGGTGCGGTCCAGCCACAAGGTGCGCGCCTTCGCCGAACTGAACGAGGCGATGGAATGGGTCGAGGACCAGCTGATCGCCGAGGCGGCGCTGGCCCACAACGACGAAATTCCGCTGGAACTGTTCGAGATCGAGCTGTTCGCCGCCCGCAAGCGCGAGACCCTGGCCGAGCTCGAGGTCCAGATGGAGAAACGCCACGTCGCCGCCGGCGAGGTGATCTTCTCGATCGGCGACCATGGCGACGAGCTTTACCTGATCCGCAAGGGGTCGGTGCGCATCGTCCTGCCGGTGGGCCAGGGCCAGATACATCACCTCGCCACCTTCGGGCGCGGCGCCTTTTTCGGCGAGATGGCCTTCCTGGACGGCGAGGCCCGCTCGGCCAACGCCGTCGCCTTCAGCGACGTCGATCTTTACGTTCTGTCACGCCAACAGTTCGACGCCTTCACCGACAGCCACAAGAAGATCGCGCTCAACATGATGGAAGGGCTGGCCAGCGTGCTGGCCGCCCGCCTGCGCTACACCAACGCCGAGCTGCGCGCCCTGCAGGCGTGAAGCCGGCGGGCGACGGTTTCGAACCGTCGGTGTCAACGCGGCGTCGGCTTCTTCTTGGCGCCGTCCTTGGCCTTCCACGGCGTCTTGATGAAGCCGCCCGGCTTCTTGCCTTCGGGCCGCGCCCCTTCCGGTCGGGCTTTGCGCGGGCCGTGGGACTCACGCGGCGGCGGCGGGCCGCCGGCACCCTGGTTGTCGGCCAGTTCGATGCGGACATCGGTGCGGTCGGCATGGGCCAATGCCGCGCGGAAGCGATCGGCGGCGGCGGCCTCGATCTCGAAGCGGGTGTCGCGCTCGAAGATGCGGATGGCGCCGATCTCGGCCTTGGTGATCTTGCCCTGGCGGCAGATCAGCGGGATCAGCCAGCGCGGGTCGGCGTTCTTCTGGCGCCCGACATTCAGGCGGAACCACACCCCGCCGCCTTCCAGCTGCGGCGGGCGTTCGCCACGGGGCGCGCGTTCCGGCCGCTCGCCCATGGGGGCCGGACCCGAGCCCGGGTCGAACACTTCCTCGGCGGCCGGCAGGTGGGCGCGGTACATCTTGACCAAAGCCGCCGCGATGGCCTCGGGCGGGCGCTCGGCCAGCAGGGCGGTGGCCATGGCCAGGTCGGCCTCGTCGGGCTCTTCCGTCAGCAGCGGATGTTTCAGCAGACGTTCCTGGTCCAGCTGCAGGATCTCGTCGGCGGCGGGCGCACCGCTCCAGGTGGCGGTGACGCCGGCGGCGTTCAACAGGCCTTCCGCGCGGCGACGCCGCGACAGCAGCACCAGAAGCGCGCTGATGCCCTTCTTGCCGGCGCGCCCGGTGCGGCCCGACCGATGCTGCAAGGTCTCGGCGTTTTGCGGCAATTCGGCATGGATGACCAGGCCCAGATTGGGCAGGTCGATGCCGCGCGCCGCGACATCGGTGGCGACGCACACCCGGGCGCGGCCGTCGCGCAGGGATTGAAGGGCGCGGTTGCGCTCGGCCTGGCTCATCTCGCCGGACAGGCCGACGGCGGAAAAGCCGCGTTCCAGCAGGATCGCCTGCAGGTGGCGCACCGATTCGCGGGTGTTGCAGAACACCATGGCGGTGGGCGATTCGATATAGCGCAGGATGTTGACCACCGCATGCTCGGTCTCGTTGGGGGCGACCCGCACCGCTCGGTACTCGATGTCGGCATGGCCCTGCTTGCCGGCGGCGATGGCGATGCGCCAGGCGTTGCGCTGATATCGTTTCGCCATCGCGACGATATCCTTGGGCAGCGTCGCCGAGAACAGCAACGTGCGCCGCTCGGCCGGCGTGGCTTCCAGGATGAATTCCAGGTCCTCGCGGAAACCCATGTCGAGCATTTCGTCGGCTTCGTCCAGCACCACCGCCTGCAGATGGCGGATGCGCAGCGCTCCGCGTTCGAGATGGTCGCGCAGACGGCCCGGCGTGCCGACCACGATGTGCACCCCTTGCGCCAGCAGGCGCTGCTCGGCGCGCGGATCCATGCCGCCGACACAGGCGACCACCCGGGCGCCGGCCTTGGCGTACAGCCAGGTCAGCTCGCGGCTGACCTGCAGGGCCAGTTCGCGGGTCGGCGCGACCACCAGGGCCAGCGGGTCACCGGCCGCCCCCAGGGTCGGCATTCCGTCCAGCAAGGTGTCGGCCAGCGCCAGGCCATAGGCCACGGTCTTGCCCGATCCGGTCTGGGCCGACACCAAGAGGTCGCGGCCCTCGGCCACGGGGTCAAGCACCGCGCCTTGCACGTCAGTCAGTTCGGTATAGGCGCGCTCGGCCAGGGCCAGGCTCAGGGGATGATCGGGGGTGAAGACGTCCATGACGGAACAATTGCTTTCATTTCGGGGGGCAAGGCGAAGCCATAACACTTTCCGTGCCATGGGTGGGGAAAAAACAAGACCCCCGCCGGTTTCCCGGCGGGGGCTCAAGGCTGAGCGCTCTTCTTATTGGTCTGTCCGGTTAGACCGTGACGCCGTCGGCGATTTCCTTGAAGACGGCAATCTGGTCGAAATTCATGTAGCGATAGACGTCCTTGGCCTTGTCGTTGACCACCGCGACCTGGGCCAGATATTCGGCCGGAGTCGGGATCTTGCCCATCAGGGCGCAAACGGCGGCCAGTTCGGCGGAACCCAGATAGACGCGGGTGTCGATGCCCAGACGGTTGGGGAAGTTGCGGGTCGAGGTCGACATCGCGGTCGAACCCTTGCGCACCTGGGCTTGGTTACCCATGCACAACGAACAGCCGGGCATTTCCATGCGGGCGCCGGCCTTGCCCAGCACGCTGTAATAGCCTTCCTCGTTCAGGATCATGGCGTCCATCTTGGTGGGCGGCGCGATCCACAGGCGGGTCGGGATGTCGGACTTGCCGTCCAGCACCTTACCGGCGGCGCGGAAGTGACCGATATTGGTCATGCACGAGCCGATGAACACCTCGTCGATCTTGTCGCCGGCGACTTCGCTCAAAAGCTTGACGTCGTCGGGATCGTTCGGGCAGGCGACGATCGGTTCCTTGATGTCGGCCAGATCGATGTCGATGATGGCGGCATATTCGGCGTCGGAATCGGGGGCCAACAGCTGCGGGTCCTTGATCCAGGCTTCCATCGCCTTGACGCGGCGGCCCAGGGTGCGGGCATCGGCATAGCCCTCGGCGATCATCCACTTCATCAGGGTGATGTTCGAGTTCATGTACTCGATGATCGGTTCCTTGTTCAGGCGCACCGTGCAGCCGGCGGCCGAACGTTCCGCAGACGCATCGGTCAGCTCGAACGCCTGTTCCACCTTCAGGTCGGGCAGGCCTTCGATTTCCAGGATTCGGCCCGAGAACACGTTCTTCTTGCCCTTCTTCTCGACGGTCAGCAGGCCGGCGCGAATGGCGTAAAGCGGGATGGCGTTGACCAGGTCACGCAGGGTGACGCCCGGCTGCAGCGTGCCCTTGAAGCGGACCAGCACCGATTCCGGCATGTCCAGCGGCATGACGCCGGTGGCGGCGGCAAACGCCACCAGGCCCGAACCGGCCGGGAACGAGATGCCGATGGGGAAGCGGGTGTGGGAATCGCCGCCGGTGCCGACGGTGTCGGGCAGCAGCAGGCGGTTCAGCCAGGAATGGATGACGCCGTCGCCGGGACGAAGCGCGACGCCGCCGCGGGTCGAGATGAAGCCCGGCAGTTCCTTGTGGGTCTTGACGTCCACCAGCTTCGGATAGGCGGCGGTGTGGCAGAAGGACTGCATCACCATGTCGGCCGAGAAGCCCAGGCAGGCCAGGTCCTTCAACTCGTCGCGGGTCATCGGGCCGGTGGTGTCCTGGCTGCCGACGGTGGTCATTTTGGGTTCGCAATAAGTGCCCGGGCGCATGCCCTTGCCTTCCGGCAGGCCACAGGCGCGGCCGACCATCTTCTGGGCCAGGCTGTAGCCCTTGCCGGTATCGGCCGGCACGGCCGGCAGGCGGAACAAGGTGCTGGGTGCCAGACCCAGGGCCTCGCGGGCCTTGGAGGTCAGGCCGCGACCGATGATCAGCGGGATACGGCCGCCGGCGCGCACTTCGTCGAAGATCACGTCGGACTTGACGGTGAATTCGGCGATGACCTTGCCGTCCTTCAGGGCCTTGCCGTCATAGGGGCGCAGCTCGACCACGTCGCCCATGTTCATCTGGTTGACGTCCAGCTCGATGGGCAGGGCGCCGGCATCTTCCATGGTGTTGTAGAAGATCGGCGCGATCTTGGTGCCCAGGCAGACGCCGCCGAAGCGCTTGTTGGGGACGAAGGGGATGTCCTCGCCGGTGAACCACAGCACCGAGTTGGTGGCCGACTTGCGGCTGGAGCCGGTGCCGACCACGTCGCCGACATAGGCGACCAGGTTGCCCTTGGCGCGCAGATCTTCCAGGAACTTGACCGGGCCGCGCACGCCGGCTTCTTCCGGCTCGATGCCCGGGCGCGGGTTCTTCAGCATGGCCAGCGCGTGCAGCGGGATATCGGGGCGGCTCCAGGCGTCGGGAGCGGGCGACAGATCGTCGGTGTTGGTCTCGCCCGACACCTTGAAGATGGTGACGGTCAGGCTGGCCGGCACTTCCGGGCGCGAGGTGAACCATTCGGCGTCGGCCCAGGACTGGATCACCGCCGTGGCATTGGCGTTGCCCTTGTCGGCCAGCGCCTTGACGTCGTGGAAATAATCGAACACCAGCAGGGTCTTCTTCAGGCCCTCGGCGGCGGCGGCGCCGCATTCGGGGCAGGCCAGCAGCTCGATCATCGGCGAGATGTTGAAGCCGCCCAGCATGGTGCCCAGCAATTCGGTGGCCTTGACCTTGCTGATCAGCGGGCTGGTGGCGGTGCCCTTGGCGATCTCGGCCAGGAAGGCGGCCTTGACGCCAGCGGCATCATCGACGCCGGCCGGCACCCGATAGGTGATCAGCTCGACCAGGGTCTGCTCCTCGCCCTTGGGCGGGTTCTTCAGCAACGCGACCAATTCCTCGGTCTGCTGGGCGGTCAGCGGCAGCGGCGGGATCCCCAGGGCGGCGCGTTCGGCAACATGCTGACGATAGGCTTCGAGCACGGGATATCCTCCGCTTTGGAACAAGGACAAGGGTTGCGCCGGGCATGGTGATCCGGCGACGTTGGCTTACACCATATTTTTGCCCGCGAGTCCAGCCTGGCTATCCCTTCGGGCGGGTAAATTTCTACCCCCTACCCGTTTTTAGGGGCCCTCACCGGGCGCGGGCGCCACGACGTGACCCTGGTGCCGGATTACGCCATCGGCCCTTTCAGCCGCTGGACCACATGGACCATGAAGGCGGTGCCGATCACCGGTGCCGCCAGATTCAACAGCGGCACCGAGAACAGCACCGAGATCACCGCACCGGCCAGCCACAGGCGTCCCAGGTTGTTCTTGAACACCAGCCGCCCGGTCGCCAGGTCCAGCCGGCGCAAAGCCACCAGCTCGAAATATTCGCGGCCCAGCAGGTAGCCGTTGACCACCGTCACCAGGATGAAGGTCAGGCCGGTCAGCAGCAGCACCGCGTATATAGGGAGTGCCAGCAGGTTGATCACCACCATCACCGCCAAAAATCGCAGCGTGGTCAGCAAGGCTTCGGTCCAGGGCTGCGGCCGGGCCGGGGCCAGGTGCGGATAGTGGCGGGCCTCGACCGCTTCGGCGGCCTGGTCCAGCATCGGGCTCATGATGGCGGTGGCGAGCGCGGGGAAGAACAGCAGGGGCAGCACCAGCACCGCCAGCCCCAAGGCCAGGCCGGTGCCGATGTCGGCCCAGGCCTCGGCGAAGAAGGTGACCTGCGACAAGATGGTCCACACAGCGGCGACCAAAGCGATGTAAATCGCCAGGGCGCCAAGGATGCCGCGACCCAGAACCCGGTTCAGCGAGCGGTCGGGAAGTTGGGCGAAGGCCTTGAACAAAGCCGCGATCATCGTCATCCCTTATATGTCACGCCGTTTTTATGTTGTTCCAGAACGCGGTCTGGATATACTGCGCCGCTTGTCGGGAGCAGGTGTCTTCCGTCCATATCGCGCAGCGAACCACGAGATCAAGATCATGGCAGAACCACGTTTCCACGTCGCCGGTATCGGCAACGCGATTGTCGACGTGCTGGTCCACGCCGAGGACGAGCTGCTGGCCCGCCTGGGCCTGACCAAGGGCGTCATGACCCTGATCGACAGCGCCGAGGCCGAGCGGATTTACGCCTCGCTGCCGCCGGGCCTGGAATGTTCGGGCGGATCGGCGGCCAACACCATCGTCGGCATCGCCTCGCTGGGCGGCAAGGCCACCTATATGGGCAAGGTCAAGGACGACCAGCTGGGCCGGGTGTTCGCCCACGACATCAAGAATGCCGGCGCCACCTTCGAGACCATGGCCGCTGCCGACGGCCCGGCCACCGCGCGCTGCTTCGTGCTGGTCACCCCCGACGCTCAGCGCACCATGCTGACCTATCTGGGCGCCTGCATCGAATTCGGCCCCGACGATGTCGACGAAGCCGTCATTGCCGGCGCCATGGTGACCTATCTGGAAGGCTATCTGTACGACCCGCCGCTGGCCAAGCAGGCCTTCCTCAAGGCCGCCGGTGTCGCCCACGATGCGGGGCGCGAGGTGTCGCTGTCGCTGTCCGACCCGTTCTGCGTCGATCGCCACCGGTCCGAGTTCCTTGAATTGATCTCGGGCCATGTCGATATCTTGTTTTCCAACGATGCCGAGATTCAGTCGTTGTTCTCGACCGACGATTTCGACCAGGCGCTCAGGGCCGTGCGCGGCCACGCCAAGGTGGCGGCCATCACCCGGGGCCCCAAGGGCTCGGTGGTGGTGACCGACGAGGACGTCATCGTCGTCGGCTGCGACCCGGTCGATCATGTGGTCGATACCACCGGGGCCGGCGACCTTTACGCCGCCGGCTTCCTGCACGGCTACACCCAAGGCCGTGATCTGGCCACCTGCGCTCGTCTGGGCGGCATCGCCGCGGCCGAGATCATTTCCCACATCGGCGCCCGCCCGGCGCAGTCCTTGGCCAAGTTGGCCGCCGCCAAGCTGGGCTGAGAGCGCTTTTCCCCATCCCCTTCAAGACAAGAAACGAACCTCCCATGGAACTTAGGAACATCGCCATCATCGCCCACGTCGACCATGGCAAGACCACCCTGGTCGATGCCATGCTGCGGCAGTCCGGCACCTTCCGCGAAAACCAGCAGGTCGCCGAGCGGGTGATGGATTCCAACGACCTGGAAAAGGAACGTGGCATCACCATCCTGGCCAAGTGCACCTCGGTCGATTGGAAGGGCGTGCGCATCAACATCGTCGATACCCCCGGCCACGCCGATTTCGGCGGCGAGGTGGAACGTATCTTGTCGATGGTCGATGGCGTGGTGGTGCTGGTGGACGCGGCCGAAGGCCCGATGCCGCAGACCAAGTTCGTCACC
This sequence comes from Magnetospirillum moscoviense, assembly GCF_001650635.1. GTDB lineage: Bacteria > Pseudomonadota > Alphaproteobacteria > Rhodospirillales > Magnetospirillaceae > Magnetospirillum > Magnetospirillum moscoviense. The sequence continues at coordinate 1,706 of NZ_LWQU01000151.1, read as the reverse complement.
GGCAAGGCGCTGGGCCTGGGGCTCAAGCCGATCGTGGTGGTCAACAAGGTCGATCGCGGCGACGCCCGCCCGCACGAAGTGCATGACGAATGCTTCGATCTGTTCGCCGCGCTGGATGCTAACGACGAGCAGCTGGACTTCCCGACCCTGTTCGCGGTCGGCCGCGACGGCTGGGCCGCCGAGGCCCCGGAAGGCCCGAAGGACTCGCTCGAGCCGCTGTTCGACCTGATCCTCAAGCACGTTCCGGCTCCCAACCACGATCTGGACGCCCCCTTCTCGATGCTGGCCACCACCCTGGAAGCCGACCCCTATCTGGGCCGCATCCTGACCGGGCGCATCGAGACCGGCATCTTGAAGCTGAACATGCCGGTCAAGGGTATCAACCGCGACGGCGTGGTCGAGCAGTTCCGCGCCTCGAAGATCCTGTCGTTCCGCGGCATCGAGCGGGTGCCGGTCGATCAGGCCGAAGCCGGCGACATCGTCTGCCTGGCCGGCATGACCAAGGTCACCGTCGCCGACACCATCTGCGCCGCCGAGGTGACCGAGCCCCTGAAGGCCCAGCCGATCGACCCGCCGACGCTGGCGATGATCTTCTCGGTCAACGATTCCCCGCTGGCCGGCACCGAGGGCGACAAGGTCACCAGCCGCGTCATCGGCGCGCGCCTGTTCCGCGAGGCGGAATCCAATGTCGCCATCCGCATCACCGAGCAGGACAGCAAGGACGCCTTCGAGGTGGCCGGCCGTGGCGAACTGCAGCTGGGCGTGCTGATCGAGACCATGCGCCGCGAGGGCTTCGAATTGTCGGTGTCGCGTCCGCGCGTGCTGTTCAAGACCGAGGACGGCCAGCGCCTGGAACCGATCGAGGAAGTGTTCGTCGACGTCGACGAGGAATTCTCGGGCGTGGTGGTGGAAAAGATGACCATCCGCAAGGCCGAGCTGACCGGCATGCGCCCGACCGGCGGCGGCAAGACCCGCATCACCTTCCTGGCGCCGTCGCGCGGCTTGATCGGCTATCACGGCGAGTTCCTGACCGACACCCGCGGCACCGGCCTGATGAACCGCGTCTATCACGGTTACGCCCCCTACAAGGGCGCCATCGAGGGCCGTCGCAACGGCGTGCTTATCTCGAACGCCAGCGGCGAGGCGGTGGCCTATGCGCTGTGGAACCTGGAAGATCGCGGCCCGATGTTCATCAATCCGCAGGTCAAGGTCTATGAAGGCATGATCATCGGTGAGCATTCGCGCGGCAACGACCTGGAGGTCAACCCGCTGAAGGCCAAGCAGCTGACCAACATCCGCGCCTCGGGCAAGGACGAGGCGGTGCGCCTGACGCCGCCGCGCAAGATGAGCCTGGAACAGGCCATCGCCTACATCCAGGACGACGAGCTGGTGGAAGTGACGCCGAAGTCGATCCGCCTCAGGAAGCGCCTGCGCGATCCGAACGACCGCAAGAAGGCCAGCCGCTCCGCCGAGGAATAATCCCCCGGGGGTTCGCTTCATTCCGTCATGGCCGGGCTTGGCCCACTGCTGTCCGGTTTAATTTTCGGGCTCATAGCAACACCATCTGATTGGGAGCGCCCCTGGGGCTGCGGTCGTCTCCGATTAGGCGGTCGATGCGGCGCAGGTGCATGAGGTTGGCGCGGACCAGACGGGCAAAGGCAAGCGGGCTTTGGACCAATTTCTGGGCCGTCTGGGCCAGGCGCAGC
>NZ_LWQU01000150.1 GCF_001650635.1 Magnetospirillum moscoviense | reverse complement strand
CCGCCACCACCAACGCCAATCAGGCTGGCAGAATCTCAGAGCAAGGGCCGCTCGAACAGGCGGCCGTCACCGGGGGGATACGATAAGCAGGCCACTCATTTATTGAATTGTGTGGTGGTTCTGAAATTCGTATTGCCATCCGAATTTCAGAACCACCACACTAGGCCCCGAACTGCGAGGGGCTGGGTGATGCGTCGGATTCTGATCGGGGTGCTGGGACTGATCCTGTCGGCCCATGGCGCCATGGCCGCCGAGAAGCTGCAGGTTCCGCAATTGCTGGGCTGGAAGGTGATCGTCAGCCTGGCCGACCGCAACGGCGAAACCACCGAACTGATCCCCGGAAACGAAGCCGCCGAATCCTGGACCCGGCGCGCCACCATCCAGGCCTTTCGCGGCACGCCGCTGACGGCGCAGGCCTTCCTGGACACCGTGGTCACCAAGACCGGCCAGGTGTGCGAGCAGGCCTCGGCCGGGCCGTCCAGCTTAGGGATGGTCGGCGGCCGCGAGGCCGGCAGCCGCACCGTCGCCTGCGGCCGCTACAAGGGCGACGGGCGCGGCAGCATGACCCTTTACTTCGTGGTGCGGGGCAAGGACGCCTTTTATGTGGTCAGCCGGGCCTGGCGCGGCGAGCCGTTCGCCCAAGGCACCGTCCCGGTGTCGGCGGCCGAGCTGGCGGAATGGGTCGCCTATATGAACGCCGTCGATCTGTGCGACAACAAGGACCCCAACCGGCCGTGCCGGTAGGGAACCGTTCGTGAAAAAGTCCCTGAGCGAAGCCGAGGGACTTTTTCACGCCCCCTAATCGTCGCCCATCTTCAAGGCGGCCAGGAAGGCCGATTGCGGGATTTCGACCTTGCCGAATTGGCGCATGCGCTTCTTGCCTTCCTTCTGCTTGTCCAGCAGCTTGCGCTTGCGGCTGACGTCGCCGCCATAGCACTTGGCCAACACGTCCTTCCTGAGCGCGCTGATGGTCTCGCGCGCGACGATGCGACCGCCGATGGCCGCCTGGATGGCGATCTGGAACATCTGGCGCGGAATCAGTTCCTTCAGCCGGGTGCAGATGGCCCGACCCCGGCTTTCGGCGTTGGCGCGGTGGACGATGAAGGCCAGGGCGTCGACCGGCTCGGCATTGACCAGGATCGAGGTCTTGACCAGATCGCTTTCGGTATAGCAATCCATCTCGTAATCGAAGCTGGCATAGCCGCGGCTGATGGACTTCAGACGATCGTAGAAGTCGAACACCACCTCGTTCAGCGGCAGCTTGTAGACCGCCATGGCACGGTTGCCGGCATAGGTCAGGTCGATCTGCTGGCCGCGCCGTTCGGTGCACAATTGCAGGATCGAGCCCAGATATTCGTCGGGCACCATGATGGTGGCCTTGATCCACGGCTCTTCCACATGGTCGATGCGGCCGACGTCGGGCATGTCGGCGGGATTATGCAAATCCATCACCGTGCCGTCGGTCAGGGTGATCTTGTAGACCACCGACGGCGCGGTGGTGATCAGGTCCAGATTGAATTCGCGCTCCAGCCGCTCCTGGATGATTTCCAGGTGCAACAGGCCCAAAAAGCCGCAGCGGAAGCCGAAGCCCAGCGCCGCCGAGGTCTCGGGCTCGTACTGGAAGCTGGCGTCGTTCAGGCGCAGCTTGCCCAAGCTGTCGCGCAGATCCTCGTAATCGGCGGCGTCGATGGGGAACAGGCCGCACCACACCACCGGGATCGACGGCTTGAAGCCCGGCAGCGCGACCGGGGCCGGCTTCTTGTCGTCGGTGATGGTGTCGCCGACCTTGGTGTCGGCCACCGCCTTGATGCCGGCGGTGATGAAGCCCATCTCGCCCGGGCGCAGGTCGCTGCAGCGGATCATCTTCGGCGTGAAATAGCCGACCTGATCGACTTCATAGGCCGCGCCCGTCGCCATCATGCGGATCTTCTGGCCGCGCTTCAGAACGCCGTTCTTGATGCGCACCAGGATGATGACGCCCAGATAGGCGTCGTACCACGAATCGACCAGCAGGGCCTGCAAGGGCGCATCGACCTCGCCCTCGGGGGCCGGCAGCCGCTTGACCAGGGCCTCCAGCACGTCGCCGATGCCTAAGCCCGACTTGGCCGAGATCATCACCGCTTCCGAGGCGTCCAGGCCGATGACGTCCTCGATCTGCTGCTTGATGCGCTCGGGCTCGGCGGCGGGCAGGTCGATCTTGTTCAGCACCGGCACGATCTCGTGGCCGGCATCCAGGGCGTGATAGACATTGGCCAGGGTCTGAGCCTCGACGCCCTGGCTGGCATCGACCACCAGGATCGAGCCCTCGCAGGCGGCCAGTGAGCGGCTGACCTCATAGGCGAAGTCGACGTGGCCGGGGGTGTCCATCAGGTTCAGCTGATAGGTCTTGCCGTCGCTGGCGGTATAATCCAGCCGCACCGTCTGGGCCTTGATGGTGATGCCGCGCTCGCGCTCGATATCCATCGAGTCCAGGATCTGCTCCTTCATGTCGCGCGCCTCGATGGCGCCGCAGGTCTGGATCAGACGGTCGGCCAGCGTCGACTTGCCGTGGTCGATATGGGCGATGATGGCGAAGTTGCGGATGTGCGAGAGCTTGGTCATGGGCGGGCGTTCGACAGCCTTTCAAGGGTTTGGGCGGACCATAGTCTGTAGAGGGCGGTTTTGGAACCCCGCGCATGCAGGTTGCGCGCTTTCGCCTTCGCGCCAACCGGGTTAGGATCAATGGGATCAGGCTAAGGAGCGCGATCGATGCAGCCCGACGACACCGCCAAGACCGACCCGCACGTTACCCGGCGGCGCAACCGCATGGCCGGGATGTGGGCGGCGGAATTGCTGGGCCTGATCGGCCAGGCCGCCCAGGATTACGCCCACGATTTGGCGCACCGCCACGACGGCATCCCCGACGACGAGCCGGTGGCCCGTCACCTTCTGGCCGATCTGAAGGGCAAGGTGTCCCTGCACGAGATCAAGGACAAGCTGGCCCATCTGGTGCAGGAAGCGAAGAAGCAGCTGCATCACGAGGGCAAGGGCAAGTAACGCGCCCCGCTTTTTTGTTCCCGACGAAAAAACCCCCGCCGTTTCCGGCGGGGGTTCTCGTCATCACAGCTCGGAGGCCAGCTGCCATACCGCCGGCGACCGCCACAGGCGCGACTTCAACAATTCGCGCTCGTAGACGAATTCCTTCGGCAGGCGATCGAGGAACTTGTCGAACAGTTCCTCCTGGCTGCGCGCCTCGGCGACGCCGTCCTCGCGCTCGATGGTCATCAGGTCGTGGAACTTGTCCTGGGCATAGTCCAGGCCGTTCCATTCGACGTCATCATAGGTTGGCACGAAGCCGAACGGGCTTTCGACGCCCTGGGCCTGGCCGTTGACGCGGTCGGTGATCCACTTCAGCACGCGCATGTTGTCGCCGTAGCCCGGCCACATGAACTTGCCGTCCGGCCCCTTGCGGAACCAGTTGACGCGGAAGATCGGCGGCGGGTTCGAGACCTTGCGGCCCATTTCCAGCCAATGGGTGAAGTAATCCGCCATGTTGTAGCCGCAGAACGGCAGCATGGCGAAGGGGTCGCGGCGGATGGCGGCCTGGCCGACGGCGGCCGCCGTGGCCTCGGAACCCATGGTGGCGGCCAGATAGACGCCGTGGGTCCAGTTGAACGACTGATAGACCAGCGGCATGGTCTTCGACAGGCGACCGCCGAAGATGAAGGCCGAGATCGGCACGCCGGTCGGATTTTCCCAGTCGGGATCGACCGACGGGCACTGGCTGACCGGAGCGGTGAAGCGGGCATTGGGATGCGCCGCCGGCTCGGTCGAGTCAGGGGTCCAGTCGCGACCCTTCCAGTCGATCAGATGGGCCGGCTTGTCTTTGGTCATGCCTTCCCACCACACGTCGCCATCGTCGGTGAGTGCGACGTTGGTGAAGATCGAGTTGGCGGCGCAGGCGGCCATGGCATTGGCGTTGGTGTCGGCACCGGTGCCGGGCGCCACGCCGAAGAAGCCCGCTTCCGGGTTGATGGCGTAGAACTTGCCGTCCGCACCGGGCTTGATCCAGGCGATGTCGTCGCCGACGGTCCAGATCTTCCAGCCGTCGAAGCCCTTGGGGGGCTGCAGCATGGCGAAGTTGGTCTTGCCGCAAGCCGACGGGAAGGCGGCGGCGACATAGGTCTTCTCGCCTTCGGGGTTCTCGACGCCGACGATCAGCATGTGCTCGGCCAGCCAGCCCTCGTCACGGCCCATGGTCGAGGCGATGCGCAGCGCGAAGCACTTCTTGCCCAACAGCGCGTTGCCGCCGTAACCCGAGCCATAGGACCAGATCGCCCGCTCTTCCGGGAAATGGCTGATGGTGATGTTCTCGGGGTTGCACGGCCAAACCACGTCCTTGGCGCCATCGGCCAAGGGCGCGCCGACCGAGTGCAGGCACTTGACGAAGTGACCGTCCTTGCCCAGCAGCTCCAACACCGCCTGGCCCATGCGGGTCATGATGCGCATGTTGACGACCGCATAGGCCGAATCGGTGATCTGCACGCCGATATGGGCGATGTTCGACCCCAGCGGCCCCATCGAGAACGGCACCACATACATGGTGCGGCCCTTCATGCAGCCGTCATACAGCTTGCCCATCCGTTCCTTCATCTCGGCAGGCGCGACCCAATTGTTGGTCGGACCGGCCTCGGCCTTGGTGGCCGAGCAGATGAAGGTGCGGTCCTCGACACGGGCGACGTCGCGCGGGTCAGACCGGCACAGATACGAATTGGGACGCTTGGCGTCGTTCAGCCGAATCATCGTTCCGGCTTCGACCATCTGCCCGCACAGGGCGTCGTACTCCGCCTGGGAACCGTCGCAGATATGGATGCTGTCCGGCTTGCACAGCCGGGCCATTTCGTCGATCCAGGCCAGCAAGCTGGCATTGATCGTGGTTCCGCCGGGAATACCGTGTTTGCTCATGATCACCTATCTCCATCCCTTATAGATGGAGGCCGTACCGCGCTGGCCGGTGTCCGCCCTAAGAGCGGGCCTGGTCGGTGGGATGACCCCCGAAACGGGCGCCTTACATCGCGCCTTTAGCCCCGAAGAGGACGCGAAGATAGCGATAAGGCGTGTCAGGGGCAATGACAATGCTGTATCGAATGCCCCCCAATTTAGCGGGGCAGGCGTTCCCACCCGGCAAGGGTCGCTTGACCCGCCTGCTCCCGGGTGGCCACCGGACGCTCGAAAGCCAGGCGGACAAAGGATTCGCCGCATCTCAGGTCGGCCCCGTCGATGTCGGTTCCCACCACCTGCCAGCCATCCGCCAGTGTGGGGGCGTCGCACCCCGCCACCGCCGCCGCCTGGTCCGGGTCCAACCCGAACGGGGCGTCGAACCACACCGCCCGGCCGAAGCCGCCGACGAAATGGACCCGCTCGGGCACCACCCGCCAAATGCCGAAATCGGCGAAACCGGCATAGAGGGCCGCGCCGGGATGCAGGGCCAGGAAGCGGGCGCGGTCCTGGGGATTGGCACTGGGCTCGGCCCGGCCGGTCAGGGTGACGCGCGGCCCGGTCTGCGGATTGGCCAGCCCGTCGGTGCCATCGAACAACAAGGACACCCGGGGATCGGCCAGGATGTTGCGGGTGTGGTCGGACAGACCCGACAGCAGCAACAGGGGCGCCAACAGCGGATCGACCACCACGGTGACCAGCGAGCAATAGGGCGCGCCGTCCATCAAGGTGCCCAGCGTCGCCTTGCGGCAGGCCCGCACCACCCGGCGCAAGGCCAGGCGGTTGTCGGCGGGCAGTTGACCTTCGTCATTCACCGGGTCTTTGATCATCGGGCATCACTGGCAAGACTTGTTTGGACGAAGGGGATCATCGCAGATGAACGCATTCAAGGGAACCGTGCTGGCCCTGGCCGCCCTGCTGGCCTGCGGCCCGGCCCTGGCCGGCGACGCCAAGGTCGGCGACATCGAAATCAAGAACGCCTGGGCCCGGGCGACGCCGCCGAAGGCTCCGGCCGGCGGCGCCTATCTGACCATCGTCAACAATGGGGCCGCGGCCGACAATCTGGTCGGCGCCAAGGCCGACATTTCCAAGAGCGCCGAGTTGCACACCCACATGGCGCAAGGCGACACCATGCGGATGATCGCCCTGTCCAGCGTCGAAATCCCCGCCGGGCGCACCATCGAGTTTGCCCCCGGCGGGCTGCACGTCATGCTGATCGGCCTGAAGGCGCCGCTGAAGGAAGGCGCCACCCTGCCGCTGGAGCTGGAATTCACCCAGGCCGGCAAGGTCACCGTGGTCGCCGAGATCAAGCCGATCGGGTCTATGGGCCCGGGCTCGATGGGAATGGGCGGAATGCCGATGCAGCACGACCCCGCCATGCACGAAAGCCACATGAAGGACCCCGACCACCGCAAGATGCACGAAACCATGCATCCGCCGGGGAAATAGGATCACGCCCCCTTCCCGGTGGGGAAGGGGGCGCAAGACCGGATGCGGCGGTGGGGGCAGGGGGGATGCCGCTATCCGGCCCTATTCAGAATAGTCAGTGGCCTGCTTATCCCCGGAATTCGCCATGCGAAGTTCGGGGGCAGGACACTCGTCAATGAAGCCGGCCGGACCCCAGCATGCCGTGCAGGAAGGCCAGGTGGTCGGCGACCATCACCGCGTCGGGCTGGCCGGCATGGCCATGCATCATCGCACGGCGAGCCAGCAGCAGGTCGCGGGTGGGACAGGCCCCCAAGGTGGCGGCCATGTCCTCGATCAATTGCGCCGCCTGGGCGAACAAGGCGTCCGGCTCGGTGTCGAACCAGCCCTCGGCTCGCAAAGTGTCGTAACTCTCGACCAGGGTCCGTTCGACATCGCCAGAGGCGGGAGAAGATTTCATGGGCCACTCCTTTGCGAGTGATACTTGGAATGATTCGACTATAACGCCCAGACACGAACAGCGTTCGTGCCGTGCGTGAGCGCACCAACAACAGTCTATGACCAAGGCATAAATAGGTTCAGCGGGCCAGGCCTTCAAGCAGGGCCAGCCCGTCGGCCCGCTTGCGCGGCAGCGGCGCGTCGGCGGCCAGCAAGCCCAACGCGCGGGCCTTCAGCCCCAGTTCCAGCAGGAAGGGCGGCTTGAGGTGGGCAGCGGCCAGCGCCTGATGGTCGGCCAGCACCGTTTCGGCCTCGCCCTGGCGGACCACTTGGCCGGTGGCGAACAAGGCGACGTCGTCGGCCCAGCTCCAGGCCAGATCGACGTCGTGGGTGGTGAAGACCAAGGTGGTGCCGCCCTGGCACAGCCGGTCCAGCGCGGCCAGCAGATGCACCGTGCCGAACGGGTCCAGGCCGGCGCTGGGCTCGTCCAGCAAAAGGATGTCGGGCCGCATCGCCACCGCGCCTGCGATGGCGGCGCGCTTCTTCTGGCCGAACGACAGCATGTGCGGCGGCCGGTCGGCCAGGTCGGCGATGCGCAGGGATTCCAGCGCTTCGGCGACCCGGGCGGCGACGACCGATTCGTCCAGCCCCAGGTTCAGCGGCCCGAACGAGACATCCTCGGCCACCGTGCCGGCGAACAATTGATCGTCGGGATCTTGCAGCACCAGGCCGACGCGGCGGCGCCACGAGGCCCGCTGGGCACGGCCATGGGCCATGGCGGCTCCGTCAATGCGCACCTGGCCGGATTTGGGTTCCAGGGTTCCGTTCAGATGCAGCAGCAGCGTGGTCTTGCCTGCGCCGTTGGGACCCAGGATGGCGAGGCGCCGGCCCCGGCGCACCGCCAGGTCCAGCCCAGCCAGGGCCGGGGCGCCGCCGGGATAGGCGTAATGGAGGCCGCAGGCTTCCAGGATCACCATGCCAGGCCCAACCCGGCGATCGAGACCAGCAAGATTGCGGCGCGGGCCAGGCCCCAGACCGAGACCGGCCGGTGGGCCGACAAGGTGCGCAACGACCCGTCGAAGCCGCGCGCCGCCAGGCCGATTTCCTGGCGGTGCGCCCGGTCCAGCGCCCTGGGCAGCAGCGAGGCCGCCAACAGCCCGGCCGAGCGGATGCGCCGTCGCCAGCCGACCGTGCCAAGGCGGGCGGCCTGGACGGCGTGCATGGTCTGGGCGGTGTCTTGCAAGATGAAGATGAAGCGATAGATCGCCAGCGCCACCTCGGCCAATTCCGGGGCCAGGCCCAGCCGCCTCAGGCCGCCGATCAGGGCCGGCGTGGGCGTGGTGGCCGCCAACAGCAACAGCGCCGCCACCGCCGCCAGGGCGCGCAGCGCCACCGCCAGTCCGGCACGACCGCCATCGGCGGCCAGATGCAGGCCCGCCGCATCGATCTCGACCGCCAGCGCCACGGTTCCGGTGGCGATGAAGGCGGCCGGCGGGGCCAGCAGGGCCAGCCAGTCGGCCGGGCCGACGCCCGAGCGCCAGGCCAGCAGGCTGGCCGCCACCAGCACCGCCAGGGCGCCGGGAAAAGGCGGCAGGGCCAGCGCCAGGCCCATCAGGCCCAGCGCCGTCACCGCTTTTTCGCTCAAGGATTTGTCTTTCCAGCGGCTGGCGGCGGCCAGCCGGTCGGTGCGAATCATTTCGGGCGCCGACCGTGCAGCCGGCCCAGCACATAGCCCAGCAGCCCCGCCCCCGCCGCCGCCTGCAGGGCGAACAACAGGCTTTCGATCTCCTTGCTGGGCGGAGTCCAGATGTTCGAGAACCACGGGCGGTAGCCCGATTCCTCGATCACGGCCTGGGCCTGGCCGTCGGCCCCGCCATAGCTGCCCTCGATCCCCAGGATCAAGGGCGCCGCCACCACCAGGATCGCCGCCCCCAGCAGCACGATGTTCTGTCGCGCCATGGTCATGCCCGCACCTCGGCCACCAGGGCGCGCTGGTTCAGCGCATTCATCACCACCACCGTCAACAATCCCTCGGCCACCGCCAGGGGAATCTGGGTCACGGCGAAGATGCCGGCGAATTTGGCGAAGGCGCCGGCGAAACCGCTGGCGGCGTCGGGAAAGGCCAGGGCCAACTGGGCCGAGGTCACCACATAGGTCCCCAGATCGCCCAACATGGCGGCCAGGAACACCGCCACCGACGGCCCCAGGCCGACCTTGCCGGCCGCCTTCCACACGCCCCAAGCGATCCACGGCCCGGCCACCGCCATCGAGAAGACGTTGGCCCCCAGGGTGGTCAGGCCGCCATGGGCCAGCAACAGGGCCTGGAACAGCAGCACCACGGTGCCGATGATGGTGGTGGCGGCCGGCCCCACCGCCAGCGCGCCCAGGCCCGTGCCGGTGGGATGCGAGCACGAACCGGTGACGCTGGGCAGCTTCAGGGCCGACAGCACGAAGGCGAAGGCGCCGGCGGCGCCGAAGGTCAGCCGCAATTCGGGCCGCTCGACCAGAATCCGCTTCAGGCGCACCGCGCCGGTAACGACGAACGGAGCGGAAATAGCCGTCCACGCCAGGGCATGCCCGGCGGGAAGGAATCCTTCCATGATATGCATCTATCCACCTCTTGGTCCGCGAACAGCGAACACACCGCCCCGACTTGGGACATCACCGTTCCAGGACACCCCGCCCGGAAGGTCGTGCGCACGCGGGTTCGACGGCAGGTCTCCTGGCTCGCGGGTCAAGGGTTCCGGCATAGCCTTCCCGACCTTGGAAACGTTCGCCGGTGGATATCCTGGCAAACGGGTCAGTGGCAATCGCGAACGGCCGGAACCTCTCCGCCTACAGTTGCGGGGGCAGCGCCGGAATCGCACCGGCTTCCCATATTCACCCCCTTCACCCTTGCGGACTTCGGGGGAACCGTCTGGGCGGACTATAATTTCGCCACATTGGGGAAGTCAATTTCGCTTTCGCGCCGGGCCGGTTTGCGCGACCCTGGGCCGGCCGAACGTTCGTGGGGAGTTTTCTTTCGTGGGCCATACCATCGTGCTGGTCGATGACGACCGCAATATCCTGACCTCGGTGTCGATCGCCTTGGAATCCGAGGGCTACAAGGTCCGCACCTATACTGACGGCGCCGAGGCGCTGCGCGGCCTGACCAGCCAGCCGGCCGACCTGGCGGTGCTGGACATCAAGATGCCGCGCATGGACGGCATGGAATTGCTGCAACGGCTGCGCAAGAACTCGGCCATCCCGGTGATCTTCCTGACCTCGAAGGACGACGAGGTGGACGAGTTGATGGGCCTGCGCATGGGCGCCGACGATTACATCAAGAAGCCGTTCTCGCAGAAGCTGCTGATCGAGCGCATCCGCGCCCTGCTGCGCCGCCTGGACATGGCCGCCGAGGAAGGCGACGGGCCGGCCGCCGGCGCCATCACCCGGGGCGAACTGGTGCTCGATCCCGGCCGGCATGTCTGCGTGTGGAAGGGCGCCAAGGTCGATCTGACCGTCACCGAGTTCCTGCTGGTCAAGGCCCTGGCCCAGCGGCCCGGCCACGTCAAGAACCGCGACCAGTTGATCGACGCCGCTTACGGCGAATCGATCTATGTCGATGACCGCACCATCGACAGCCACATCAAGCGGGTCCGCAAGAAGTTCCGCGAGGTCGACGATTCCTTCGCCCATATCGAAACCCTGTACGGCGTCGGCTATCGTTACCGTGAAGACTGAATCCGTCAGGCGCCGGGGCCGCTGGCGGCCGCTGGCCTCGCCGCTGACGCGACGCATCCTGGCGGTCAACCTGATCGCCCCGGTGCTGCTGGTGGCCGGGCTGATGTTCCTGGACCGCTACAAGCAGGCGCTGATCGAGTCCGAACTGGCCGGCCTGGCCACCCAGGCCGAGATGGTGGCCGGTGCCGTCGGCGAAAGCGCGGTGGCCGAACAAAGCCTGGGCTTCCTGGAAATCAACGCCGAGCTGGCCCAAGTGATGGTCCGCCGCCTGGCCCAGCCGGCCCAGATGCGCGCGCGCCTGTTCGACGCCGTCGGCGACCTGGCCGCCGATTCGCAATTCGTGCTGTCGGCCAAGGGCAACATCCAGATCGAGGACCTGGACCCGCCGCCGCCGCCCGGCTTCTGGTCCGACCTGGCCGCCCGCTGGGACCGCCTGTCCCACTGGATGCCGGCCGACCCCGACCTGCCGCTTCATGTCGAGCGGCTGGACAGCCGGGGCGACCAGTTCCCCGAGGTGGTCGCCGCCCTGGCCGGCGAGACCGGCACCGCCATCCGCTCGTCGCCCGAGGGCGGCATCGTCTTGTCGGTGGCGGTCCCGGTCAGCCGCTACAAGCAGGTGGTCGGCGCCTTGATGGTCACCCATGACGGCCGCGCCGTCGCCCACGGCCTGTTCCAGGTCCGCCTGGCCATCGCCCAGGTGTTCATCGTCACCCTGGCGGTCACCGTCGGCCTGTCCTTCTTCCTGGCCGGCACCATCGCCCGGCCGGTGCGTCGCCTGGCCATGGCCGCCCATCAGGTCCGCCGCGGCCGGGGACAGCGCGCCCGCATCCCCGATCTGTCGGCCCGGGGCGACGAGATCGGCGAATTGTCGCTGGCCCTAAAGGAAATGACCGCCGCCCTGTGGACCCGCATGGACGCCATCGAACGCTTCGCCGCCGACGTCTCGCACGAGATCAAGAACCCGCTGACCAGCGTGCGCTCGGCGGTCGAGACGGCGGCCCGCATCAGCGACCCGGAAAAGCAGAAGCGCCTGCTGGAAATCATCCGCGACGATGTCGAGAGGCTGAACCGGCTGATCACCGACATCTCCGACGCCTCGCGCGTCGATGCCGAAATGAGCCGCGCCGAGATGGAGCCGGTGCCGCTGGCCACCCTGCTGGCCACCCTGGCCCAGGTCTATCAGGACACCGGCGCCGACGGCTCGCCCGCCGTGCTGGTGACCCTGCCGGACACCGATCCCCTGACGGTGGCCGGCATCGACGGCCGCCTGGTCCAGGTACTGCGCAACCTGATCGGCAACGCCTTGTCATTCAGCCCGCCCGGCGGCACCATCCGCCTGTCGGGCTGGCGCGACGACGGAGTGATCCACGTCGCCGTCGAGGATGACGGCCCCGGCATCCCCGAGGGCAAGCTGGAAGCCATCTTCGACCGCTTCTACACCGAACGGCCGGCCGGCGAGAAGTTCGGCACCCATTCCGGCCTGGGCCTGTCCATCAGCAAACAGATCGTCGACGCCCACCAGGGCCGCATCCACGCGGAAAACCGCACCGATGCCGACGGCCGGGTGATCGGCGCGCGCTTCGTGGTGACGCTGCCGGCCCATTGACTCGCGACGGCGCCACGATCACCCTTCCGTGATGCTTCTGGTTCACGCCACCTCGGTCGAGATCGACGGTCACGCCGTCTTGCTGCGCGCGCCCTCGGGCGGCGGCAAGTCCGATCTGGCGCTTCGGCTGATCGATGCCGGCGCGGTGCTGGTGGCCGACGACCAGACCGCGCTGACCGCCCAGGACGGGCGCCTGTTCGCCAGCTGCCCCGACACCATCGCCGGCCTGTTCGAGGTGCGCGGCCTGGGCGTGGTTCGCCTGCCCCATTGCCCGCTCGCGCCGCTGTCGCTGGTGGTCGATCTGGTGGCGCCGGACCAGGTTGAGCGCCACCCCGAGCCGGCAACCGCCAGTTTCCTGGGGATTCCCGTCCCAAGTGTGGCGCTGGCCCCGTTCGAGGCCTCGGCGGCCTCCAAGGTTCGCCTTGCGATGCGGGGCGCGCTGCGAGATATAATGGTGCGGTGATGAGCCCAGCCACCGCAGCCCCCACCCCCGATTCCCCTGCACCTCACGCGCCCGACGGTCGCGTGGTGATCGTCACCGGCCTGTCGGGGGCCGGCAAGACCTCGGCCCTGAAGGTGCTGGAAGATCTGGGCTTCGAGGCGGTCGACAATCTGCCGGTGATGCTGCTGTCCAGCCTGGTCCGCCGCGACGGCCCGGCCCGGCCGCTGGCGGTGGGCATCGACATCCGCACCCGCGATTTCGGCGTCGAGCCGGTGCTGCACGAAATCGACCGCCTGATGGCCGAGGCCGGCCAGGATGTCCGCCTGCTGTTCCTCGATTGCGACGACGAGGTGCTCAGGCGCCGCTTCACCGAGACCAGAAGGCGCCATCCGCTGGCCGCCGACCGGCCGCTGATCGACGGCATCCGCCACGAACGGACCCTGGTCAGCGGGCTGAAAAGCCGCGCCGCCGTGGTGTTCGACACCTCGAACCTGGCGCCGGGCGAGTTCAAGCAGGTGCTGTCGGCCCATTTCGGCCAGGCCTCGACCCAGGGCCTGCTGGTGTTCGTCACCTCGTTCGCCTATCGAGAAGGCCTGCCGCGCGAGGCAGATCTGGTGTTCGACGCCCGCTTCCTGGCCAATCCGCACTACCAGCCCGACCTGAAGCCCTTGACCGGACGCGATCCGGGCGTGGCCGAATTCGTGTCGAACGACCCCGCTTTCGCGGTTTTTTTCGACTCTTTGACCGGTTTGCTGGCTCCGCTGTTGCCCCGCTTCGCTGCCGAGGGTAAGAGCTATCTGACCATTGCCGTCGGCTGCACCGGCGGACGCCACCGTTCGGTCTTCGTCGCCGAGCGGTTGGCCCAGTGGCTGGCCGGCCGCAACGTTCGGGTCGAGCTTCGCCACCGGGAACTGTTGGCAGCCGGGACATGACAAGGGGTTGGAGATGATCGGACTGGTACTTGTGACCCACGGGAAGCTGGCCGACGAGCTTGTCGCCGCCATGGAACACGTGGTCGGGCCGCAGCCAAACGTTGCCGCCGTCTGCATCGGCCCGGACGACGACATGGAGCGGCGCCGCAACGACATCATGGAATCGGTCGCCCGCTGCAATGACGGCACCGGCGTGGTGGTGCTGACCGACATGTTCGGCGGCACGCCGTCGAACCTGGCCATTTCCATCATGGACAAGGCCAAGATCGAGGTGATCGCCGGCGTCAACCTGCCGATGCTGATCAAGCTGGCCAGCGTGCGCCATTCCGAGCCGCTGGGCGACGCCGTCGCCTCGGCCCAGGAAGCCGGCCGCAAATACATCAACGTCGCCTCGAAACTGTTGAGCCAGGGGTCCCGATGAGCGCGGCCGACACCGAAGTCCGGCGCACCGCCACCATCTGCAACCGCCGTGGGCTGCATGCCCGCGCCGCGGCCAAGTTCGTCAAGCTGGTGGCCACCTTCGACGCCCAGGTCCATGTCGCCCATCGCGGCACCGAGGTCTCGGGCATGTCGATCATGGGATTGATGATGCTGGCCGCCGCTCCCGGCTGCTCGATCGAGATGCGGGCCTCGGGTCCCGACGCCGGGCCGGCGCTCGACGCCATCTGCTCCCTGGTCGATCAGAAGTTCGACGAAGAGGACTGATCCTCACCCCTGTCCCGAGGATTTTGGATGCCCCAAGCCGCCGCCCCTGCCCGCGAGATAGTGCTGACCGGCATGGCGGTCAGCCGGGGCATCGCCATCGGCACCGTCTATCGCCACGATTCCGACCATGTCGCGGTGGCCGAGACCCGGATTCCCGCCTCGCGCCTGGCCGCCGAGAAGAAGCGCTTCGCCGCCGCCGTCGAGACGGCGCAGGGCCAGGTCGCCCAGATGCGGGCCAAGGCCGAGGGCCTGGACGGCGCGGCGGCCGAGGAACTGGGCTATCTGCTGGATGCCTATCAGCAGATGCTGCACGGCTCGCGCCTGGTCAGGGGCGTCGAGGGCCGCATCGAGTCCGAGCGCATCAATGCCGAAGCCGCCGTCCAGCACGAAATCGATTCCATCGCCCACGTCTTCGAGGCGATGGAGGATTCCTATCTGTCTGGCCGCGCCGCCGACGTGCGCGACCTGGGCCGGCGGCTGATCCGCAACCTGATCGGCCGCGACTGGAAGCCGTTCCAGACCCTGGCCAAGAATAGCGTCATCCTGGGCGAGGAACTGACCCCGGCCGATACCGCCCTGCTGGACCCCAAGGTGGTGGCCGGCATCGCCACCCAGCTGGGCGGCGCCGAAAGCCACACCGCCATCATGGCCCGTTCGCTGGGCCTGCCGGCGGTGCTGGGCGTCGCCGAGCTGATGCGCCATGCCCGCACCGGCGACGTGGTGGTGATCGACGGCCGCAACGGCCGGGTGGTGTTGAACCCGTCGGACGATCTGCTGGACGCCTATCGCAAGATGCGCGCCGACTTCCTGCGCAGCCGACGCCAGCTCGCCCGCCTGAAGGATTTGCCGGCGACCACCCGCGACGGCCAGCGGGTCCAACTGGAAGCCAATATCGAACTGCCGGGCGAGGTGGCCTCGGCCCTGGCCGCCGGCGCCGAGGGGATCGGCCTGTTGCGCTCGGAATTCCTGTTCATGAACCGCGACGACGTGCCCGGCGAGGACGAGCAGTTCGCCGCCTACCAGGCGGTGATCCAGGGCATGGCCGGGCGCGAGGTCACCATCCGCACCCTGGATGTCGGCGGCGACAAGCTGGCGCACGGACTGGGCGTCAATCCCGGCCTCAACCCGGCGCTGGGCCTGCGCGCCGTGCGGCTGTCGCTGGCCCGGCCGGAATTGCTGGAAACGCAATTGGCGGCGATCCTGCGGGCCTCGGCCTTCGGGCGGGTGCGCATCCTGGTGCCGATGGTCGCCACCGTCGAGGAGATCCAGGCGGTGCGCGCCACCCTGGAAAAGGTGGTCCGCCGCCTGAAGCGGGCCGGCGTGGCGATGGCCGACCCATTGCCGCCGCTGGGCGTGATGATCGAGGTGCCGGGCGCGGCGCTGGGGGCCGACGCGCTGGCCTTCAATTCCGATTTCTTCTCGATCGGCACCAACGACCTGACCCAGTACACCCTGGCCATCGACCGCGCCGACGAAGCGGTCGCCAGCCTTTACAACCCGCTGCATCCGGCGGTGCTGCGGCTGATCCAGTTCACCACGGAAGCGGCCAAGCGCGCCCGTATCCCGGTGGCGGTGTGCGGCGAGGTGGCGGGCGATCCGCGCTACACCGCCTTGCTGCTGGGCCTGGGCATCCGCGACCTGTCGATGTCGGCCACCAACATCGCCGTGGTCAAGCAGCGCGTGCGCGGACTGGACCTTTCGGCCGCCAGCCGCATGGCCCGGCTGGTGATGGAACAAAGCGACGCCGCCCGCATCGCCGGCCTGGTGGATGGGTTCTCGTCCCCCGACGGAACGGCCAACCGGACCTCGGCCACTCTCATGCCGACATAAAGATATCTTTATATCACCCTTGCAATCGCCGTCCGGCCCTGCTACAACGCGCTTCAGTCACACTCCCGCTGGAAGGGTCGTTTTCCCATGACCGATTACGTCGTCGCCGACATCGCTTTGGCCGATTGGGGCCGCAAGGAACTGGACATCGCCGAGAGCGAGATGCCCGGCCTGATGGCCACCCGCGCCGAATTCGGCCCCAGCCAGCCGCTGAAGGGTGCGCGCATCGCAGGCTCGCTGCACATGACCATCCAGACCGGCGTGCTGATCGAGACCTTGAAGGCCCTGGGCGCCGACGTCCGCTGGGCGTCTTGCAACATCTTCTCGACCCAGGACCATGCCGCCGCCGCCATCGCCGCCGCCGGCACCCCGGTCTTCGCCATCAAGGGCGAGAGCCTGGAAGAATATTGGGACTACACCCACCGCATCTTCGACTGGGCCGATGGCGGCTGCCCCAACATGATCCTGGATGATGGCGGCGACGCCACGCTGCTGATCCATCTGGGCATGCGTGCGGAAAAGGACCTGTCGGTCCTGGCCAACCCGACCTGCGAGGAAGAGGAAGTCCTGTTCGCTTCCATCAAGAAGAAGCTGGAAACCGACAAGACCTGGTATTCCCGCAACGGCGCCGCCATCCGCGGCGTGACCGAGGAAACCACCACCGGCGTCCATCGTCTGTACGAGATGGAGAAGAAGGGCACGTTGCTGTGGCCGGCCATCAACGTCAACGATTCGGTGACCAAGTCGAAGTTCGACAACAAGTATGGCTGCCGTGAAAGCCTGGTCGACGGCATCCGCCGCGCCACCGACGTCATGCTGGCCGGCAAGGTCGCCGTGGTCGCCGGCTTCGGCGATGTCGGCAAGGGCTCGGCCGAAAGCCTGGCCAGCCAGGGCTGCCGCGTCATCGTCACCGAGATCGACCCGATCTGCGCCCTGCAGGCCTGCATGGAAGGCTATGAGGTCCTGACCATGGAAGAGGCCGCGCCCCGCGGCGACATCTTCGTCACCACCACCGGCAATGTCGACGTCATCACCGTCGATCACATGCGGGCGATGAAGGACCGGGCCATCGTCTGCAACATCGGCCACTTCGACAGCGAGATCCAGGTCGCCGGCCTGAAGAACTTCCAGTGGACCAACATCAAGCCGCAGGTCGACGAGATCAAGTTCCCCGGCGGCAACCGCATCCTGCTGCTGGCCGAGGGCCGTCTGGTCAATCTGGGCTGCGCCACCGGCCATCCCAGCTTCGTGATGAGCGCCAGCTTCACCAACCAGGTGCTGGCCCAGATGGACATCTTCTGCAATCCCGGCAAGTACGAGAAGAAGGTCTATGTGCTGCCCAAGCATCTGGACGAGAAGGTCGCAGCATTGCACCTGGCCAAGCTGGGCGCCACGCTGACCAAGCTGAACGCCAAGCAGTCCGAGTATATCGGCGTCGCGGTCGAAGGCCCGTTCAAGCCCGACACCTACCGCTACTAGTCTGGACCCATCCCAAGAAAGCCCCTTGGCCACTGGTCGAGGGGCTTTTTTTTGGCACCTATATCTTTTAGTATAGGAGTAGACTCTGCGGGACGTGGGGAGGTGCGTATGCCGGCCGCCAAGGAATCTGGTGTGCGCAATCGGTTGTCGTGGCTGTTGGAAATGTCGCTACGCCGCCTGCGCGCCGTTCCCGGCGGTGATTGCATGGTCCGTGCAGCGGTGGTCAACTATCACCCGCCGACCGAATCGGTCCGCTCGATCGCGTTTGCCGGGCGCGCCTGCCCCTATCTCGACCGGCTGAACCTGCCGCTGTCCGACCTGCCCGGACTGGACTTTGGCACCCGCAGCGGTCGGTACCGGATCATCCACGACATCGCCCAGGTCGGCGACAACCGCGCCCGCCATGTCCAGGCCCTGCTGGAGGCCGGCATCCGCTCCAGCCTGACCGCCGCCGTGCCGGGCTTGCACGAGGTCGGCGGCTTCTTTTTCCTGAATGCCGAGCAGCCGGGCGCCTTCACCCCCGACCTGCAGGCGGCCATCCGCCCACGGCTGGACGAGACCCTGACCCTGCTGCGCCGCGAACTGAACCGACCGATTACGAAGTAAACCGCCCGATCGCCTTGCGCGCCTCGTCCAGCACCAGCACGGACGAGGCCACCGCCACCGCCACCGCCCATTGCAGCGCCGACAAGTCAGAGGTGTGGAAGATCGCCTGGGCCGGCCCCCAATGCACCGCCGCCGCCTGCAGGGCGATCACGCCGGCCAGGGCGACCCATAATTTGCCATTGGCGAACATCTGGGCGCCCAGCGCCGATTCGTGACCGACCCGGGCGTTGAAGACGTTGAAGAACTGGAACAGCACGAAGGTGGTGAAGGCCAGGGTGCGGGCCTGGGTCTCGTCGCCCGTGCTTAGACCCCAGGCGAACACGCCCAGGGTGCCCACCGCCATGGTGGTGCCGTAAAGGGCCAGCCTCAGCAGCCGGCGGGTCGACAAGATCGCCTCGCCCTGGGCCTTGGGCGGTTCCTCCATCAGGCCGGGCCGCGCCGGGTCGAACGACAAGGCCAGGGCCGGCGGCCCGTCCATGATGATGTTGACCCACAGGATCTGGATCGGGTGGAACGGGCTGGCCAGGCCCACGATCGGCGCCGCCAGCACCGTCAGCAAGGCGCCGATATTGGTCGAGAGCTGGAAGCGCACGAACTTGACGATATTGTCGGTGATGGTGCGTCCCTCGCGCACGGCGCCGACTACCGTCGCGAAATCGTCGTCGGTCAGCACCATGGTCGCCGCCTCGCGCGTCACGTCCGAGCCGGTGCGCCCCATCGCCACCCCGATATGCGCCGCCTTCAGCGAGGCGGCATCGTTGACCCCGTCGCCGGTCATGGCGACGACATGGCCGCGCGCCCGAAGCGCCTCGACGATGCGGACCTTGTGCTCGGGGGCGACGCGGGCGAACACCGCGATATCGTCGATCCGCCCGGCCAGTTCGGCATCGTCCATGCGGTCCAGCTCGGCCCCGGTCACCACCTCGCCGTCCAGGCCCAAGGCGCGGCCGATGGCCGCCGCCGTCACCCGGTGGTCGCCGGTGATCATCTTGACGGCGATCCCCGCCGTCCGGCACGCCGCCACCGCCGCCCGCGCACCCGGCCTGGGCGGGTCCAACAGGCCGATCAGGGCGGTCAGGGTCAGGTCACGCGCGGCAGCCAGCGGGTCGGCCAACGCGGTTTCGTCCACCACCGCCTCGGCCAGGGCCAGCACCCTCAACGCCTTGGCGGCCATCGCCTCGTTCTCGCGCGACACCTGATCGGCCCGCTCGCGATCAAGGTCATGGTCGCCGCTTTCCAGCCGCACCGCCCGGCACAGGCCCAGCACCACATCGGGCGCGCCCTTGACCAGCAGCCGCAGGCCGCCATCGGACGAGCGATGCACGCTGATCATGAACTTGCGCGCCGAATCGAACGGCACTTCCGCCAGGCGCGGCCAATCCTGATGGGCATGGGCCTTGTCGGCCAGCACCAGCAGCGCGCCCTCGGTGGCGTCGCCCACCACCTTCCGGCCGCCGTGGCCGTCATCGGCCAGCATCGATTCGGTGCACAGACGGGCGGCGGCCAGATGGGGGGCAAGATCGGGAAGCGGCCCGCCATCGTCGGCCGGGCGCACCGCCCCCTCGCGGCCATAACCCTCGCCATCGACGATAAAGCGCCGGCCGGCGGCCCAGCCGGCCACCGCCGTCATCTGGTTCATGGTCAAGGTGCCGGTCTTGTCGGAACAGATCACAGTGGTCGAGCCCAGGGTCTCGACCGCCGCCAACCGCTTGACGATGGCCCCCTTCCGGGCCATGCGCACCATGCCGATGGCCAGCGTCACCGTCACCACCGCCGGCAGTCCCTCGGGGATGGCGGCCACCGCCAGGGCGATGGCGGTCAGCACCAGTTGGGCGACCGGCTCGCCACGCGCCAGCCCCAGCACCAGATACAAGGCCACCACCAGCCCGGCCAGCAGGGCCAGGCGCCGGCCCAACTGGTCCAGGCGCCGTTGCAAGGGGGTGGTTTCGTCACCAGCCGCCTGCAGCATGCCGGCGATGCGGCCCATTTCGGTCGCCGCCCCGGTGGCGGCCACCAACATCTCGCCGCGCCCGCGGGTGACCACACTGTTCATGTGGGCCAGGTTGGTGCGCTCGGCCAGGGGCAGATCGTGGTCGGACAGCGTATCCGATTGCTTGGCCACCGCCAGCGATTCGCCGGTCAGCGAGGATTCATCGATTTCCAGCTGATGGGCCACCGCCAGCCGGCCGTCGGCGGGGATGCGGTCGCCGGCTTCCAGCAGCACCACGTCGCCGGGCACCAGTTGGGCGGCAGGCAGCTCCTGCTTGGTGCCGTCGCGCCGCACCCGGCACAGGGCCGGCAGCATCGCCTTCAAGGCGTCCAGCGCCTTCTCGGCGCGGAATTCCTGATAAAAGCCCAGGGCGCCGTTGAAGGCGATCACCCCGAAGATCACCAGCATGTCGGTGGTGTCGCCGACGAAGCCGGCCAGCACGCCGGCCACCAGCAGCACCAGCACCAGCAGGCTGGTGAACTGGCTGACCACCATCTTCCACAGTGGCCGGGGCGGCGGCTCGGGCAGCCGGTTGGCGCCAAAGCGGTCCAGCCGGGCCTGGGCCTCGGGCGCCGACAGTCCAGCCGTGATGTCGGCATCCAGGTGCCGACAGGCGTCCTGTACGGACAGGGTGTGCCAGGGGTGGCGACGGTCGCCGGATGGGATGATCCTTGGATTCATCCGACCAAGATAAGCCCACTGCCGCAGGGTTCAACCCGGCAAGAACGCGGATCAGACCTCGGTTTCGTTCAGGCCCATCTGCGAGGCGGCGACCACCGCCCGGGTACGGTTGTTGACCCCCAACGCCTTCAGGATGGCGGTGACGTGCAACTTGACGGTGCCTTCCGCCAGTTCCAGCGAGCGGGCGATTTCCTTGTTCGACTTGCCCTGGCCCAGCAGCGCCAGCACTTCGCGCTGACGCGGCGTCAGGAACGAAATCGCCTGTTCGGTGGCGACCGGGTTGAAGGAATCGCCCCCCGGCCCCTGCGGCTCGATCAAGGCCGGCGGCAGGTAGACGCCCCCCGACAGCACCAGGCGCAATGCCGACAGCATCACCCGGCTGGGCGAGCTTTTGGGGATGAAGCCCGATGCCCCCATGTTGACCGCCTGCAGGACATGGCGGCGGTCGTCGGCGGCCGACAGCACGATGATCGGCGTGCCGGGCAGGATCTCCTTGATCTGGCGCAGCCCCTCGGCCCATTCGGCGCCGGGCATGGTGAGGTCGAGCAGGACGAGGTCGAAGTCGGAACCGCTGCGCGCGACGGCGAACAGATCACCATAATCGCAGGCTTCGACGATGGTCAGTTGCTCACCCAATTGCCCCAGGACATGGCGCAAGCCATCCCGAAACAGTTCGTGGTCATCGGCAATCAGTATCTTCATGGCGTCCCCACATGACCGGCATTGGCCACCGAGCACCCCGCCCCCCGGCTCATGCGTCAATGTCGGCAACGCTTATCCTCCAATCGACGCGGCATGTCCCTACGCAATAGGTTTGTAGGACTGGCCGGACCTTAGTCCTTATCACGATATATGACCTCCCTTCGCAAAGCAAAGGTCACTGGTCGGACCAATCTTTAGGCCTGCCACCTGACTGGGTAGGGTGATGGTGGACAAGACCTTCCGACCCGTTTTCACAACTGGCCCCGCCGCATCGGGTACCGCCCCTTCACCCCCCAGGGTGGGATGAAGAAAAGGTAATGATTTTTCACGCTTTTCCGGCGGGTTTTGCTGCTTTCTGGGCTGGATTCCGCTGGCCTGATGTGCGATATGGTTGCCGGTTCGAATTCGGCTGGCGGCACGCCAACGCGCCCCACCCGCAGCACAGCGGACCGCACCACCGGGACAGCCTGGGGTGGGGTCCTGCCACCTGATTCATCCGTGTCGTACCGAAGTGGAGGTAACTATGACTGTTCGCGTCGCCATCAACGGCTTCGGCCGCATCGGCCGCATGGTGTTCCGCGCCGTCGCGAAGGAATTTCCCCAGATCGAGATCGTCGGCATCAACGACCTGCTCGATCCCGAATACCTCGCTTACATGCTGAAGTACGATTCGGTGCATGGCCGCTTCAATGGCAACATCGAGGTCGATGGCAACATTTTGTCGGTCAACAACAAGCCGGTCCTGCTGTCGGCCGAGCGTGACCCCGCCAACCTGAAGTGGGGCGAGCTGGACGTCGACGTGGTGATCGAATCGACCGGCCTGTTCCTGGACGCCGCCTCGGCCGAAAAGCATCTGAAGGCCGGCGCCAAGAAGGTGCTGATGAGCGCTCCGTCCAAGGACGACACCCCGATGTTCGTCTATGGCGTCAACCACACCAAGTATGCCGGCGAGAAGATCGTCTCGGCCGCGTCGTGCACCACCAACTGCCTGGCCCCGGTGGCCAAGGTGCTGAACGACAATTGGGGCATCAAGCGCGGCCTGATGACCACCGTCCACGCCGCCACCGCCACCCAGAAGACCGTCGACGGCCCGTCCTCGAAGGATTGGCGCGGCGGCCGCGGCATCCTGGAAAACATCATCCCCTCCTCGACCGGCGCCGCCAAGGCCGTCGGCAAGGTGCTGCCTGAGCTGAACAAGAAGCTGACCGGCATGGCCTTCCGCGTGCCGACCTCGGACGTCTCGGTGGTCGACCTGACCGTCGAGCTGAACAAGGACGCCAAGTACGAGGAAATCTGCGCCGCCATGAAGAAGGCGTCGGAAGGCGAGCTGAAGGGCGTGCTGGGCTATACCGAGGACAAGGTGGTCGCCACCGATTTCGTCGGCTGCAACATGCCGTCGATCTTCGACGCCGATGCCGGCATCGCCCTGGACAGCACCTTCGTCAAGGTCGTCACCTGGTACGACAACGAATACGGCTACACCTGCAACATGCTGCGGTTCCTGACCCACATCGCCAAGGGCTGAGCCTGAGCCGTCAAGGGGGCCGGGCGGCGACTGCCCGCCCGGCCCCTTTTCATTCCAAGAATTGATCAGGGGGAAAACGCCATGTTCCGCACCATCGATGCGCTGGACGTCAAGGGTAAGCGGGTTCTGGTCCGCGCCGACCTCAACGTGCCGGCCAAGGACGGCAAGGTCACCGACACCACCCGTATCGACCGTTCGGCGGCGACGCTGACCGAGCTGGCCGCCAAGGGCGCCAAGGTCATCATCCTGACCCATTTCGGCCGCCCCAAGGGGGTCGAGGCCAAGTATTCGCAGAAGCTGCTGCTGGAGCCGCTGGCCAAGGCCGTCGGCAAGCCCGTCGCCTGGGCCGACGATTGCATCGGCCCGGCCGCCGAGGCGGCCATCGCCGCCATGAAGGACGGCGACACCCTGCTGTTGGAAAACGTCCGCTTCCACCCCGAGGAAGAAAAGAACGACCCGGCCTTCGCCAAGATTCTGGCCGGCCTGGGCGACATCTATGTCAACGACGCCTTCTCGACCGCCCACCGCGCCCACGCCTCGACCGAGGCGCTGGCCCGCCTGCTGCCCTGCGCCGCCGGTCGCCTGATGCAGGCCGAGCTGGAAGCCCTGGCCAAGGCCCTGGGCTCGCCGGAAAAGCCGGTGGCGGCGGTGGTCGGCGGCGCCAAGGTGTCGACCAAGCTGGACCTCTTGGGCAATCTGGTGTCGCGCGTCGATTACCTGATCATCGGCGGCGGCATGGCCAACACCTTCCTGTTCGCCCAGGGCAAGAGCGTCGGCAAGTCCTTGTGTGAAAAGGAAATGGCCGACACCGCCCGCGAGATCATCGAGAAGGCCAAGGCCGCCCACTGCCACATCGTCCTGCCGGTCGACGTGGTGGTCGCCACCGAATTCGCCGAGAACGCCCCCAACAAGGTGGTCAGCATCAACGCCGTTCCCGACGACATGATGATCCTGGATGCCGGTCCGGCCTCGACCGAGGCCATCATCGACCGCATCGGCGGCTGCAAGACGCTGGTGTGGAACGGCCCGATGGGCGCCTTCGAGATCAAGCCGTTCGATGCCGCCACCAACGCGGTGGCCCAGGCGGCGGCCCAGCGCACCGCCCAGGGCAAGCTTCTGACCGTGGCCGGCGGCGGCGACACCGTGGCCGCCCTGGCGGCGGCCGGCGTCGAGGACAAGTTCTCGTATGTCTCGACCGCCGGTGGCGCGTTCCTGGAATGGCTGGAAGGCAAGACCCTGCCGGGCGTCGCCGCCCTGGAGATCAAGGCCTCGGGCGGCTGCGGCTGCGGCGGCGGCCAGTGCTGATCGGGCTGTGAATGCATGGGAAACGGGGCGCCATCTGCGCCCCGTTTTTTTATGACAGCGTCCGCCTTGCCTTCAGAGCGGCACTCAGCGTGCCGTCATCCAGATAATCCAGCTCGCCGCCGACCGGCACGCCCTGGGCCAGGGCCGACAGCCGAATGCCGGTCGCGGCCAGCCGGTCCTGGACGAAATGGGCGGTGGTCTGGGCCTCGACGGTGGCCGGCAGGGCCAGGATGATTTCCGAGAACCGGCCCGAGGCGGCGCGGGCACGCAGCGATTCGATGGCCAGATCGTCGGGGCCGATTCCGTCCAGCGCCGACAACAGGCCGCCCAGCACGTGATAGCGCCCCTTGAAGGCGCCGGTCCGTTCCATCGCCCACAGGCTGCCGACATCGGCGACCACGCATAATTGGCTTTCGTCGCGGGTGGGATCGGCGCAGATGGCGCAGGGCTCGCAACTGTCGAAATTGCCGCAGATCGGGCAGGTCTTGACGGTATGCGCCACCTGGGCCAGCGCGCGCACCAAGGGGTCGAGCAGGCTGTCCTTGCGCTCGACCAGGGCCAGGGCGGCACGGCGGGCCGAACGCGGCCCCAGACCGGGCAAGCGGGCCAGAAGCGCGATCAGCCGTTCGATCTCGGGTCCGACCATGGCGACAAGGGCTCCTGTGAATCTGCCTGTGGCGCGCCCGTCCCGGGCGGCTCAATCGCCGCTCGGGCTCTAACAGGCTGCGAAGGAACTCGTTCCGCTCCCTTCCCCCCGTCACCCCCGCGCAGGCGGGGGTCCATGTTGGGGCGAGGCGCGAAATAAGACACCATATGTTGTTCTGCCGGATGCATGGATTCCCGCCTTCGCGGGAATGACGAGGGAAATTGGCATTTTTCCTCGAGCCTGCTAAAGCCCCGCGGCGCGTGAGCGGGCCCGGCCACGGGCGGCCTTCGGCCCTAAAACGGCAGCTTGATGCCCGGCGGCAGGTTCAGGCCGCCGGTGACCTTGGCCATTTCCTCGTTCATCGCCGCCTCGGCCTTGACCTTGGCGTCGTTGAAGGCGGCGACGATCAGGTCTTCCAGCACCTCGACATCGTTGGGATCGACCAAAGCCTTGTCGATCTTGATGCCCTTCAGCTCGAACTTGCCGTTCAAGGTGACCCGCAGCATGCCGCCGCCGGCAGCGCCGCTGACCTCCATCTCGGCCAGCTTGGCCTGCATCTCGGCCATCTTGGTCTGCATCTGCTGGGCTTGTTTCATCAGGTTGCCAAGGTTTTTCATGCTTCCTCGTCTGCAGGGGTGAGATCGGAATCGAAGGCCAGTTCGGCCTCTTCGGGTTCGTCGGCGGCGATGTCGCGCACCGCTTCGATGATCGCGCCGGGAAAGGTTTGCATCACCGCCTTGATCAGCGGGTGGTTGGCGGCATCCTCGCGCCGGCGGGTCTCGGCCTGGGCCTCTTGTTCCGACAAGGTGGCCTCGGCCGGATCGGTGGCGTTGACGGTGACGGTCCAGCGCCGGCCGGTCCATTCGGTCAACAGGCGCGACACCTTGGGCAACAGGTCCGATGGCGCGTTGGCGTGCGGGCGCAGCTCGATGCGGCCGGCCTCGAAGCGCACCAGATTGACCTGACGGCGCAGCGCCACCGCCAAGGTCCCCTCGCGCCGTTCCGAGAACAATTGCGCCACCTCGGCGAAGCTGGCCGGCATCACCGGCAGCGCCACGGTCTGGGCCACCGGGGCCGGGGCCAGTTGCAGGGCGGCCGCCGACATGGCCGGTCCACCACCACCGCCGCCCGACGGAATCATCTGGGTCGCCACCCGGTCGGCCCCCGACGGGATCGGAGCACCGCCACCGCCGCCACCACCGGACGGCCCGCGCGGGGCCGGTGGCTGGTTGCGCATCTGCTCGATCGCCTCGGCCGGGGTCGGCAAATCGGCGGCATAGGCCAGGCGGACCAGGGCCATCTCGGCCGCCTGCAACGGGTGGGGCGCGCTGCGGGTTTCCTGCAGACCCTTCAGCAGCATCTGCCAGGCCCGGGCCAGATGGGCCATGCCCAGACCCTTGGCCATCTCGCCGCCGCGGACCCGCTCGGCCTCGGCGATATTGCCGAACTCGGCGTCGGGGGCCAGCTTCAGCCGGGTCAGCCAGTGGGTCAGCTCCAGCAGGTCCTGCAGCACCACCGCCGGATCGGCGCCCAGGGCGTATTGTTCGGCCAGCAGGTCCAGCGCCGGAGCGATCTGGCCCTTCATCACCACCTCGAACAGGTCAAACACGCGGACGCGGTCGGCCAGGCCCAGCATGTCGCGCACCTGGGCCTGCCCCACCTTGCCGGCGCCGTGGCTGATGGCCTGGTCCAGCAGCGACAAGCCGTCGCGCACCGATCCGTCGGCGGCGCGCGCGATCAGGGCCAACGCCTCGGGCTCGATCTCGGCCCCTTCCTTTTCGGCGATCCCGGCGAAATGGGCGGCCAGCACCGACGCCTCGACCCGGCGCAGGTCGAAACGCTGGCAGCGCGACAGCACGGTGATGGGGATCTTGCGGATCTCGGTGGTGGCGAAGACGAACTTCACATGCTCGGGCGGTTCTTCCAGCGTCTTCAGCAGCGCGTTGAACGCCGCCGTCGACAGCATGTGCACCTCGTCGATGATGTAGACCTTGAAGCGGGCCGATGTCGGGCGATAACGCACGCCCTCGATGATCTCGCGGATATCGTTGACGCCGGTCCTGGACGCCGCGTCCATCTCCAGGATATCGACATGGCGATCCTCGGCGATGGCGCGGCAATGTTCACAAACGCCGCAGGGCTCGATGGTCGGGCCGCCCTGGCCGTCGGGGCCGACGCAATTAAGCGCACGCGCGATGATGCGCGCCGTCGTCGTCTTGCCCACACCCCTGACCCCGGTCAGCACGAAAGCGTGCGCCAGCCGGCCCGAGCCGATGGCGTTGGTCAGCGTGCGCACCAGCGCATCCTGCCCGATCAGGGTGGAAAAGTCGGTCGGCCGGTATTTGCGGGCCAGGACGCGATAGGGGGTGGCTTCGACGGCTTCGGTCATGGGGCCAGAGAATATAGAGGAAATCGGGTATGATCAAACCATGCCGAGTCTGTGCCTTGATTGCTGCAAGCCGTTCAAGTCCGGCGCCGATTGCCCGCGCTGCGGATCGGCCCGGGTGGTCGGCCATCCCGAACTGTTCGACCTGACCGTCGCCCACATGGATTGCGACGCCTTCTACGCCTCGGTGGAAAAGCGCGACCGCCCCGAACTGGCCGACCGGCCGGTGATCGTCGGCCATCCCGGCGGGCGCGGCGTGGTCACCACCGCCTGCTACGTCGCCCGCAAGTTCGGCCCGCGCTCGGCCATGCCGATGTTCAAGGCGTTGGAATTGTGCCCCCACGCGGTGGTCATCCCCCCCGACATCGCCAAATATGCGCAGGTCTCGGCCCAGATCCGGGCCTTGCTGGCCAAGGCGACGCCGATCTTCGAGCCTTTGTCCCTGGACGAGGCCTATCTGGACCTGTCGCCGGGCGTGCGCCTGGTCGACAAGCCGGCGGCCATCTTGCTGGCCCGGCTGGCGCGCGCGGTGGAAACCCGGGTCGGCATCACCATCTCGGTCGGGCTGTCGGCCAACAAGTTCCTGGCCAAGCTGGCCAGCGACCGCAACAAGCCCAGGGGCTTCACCGTCATCGGCCGCGCCGAGGCCGCTGGCCAGTTGGCGCCCCTGCCGGTGTCAACCTTGTTCGGCGTCGGCCGCGCCACCGCCAGCCGCCTGGAAGCGGCCGGCTTTTCCACCATCGCCGACCTGCAAGATGCGTCCGAGGCCGACCTGATCGCCCGCTTCGGCCGCTTCGGCCGCGCCCTTCATCAAATGGCCAGGGGCGAGGACAGCCGGGCCATCACCCCCGACCGCCCGGCCAAAAGCGTCTCGCGCGAGACCACCTTCGCTCGTGACGTCCGCGATTTCGCCCCGCTGGCCCAGGCGCTGGACCTGCTGGCCGCCAAGGTCGCCGCCCGCCTGCTGCGCGACGAGGTGGCCGGGTCCACCCTGGTCATGAAGTTGAAAACGGCGGATTTCAAGGTGCTGACCCGCAACCACAAGCTGCCGGCGCCGACCCAGCGGGCCGAGGTGATCGCCGCCGCCGCCCGGCCGCTTCTGGCGCGCGAGACCGATGGGCGGGCCTTTCGCCTGATCGGCGTGGGCGTGACCGATCTGGCCCCGCCATCCGAGGCCGATCCGCCCGATCTGTTCGGCTGATCTCGACATTCACGCACAAGGCGCGTATGACGGCTATAGACCCGTTAGAATAAGAGACACCCCGATGAGCCTTTTTGGCCGCCGCGCCCGCGGCGACGACGTTGCCCCCGGTGACATCTTCCGCAAGGCCGGCACCTATGGCGGCGAATGGGTGGTCGAACGCGTGTTCGAATATCCCGACATTCCGCGCCATGTCCGCATGGTCGAGAAGAGCGGCGCCCGCGCGATGACGGTGGCGGTGTCGATGCTGTTCGACCCCGATTGCTTCACCCCGATCAGCAGCGGCGTGCAAGGATAAGGACAGGCGATGATCGTCACCACCACCGATTCCATCGACGGCAAGGTCGTCGGCCAGTATCTCGGCATCGTCTCGGGCGACGCGGTGCTGGGCACCAACATCTTCAAGGACCTGTTCGCCTCGGTGCGCGACGTGGTCGGGGGCCGGGCGGCCTCGTACGAGAAGGTACTGCAAGAGGGCAAGGACATGGCCCTGGCCGACATGGTCGAGCGCGCCCGCGCCCTGGGGGCCGACGCGGTGATCGGGGTGGACCTGGATTACGAGGTGATCGGCGGCGACAGCAAGACCCTGCTGATGGTCAGCGTCAACGGCACCGCCGTAAAATTGGGGTGAATCTGCGCGAAGCGCTGCCCGTGTAGTTGGCGCGAAGCGCTGCCCGTGCCGGGCCGGCTCATACCGGCGAACCTACGAAATGACCTGCTGGACCCAGGGCTGATAGCAGAGGCTTTTGACCCTGTCGCTGTCGGCGA
>NZ_LWQU01000149.1 GCF_001650635.1 Magnetospirillum moscoviense | reverse complement strand
TCGCCGACAGCGACAGGGTCAAAAGCCTCTGCTATCAGCCCTGGGTCCAGCAGGTCATTTCGTAGGTTCGCCGGTATGACGCCCTGGTCCGCACTGCCGATGCCCGTCTGGTCAAGATGGCGGTGGATCCGATGACCGGCCATGTGATCGCAGCGTCCGACCGCGCCAAGCGCACCGACGTCCAGGCGGTTCCGGTCAACGCCGTCGAGGCCGTCGTCGCCGCCGCCGGGGAAGGCCATTACGACGTGACCGAACTGGAATTCCGCGATGGCCGCTATCGCGTCCAGGCCAGGGACGACGACGGCAAGACCGCCCGCGTTGAAATCGACGCCCAAACCGGCCAGATCGCCAGCATCAAGCATTAAGCGCCGGGGCGTGAACGAACAGACTCCCCCCAGGGCTTCGGCCGTCGGGGGGAATTTGTTTGTTTGGCGTCTTGAACCACACGGAGGGGCACCGAGGGACCTGTTTCGTGGCCCAGAACCTTGCCCTTACGAGGCCGGGCGGCGGTTGACTAACTGGCACATCTCGCCGTAGTTTTCCTCATGGATAAGACGTACCACCTCAACGGCGGGTTTAAGCCGACAACTAAGCGGTTCGCTGACCTAGACGGTCCAGACTTCTACCCCACTCCAGCTTGGGCGACGCACGCTCTTATCGATAATGAGAGGTTTAGGGGAGACATCTGGGAAAGCGCTTGCGGCAATGGCGCTATGTCCGATGTTCTTGAGCATACCGGACAGCAAGTAATTAGTTCGGATCTTTTCAACCGGGGGTACGGTGAGGCTGGACACGATTTTCTGACCAGCAAGCGAACGGCCTCGAACATTGTTACGAATCCCCCCTACAATGCGGCGGAGGGATTCGTCGCTTCTGGTTTGCGGGCAGCCCACCATAAATTCGCTCTTTTGCTGCGGCTTGCGTTTCTTGAAGGGGCGAATCGGCAAAAGACGATCTTCACTGAATCGCCGCCCTCCAGAGTCTGGGTATTCAGCGAGCGTATTACTTTCTATCCCGCTGGGGCGCAAGTAAAGGGGTCGGGCACAACGGCGTATGCCTGGTTTGTCTGGGATAAAGACGCCGCGTCAGGCACTGAGATTAAGTGGTTTAAACCGGGCTATAAGGAAAAATTTCGGTAAATTGCTATAACTCATTAAGGTAATCGCGCCCCTTATCCGTTACTTTGTATCCAACATTTTTAACGTGCTCAAGCAAGCCGGCTTTGATGAAGTTCCCGTCTGCTTGAAAATGTGACCGGATGTTTCGAACGAGCTGCTGCCACATCTGCTCATTCGGTCGTGTTACAGACTGTGCCAGGTCGGCACTCGATAGCTGAACGTGCTTTGGAACTTCATCGTAAGCCCTTTTAAATGTCACCAGTCCGTTGGGGCGTTGGACTGCAATTTGCATGATAGCGGTTGCAATGTCATTTTCAGTCACTCTTCGCATGTCTCTCTCCCAACCGATAGGAGAAGACAGTCTACATCGTTTCAATGATGTCGTGGAGTCGAACGTGGGTGAGTTGGACGGGGGTGCATTTGCATCGGCGAAATAATCCTTTGGTCGTCCCTCACCCCACCTCGATATCCCCCATCGCCTCTTGCTCGGCGAAGTTCTTCGCAAACTCCTGCACCCGGCCGTCCTTGATGGCTGACCGCAGCCCCGCCATCACCTCCTGGTAATAATGCAGGTTGTGCCAGGTCAGCAGCATCGGCCCCAGGATCTCCTCGGCGCGGATCAGATGGTGCAGATAGGCGCGGGAGTAATTGCGACAGGCCGGGCAGGTGCAATCCTGATCCAGCGGGCGCGGGTCGTCCTGGTGGCGGGCATTGCGCAAATTCACCGTGCCGCGCCGGGTGAAGGCCTGGGCGGTGCGCCCCGAGCGGGTCGGCATCACGCAATCGAACATATCGACGCCGCGCAACACCGCGCCGACGATGTCCGATGGCCGGCCCACTCCCATCAGGTAACGCGGCCGGTCGGTGGGCAGCAGGGGGGTGGTGACCTCCAGGGTCGAGAACATCAGTTCCTGCCCTTCGCCCACCGCCAGGCCGCCGATCGCATAGCCGTCGAAGCCCATTGCGGTCAGGGCGGCGGCGGATTCGGCGCGGAATTCCGGGTAGATGCCGCCCTGGACGATGCCGAACAAGCCATAGCCCGGGCGCTCGACGAAGGCATCCTTGGATCGCTTGGCCCAGCGCATCGACAGCCGCATGGACTCGGCCGCCTGCTTCTCGGTGGCCGGAAACGGCGTGCATTCGTCGAAGGCCATGGTGACGTCGGCATCCAGCAGATTCTGGATTTCCATCGAACGCTCGGGGGTCAACAGGTGCTTGGACCCATCGATATGGGACTGGAAGGTGACGCCGTCCTCGGTCAGTTTCCTCAGTTTCGCCAGGCTCATCACCTGGAAGCCGCCGGAATCGGTCAGGATCGGGCCGGGCCAGTTCATGAAGCGGTGCAGCCCGCCCAGCTTGCCGATGCGCTCGGCCCCGGGGCGCAGCATCAGATGATAGGTGTTGCCCAGGATCATCTGGGCGCCGGTGGCCGCCACGCTTTCCGGCATCATCGCCTTGACGGTGGCCGCCGTGCCGACCGGCATGAAGGCCGGCGTGTCCATCGGCCCGTGGGCGGTGTGCAAGGTCCCACAGCGGGCGGCGCCGTCGGTGGCGTGAAGGTCGAAGCGAAAGGCGGTCACGCGAAGGTCTCCCGGTGCAGCAGGCAGGCGTCGCCATAGGAATAGAAACGATAGGAGCCGGCGATGGCGTGGGCATAGGCGGTGCGCATGCGATCCAGCCCGGAAAAGGCCGAGACCAGCATGAACAGGGTCGAGCGCGGCAGGTGGAAATTGGTCATCAGCACATCGACCGCCCGGAAGCGATAGCCCGGCGTAATGAAGATATCGGTGCTGCCGTCGAAGGGCCGGATCAATCCGTCGGGATCGGCGGCACTTTCCAGTAGCCTTAGCGAGGTGGTGCCGATCGCCACCACCCGGCCGCCATTGGCCCGGGCGCGGTTGATCGCATCGGCCATTTCGGCCGTCACCACGCCCGATTCGGCATGCATGCGGTGGTCGTCGGTGTCATCGACCTTGACCGGCAGGAAGGTGCCGGCCCCGACGTGAAGGGTGACGGTCAGCCGGGTGGCGCCAGCGGCATCGATGGCGGCCAGCAAGGCCGGGGTGAAGTGCAGGCCGGCGGTGGGGGCGGCCACCGCGCCTTGTTCCTTGGCGAACAGGGTCTGGTAATCGGCGCGGTCCTGCTGGTCGGCCACGCCCTTCCTGATATAGGGCGGCAGCGGCATGCGGCCGAACTCTTCCAGCGCGGCCATCAGCTCGGGGCCGGCGCGGTCGAAGGCCAGGGTGACCTCGCCGGCCTCGCCCTTTTCGGCG
Organism: Magnetospirillum moscoviense; assembly: GCF_001650635.1. Taxonomy (GTDB): domain Bacteria; phylum Pseudomonadota; class Alphaproteobacteria; order Rhodospirillales; family Magnetospirillaceae; genus Magnetospirillum; species Magnetospirillum moscoviense. The sequence continues at coordinate 26,115 of NZ_LWQU01000149.1, read as the reverse complement.
ACGGTGGCGGTGAAATCGGGGCCGAAGCGGACCGTGTCGCCCGGCTTCAGCTTCTTGGCCGGCCGGGCGAAGGCCTTCCATTGGGCCAGGCCCAGGCGCTGGTGCAAGGTCACCTCGATGCCGGCCTCGCCCCGATGGCCGAACAGCCGGGCCGGGATGACGCGGGTGTCGTTGCTGACCACCACGTCGCCGGGACGCAAGAAGCGCGGCAGATCGGCGACGACATGGTCGGCCAGACCGCTGGTGGTCACATGCAGCAGACGGGCGGAATCGCGCGGATTTACCGGGCGCTCGGCGATCCGCTCGCGCGGCAGGTCGAAATCGAACAGGTCCACTTTCATGGTGAGGGTTTAGGCGGGATTGCGCCGGCCCGTCAACCCTCGCACAATGATCAGGTGATGATCGATGAAAAGAGCCCTGATGGACCTGTTTCCCCCGATTGAGCCCTATGCCTGGGGTGCCCTGGAGGTGGGCGACGGCCACACCCTTTACTGGGAAGAATCCGGCAACCCCCAGGGGCCGCCGGTCCTGTTCGTCCATGGCGGGCCGGGGGCCGGCACCGCGCCACCCTATCGCCGTTTCTTCGATCCGGCCCATTGGCGGATCATCTTGTTCGATCAGCGGGGTTCCGGCCGCTCGGTGCCCTATGCCGAGACCCGCTTCAACACCACCGGCCACCTGATTTCCGACATGGAGAAGCTGCGCCGCCACCTGGCGGTGGATCGCTGGCTGTTGTTCGGCGGCTCGTGGGGCAGCACCCTGGCCCTGGCCTATGGCCAGGCCCATCCCGAGCGGGTCACCGGCTTCGTCTTGCGCGGCGTGTTCTTGTTCCGCGAAAGCGAAACCGAATGGTTCCTGCACGGCATGGCGGCCTTTTATCCCGAGGCGCACCGCCGTTTCGTCGCCCATGTCCAGGGCGACGGCGACGACGTGCTGGCCGCCTATCATCGCCGCCTGACCCATCCCGACCCCAATATCCACCTGCCGGCGGCGCGGATGTGGTCGGGCTACGAGGAATCCTGCGCCCGCCTGGTCGCGCGGCCCGACCCGGTCGAGCCCGACGGCGCCGCCGCCCTGGCGATGGCGCGGATGGAATGCCATTACATGGTCCATGGCGGCTTCCTGCGGCCGGGCCAGTTGCTGGAAGAGGTGGGCCGGATCGCCCATCTGCCGGCCCGCATCGTCCAGGGCCGGTATGACATCATCTGTCCGCCGGTATCGGCCTTCGACCTGGCCCAGGCCTGGCCCAAGGCGCGGCTGACCATGGTGGCCGAGGCCGGCCATTCGGCGATGGAGCCCGGCCTGCGCACCGCCCTGGTGGCGGCAGTGGAGGAACTGCGGCGAATTTGTTCGTGATCAATCGTCGCGGGCGAACTGGTCGGTGTCCAGCGGCTGCGGCTGCTTGGGGTCGCCCGGTGCGGTGACCAGCACGATCTCGGGGATGGTGGTGGCCGCCTTCAGGCGCGCCGCCGAGATCTGGTGATAGGTCAGGGTGAAGGGCAGCAGGGCCGCCTGCATCGATTGGGTGAACACCCCGCAGGCGCGGGAATAGTGGCTGCCGCTGGCGAATTCGATACGGAAGGTGCCGTCGGGCAGCCCGCCGACGCCGATATGGTGGGTGGCCGGCACGAAATAGGCGGCGACGGTATGCCCGCCCAGGGTCTTCAGCTTGACCACGGCGTCGCGTCGGCCGTCATTATGGATCAGCAGGCGATGCTCGCCGGTGGCGCGACGGATCAGCACCTCGCCGGCCTCGGGCGTCGAGCCGGGATTCTGGGCGCACCATTCCTGCTTGTGCAGTGCCGAGGTGCCGGCATAGAGCGCGCGACGGGTGACCCAGCCGACCACGCCCGACGGCGTGCGCACCTGGGCCCATTCCGGGCTGGTGACATCGACCACCTGGACGGTGGTGAAGCGGTCCAGCAGGGTCAGGACCGGGGCGCCATCGACCGGCGACTGGCGCAGCTTCAGATCCTCGATGGCGACATAGCGGATGTCGCCGATTTCGGCGGCCTGGACGCTGATGCCGGCGCGGGCGGCCATCGGCGGCTCCCACGGCTTCAGGGCGATCAGGGCGCCCACCCCCAGCACCAGCGGCAGCGCCACCAGCGGCAGCGCCTGGGCGAAGAACACGCCCCCGTTCCACAAGGCCCAGCGATTCTTCAGGCGCCGGCCGCCCTGGCCGGTCTCGGCGCGCAATTGCTCGATCTGGCGGGAATGCACCGACAGGCGGGCGAAGCGCGACGCCTGCTCGGTCAGGGCGCGGGCCAGGTCGATCTCGTCCAGCGCCAGGAAGGCGCGGGCCTGGCGGATCAGCATGCGGGCGTTCTGGTCCTTGGGCTTGGTGCCGCCGAACAGGTTTCGGACCAGTGCGATCGGGGTCAGGATCAGGCCGGGGAAAGACCACCAGCCCAGCAGCCAACTGACCGTCGAGTTTCGGGCAGCGATCCGATCGGCGCAGTCCCGGCAAAAAATGCCCTCTTCCCGGGTGCGCTTGGCCCACACCAGGTAACTTTTTACCTGGTGGAAGATGACGTAACGCGGCTGCACGGTGATCTTGCCGCAGGCCGAACAGGCGAACGGCGTCGCCGGGTAATCGTCGCCGTCATCGACCAGCGGCGGTACCCCGGTGGCATGGTATTCGGCGCGGTAGACCACATCCTTCAAGACCCGGTAAGCCTCGACGATTGCTTGGAATTCCTGGCGTGCAGCCTCGGACGGATTGCGGTCGGGATGCACCTGTTTGGCCCGGTTGCGATAGGCAGTCTTGATGGCCGCCAGGTCCGCTCCGGGGAGCAGTCCAAGCACCGCGTAATAGCCTTTGGGGTCCGGGTAGGTGGTGGTCATCCGCATCGACATTGGGCCTTGTTGCCCTCAGTCTGCTGCAAGTGCCGTGCCGGGTTAAGCGATGATTTTGGTGGGAGGTGGGGCATCGGGCGGCAACTCGACCCAGCGGCCGCCCGATTGGAAAGCGACGCTTCCCTTGGTGCCGACCAATTCGGCCGCGTTGGTGAAGATGCCTAGGATGTCGTGGCGCATCTCGGGTGGCAGCGGCTGGTCGGTGCGGATGATCAGGTCGAATAATTTGTCGTCGCGCCGCACCAGCCCGTCCATCTGCATGCGGCCCAGCCGCGACAGGTTGAAATCCAGCAAGAAGCGTTCGCCGCCGCCACCCTTGGCCGGGTCGGCTTCGTCCTCGCCCTGGCGGCGGCGGACATAAAGCTGGACCGGATCGACCACCTGGCCGAACAAAAGCGGCAGGGTGAAGCCGGTCCATTCGCCGCCCGCCACCGGCCGGCCGCCCTCTTGCGCCATCTGTTCCAGCTCGCCCTTCAACCGCTCGGCCAGATCCTTGCGGCCGGCCTTTTCCAAGCCCTTGGTGGTGCCGTCGGGCAAGACCGAGCGGACGTCGCCCGACCGCATGGCGCCGGTGAACAGCGCGATGTTGGCGGCCAGGCGCGGCCCGACCTGCGGCAGCGACCGCATCAGCATGTCCAGCGCCTGGCGGTCGCCGGCTGCATTCAGGGTGGTCATGGTCTCGGCCAGGGTCGGCCAGCCCCCCGGGCGCAGGCCCGTCGATGGTGCCGGGCTTGGGCCGGTGGTGGTGCTGGGCGGCGGCGGTTCCGGCTGGCCGGCCAGTTCCAGTTGCAGCCGCGTGCCGACCGGCAGATCGGACCCGGTCGGCAGTGCCAGGGTGCCGGCTGGGGTCTGCACCACTGCCTGGCCGCCGGGCGGGTGGGCGACGACGGTGGCGCTCAACAGGCGCGGCGCCGTGCCGGTGGCCAGAACAGCGGGATCGCCCGGCAGGTTGGTCGGCGCCGACTGGGGCGCCTGGGCCGGCTGGCCGGGTCGGCCCGGCGAAGCGGCGGCGGGCGCCATAGCGGTCTGGGACGAGGCGGGAAGGGTCTGGCTGGGCGTCTGACCCGGCAGCTCGATCCCGGCGATGCGGACGGTCAGTCGGGTTCCCGCCGGCAGATCGGGCGGCAGGCCGGCGTCAAGGGTGCCGGGCTGGGCGGCGGCGGCCAGCGCCATCCCCTGGGCCGAGGCCGGGCGGATCATGGTGGCGGTCAGGCCGGCGGGGGCGCCGGGCAAGGACGCGGCGGGCATTCCGGCTTGCGGCCCGGCCATGGGGGTGCCGGTCTGGGTACCCGGCGTGCCGGGGGCTCCCGCCTGGCCGGTAGCCGCGCCCATGAAGGGGGGCATGGCGGTCTGCGGGCCGGCGAAGGGGGCGCCGGCCAGGGGGGCGCTGCCGGGCAGGGTCAGGCCGGCCAGCGGGCGGCCGTTGACCGCCAGCAAGGTGACGCCCTGGTCGGTGACCTGTAAAAGCAGACGCGCCCCTTCGGGGATCGGCGGCAGGGTCTGGCCGGGCAGGGCCTTCAACTGGACCACGCCATCGGGGGTGGCGACGGTCATCGCCCCCTTGGCGGCGCGGGCCTGGGCCACCGCTTCCATCATCGAGCCCAAGGCCTGGCTGGCGATCTGGCCGCCGGTCACCGTCAGCGCCACCGGTCCGCTGACCGCCGACCCGGTGACGGGCAGCGGAGCGGGCGGCGGCGCGACGCTGGACATGGTCTAGCGCGCCTGGGCCAGCAACCGCTCGACGATGGCTTCGACGTCGGCGGCGGCCTCGGAATTGGGCGAGCGGATCAGGATCGGCGTCTGGTTGCGGATGGCTTCGCGCACCTTGAGATCACGGCGGATCACGCCGGCCAGCGGCGGGCTGATCTTCAAGAAGCCTTCGCAGGCCTTCAGAAGGGTGTTGTAGATGCGCTCGCCCTCGCGGGTCGAATTGGCCATGTTGACGACGATGCGCATGTCGGTGCCGGGCCGTTCCATCTGGGTGACCTTGATGAAGGCATAGGCGTCGGTCAGCGACGTCGGCTCGTCGGTGGTGACCACCAAAATGGTGCCGGCCTGGGTGGCGAAGTTGCGGGTGGTCTTTTCGACGCCGGCCCCCAGATCGACCACCACCTTGTCATAGGAATTGGACAACAGCACCAGATCGTCGCCCAGCAATTGCAGGCGCGACAACGGGATGTTGGCCAGCGTGCCCGAGCCCGAGCGCCCGGCGATGATGTCGAAGCCGCCCTCGGGGAAGCGGACCAGGGCCTGGTTCAGGGTCAGGCGGCCGGCGACCACGCTGCCCAGGTCGGTCTTGGGCATCAGGCCCAGCTGGATATCGACGTTGGCCAGGCCCAGATCACCGTCGAACAACAAGACGCGACGGCCGGCCCGCGCGATGGCGTGGGCCAGGGTGATCGAGAACCAGGTCTTGCCGACTCCGCCCTTGCCGGACGCCACCGCGACGAGGTTTCGTCCCTTGGCGCGTTGAACCGGGCGAGGGGCCAGGGTCGGAGCTTCGGATGCCGTGGTCATGATAAGGGTGCCTCGTCGGTCCAGAAGTGTTGATCAGGATGGGGGACGGGCGCCTGCGGCAGAAGCAGGCGGGCCAGGGAAATGGCGGAAATGGGCGACAATCCGTCGGCGACATGCGGGCTTGCCGAGACGTCGCACAGGGCCAGCTGGCCGGCTTCCGCCGCCGCCAGCATGCCGCCCAGCCGGCGGGTGGTGTCAAGCCGGGTAGTGAACAGCCGGGTGGCGCCGATGGCGGCGAAGGCCTCGGCCGCCTCGGCCGCTTCGGCCGCGTCGCCGCCGGCGGCCATCACCAGGATCGGCTCGATGTCGGCGGCCTCGATCAGCGACTGCAGGTAATCCATGTCCGAGGTGCGAAACGGGTTCAGGCCGGGGCTGTCGATCAGTACCAGATCGAACATGCCGGTGACGGTCTCGACCGCCTGGCGCAGGCTGTCCGGCCCCCGGGTCTTGACCAGGTCGATGCCCAGGATGCGGGTGAAGGCGGCCAATTGCTCGGCGGCGCCGGCCCGGATGTTGTCGCAGGTGATGATGCCGACATGGCGCTGCTTCAGCACCGACCGGGCCGCCAGCTTGGCCACCGCCATCGACTTGCCCGAGCCGTGGCCGCCGATCATCATGAACGGGCGCAGCGCGCCGTGATCGGGCAGATGGGCGAACGAGAAGCCGGCTTCCAGGGCGGCGGCGCAGGCCAGCGTCGGATCGGCGATGTCCGAGGCCCGCGCGGCGTTGGCCAGCCGTTCGGCCATGCGTTGCGGCAAACCATGGGTTTCCAGCGCCGCCTTGACGGCGTCGGCCGAGGAAGACGGCGCGCTTTCCTCGAACAATTCGGCCACCGCCAGATCGGCGTCGGCCGGCTCCAGCGCCGCGGTGATCCGCACCCCCTTGGCGCCGGCGGCGCGCTGGGTCGAGACGATGATCGCCTCGTCGCCCAGTTCGGTGCGCACCATCTCCATCGCCTCGGCCATGGTCGGCGCGGTGAAGGATTTCAGGCGCATCGGTCTGTGCCCCCTTCGGCCAAAGCGCGTTCATCGTCATGCCCGCGCAGGCGGGCATCCAGGGGTAGCCGGTCCCGCCACCTCTCGTTCCCCTGGATTCCCGCTTTCGCGGGAATGACGGGCACCGGGGCTCGACCCAATCCGAGCATCATATTTGCCCCCCCGATCATATTTGACCCATGGTCTTGATCTTTGCCTTGGGGTGAATTTCCGCCTGGCTCATCACCACGGTCACCGGGCGGAAGCGTTCGATGATCGAGCGCACATAGGGCCGGACCATCGGGCTGGTCAGCAGCACCGGCGTCTCGCCCTGCATGGCGAAGCGTTCGAAGCTTTGCCGCGTGCGGGTGATGAAGTCCTGCAATTGCGACGGCGGCATCGACAATTGCTTCTCCTCGCCCTGGCCGACCAGCGATTCGGCGAAGGCCTGCTCCCATTCCGGCGACAGGGTGATCAGTGGGATGAAGCCCTGCGGGCCGGTGTTGTTGTCGGAAATCTGGCGGGCCAGGCGGGCGCGCACATGCTCGGTGATCATGGTGACGTTGCGGGTGTGGCCGCAAGCCTCGGCGACGCCTTCCAGGATGGTCGGCAGGTCGCGGATCGAGATGCGCTCGGTCAGAAGGTTCTGCAGCACGCGCTGCAGGCCGCCGATGGTGATCTGGGCCGGGATCAGTTCGGCGATCAGCTTCTGATGTTCCTTGTCCATTTCGTCCAGAAGCTTCTGGGTCTCGGAATGGGACAGCATCTCGGCCATGTTGTCCTTGATCACCTCGGTCAGGTGGGTGGTGACCACGGTGGGCGGATCGACGACGGTATAGCCGCGGAACAGGGCTTCCTCGCGGTTGGTCGGCTCGACCCACATGGCCGGCAGGCCGAAGGTCGGCTCCTTGGTCTTTTCGCCGGGCAGGGTGATCTCGTCGCCCCGGGGGTCCATGATCAGCAGATGGTTGGGGCGCAGGTCGCCGCGCCCGGATTCCACTTCCTTGATGTAGACCACATAGGCGTTGGCCGGCAGCTGCATATTGTCCTGGATGCGGACCGACGGCATGACGAAGCCCACTTCCGAGGCCATGGCCCGGCGCAGGCTCTTGATCTGGTCGGTCAGCTTGACGCCCTTGGGATTGTTGATCATCTGCAACAGGCCGTAGCCCAGCTCCAGGCGCACGGTGTCGATGCGCAGCGCGGTCGAGATCGGTTCTTCCGCGACGGGGGTGGTCTGGCGGGCCTTCTCGTCGGCCTCGATGGTCTCGCGTTCGGCCTTGATGCGCTGCTGCTTGTCGATGAAATAGGCCGCCAGGCCCATGCCGCCGCCCAGCACGAAGAATGGCAGGAACGGCATGCCCGGGACGATGGCCATCATGGTGATCAGGCCGGCCGCGGTGCCCATGGCGCGGGGATAGCCGCCCAGCTGGGCGCCCAGTGCCTTGTCGACGGTCTCGGTGACGCCGGCCTTGGTGACCAGGATACCGGCGGCGACCGAGACCAGCAGGGCCGGGACCTGGGTGACCAGACCGTCGCCGACGGTCAGCTTGGTATAGATGTCGGCGGCCTGGGCGAAGGTCAGATTGTTCTGGGCCATGCCGATGATCATGCCGGCGACGATGTTGATGCCGGTGATCAGCAGGCCGGCGATGGCGTCGCCGCGCACGAACTTCGAGGCGCCGTCCATGGCGCCGAAGAACTGGCTTTCCTGTTCCAATTCGCTGCGGCGCTTCTTGGCGGTCTGTTCGTCGATCAGGCCGGCCGACAGGTCGGCGTCGATGGCCATCTGCTTGCCCGGCAAGCCGTCCAGGGTGAAGCGGGCCGCCACTTCGGCGATACGCCCCGAACCCTTGGTGATGACCACGAAATTGACGATCACCAGGATGATGAAGACGATGATGCCGATGACGAAATTGCCGCTCATGATGAAGCTGGCAAAGGCGGCGATGACCTGGCCGGCCCCTTCCGGGCCTTCGTGGCCGTGGCCCAGGATCAGGCGGGTCGAGGCCAGGTTCAGCGACAATCGGATCAGCGTGGTCAGCAGCAGCACCGTCGGGAAGGACGAGAATTGCAGCGGCTTTTCGATGAACAGGCTGACCATCAAGATCAAGACGCTGACGGTCACCGACAGCGCCAGACCCATATCCAACAGCCAGGACGGCAGCGGCAGGATCAGCATCAGCATGATCGCGACCACGCCGACGGCCAGGATCACGTCGCCGCGGCGCAACGCCTTGTTGAAGCGTCCCCACGCGGCTTGCGCGGTGTCGTTGGCTGCCAAATTTCCCGGAGACGGAGCGCCGTCGGCCATGTGTTATATCCCCACGGCGTTAGAGGCTGGCACGTTCTTCACCGCCGGCCGGCGGCGGAACGCTGACTCCTTCTTCGGAATATTGCTTCAGTTTGTTCCGAAGGGTGCGAATGGAAATGCCCAGAATGGTCGCCGCATGGGTGCGGTTGCCCAGGCAATGGCTCAGCGTGTCGATGATCAGGTCGCGCTCGACGTCGGCGACGGTGCGCCCGACCAGGCCTTGGGTGGCGCCGGCGCCGCTCATCACCGCCGCCGCCGCATGGGTCACCTGCGACACCACCGGATCGTGGCCGCCCAAGGGCGCCCCGGTCAGGATGATCGCCTCGGGGCCGATGGTGGCGCCGCTGGCCAGCAGCACGGCGCGGTGCATGGTGTTTTCCAGCTCGCGCACATTGCCGCGCCACGAATGCTTGATCAGCATTTGGCGGGCCTCGGGCGACAGCGGGCGAATGGCGATGGCGTTGGTCTCGGAATATTTCTTGATGAAAAAATCCGACAGGATCGGAATGTCCAGCGGCCGCTCGCGCAAGGACGGCAGGCCCAGATTGACGACGTTCAGGCGATAGAACAGATCTTCGCGAAAGCCGCCCTGGCGGACGTAATCTTCCAGGTTGCGGTTCGAGGTGGCGACGATGCGGCAATCGACCTTGACCGGCTGGCTGCCGCCGACCCGGTCGATTTCCTTCTCCTGGATGGCGCGCAGCAGCTTGGCCTGCAGGCGGATGTCCATCTCCGAGATTTCGTCCAGCAGCAGCGTGCCGCCGCTGGCTTCCTCGAACTTGCCGATGCGCCGGGCCACCGCGCCGGTGAAGGCGCCCTTCTCGTGGCCGAACAATTCGGATTCCAGCAGGTTTTCCGGGATGGCGGCGCAATTGACGGCGACGAAGCGGGCCTTGGCGCGGGGGCTCTTGTCGTGGATGAAGCGGGCCATCAATTCCTTGCCGGTGCCCGACTCGCCGGTGATCAGGATCGAGGCGTGCGAGCCCGCCACCTGCTCGGCCAAGCGCATGGTCTGGGCCATGCGGGGGTCCTTGTGGATGATGGCGTGGTTTTCGGCGGTGACGGCGGCCAGGACGGCGGCGATCAGCTCGGCGTCGGGCGGCAGCGGGATGTATTCCTTGGCGCCGGCCTTGATGGCGCGCACGGCGGCCGAGGCGTCGGTCGAGATCCCGCAGGCGATGACCGGCACGACGATGCGCTCGACTTCCAGGGCCTCGACCAGGCGCGAGACGTCGCGGCGGACGTCGATCATCACCAGATCGGCCCCTTGGCCGCGCAGCGCCTCCAGGCCCTGCTCGACGTCGTCGGCGATGGACACCTTGGCGCCGCGGGCCATGGCGATCTTGCTGGCCGCCCCGATCTGTCCGTCCATCGCGCCAATGATCAGCAACCGCATGATCTGTTCTCCCCCGGGGACTTGGTTAGCTGCGATCGGTCTTGATGATTTCCGTCATGGTCACGCCCAGGCGGTCTTCGACCACCACCACCTCGCCGCGCGCCACCAGACGGTTGTTGACATAGATGTCGATGGCCTCGCCGACCTTGCGGTCCAGTTCGACCACCGCGCCGCGACCCAGCTTCAGCAATTGATTGACCTGCATGCTGGACTTGCCCAGCACCGCCGACACCTGAACGGGAATGTCGTAGACCGCTTCCAGGTCACGGGCCGAACGCGGGATGTCCGGGGTATCGGACATCGACTCGCCGCCTTCCGGGATGAAGTCGTTCAGTTCGAAATCGGCCATAGGATCACCTCGCAATTCAAAAAATCATTGGCCTGCTTATCCCCGAAACCCGCAGGCGGATTTCCGGGGCTTCAAACCGAGCCCATCTCGGCGTCGTGTGCCGCTTCCACCGCGGCGCGGCGTTCGGGCGGCGCCAGCGCCCGTTCGACCGTCACTTCGATCTCTTCCAGCAGGCGGGCCTGGTCACGTTCGGCACCGCCATCGGTCCATTCCACCCGGGCGTCGCCGACGGCCAGGCGGGGATCGGCCTGGACCACGACGCGGCCCTCGAAACCCTGGCCCTCGGCCGCCGCCTCAAGCCGCTCGCGCACCGGCTCGACCAGGGGCTGGGCGACGCGGACGATGATGCGCGGCTCGTCCAGGATATGGGCGACGACGTCCTCGACCACCCGGGCCACCTCGTCGAAGGCGTGCTTCTCGCAGGCCGCCGGCAGCATCTTCTTCAACACCGCCATCGCCACCCGGACCGCGGCGCGGGCATTGGCATCGTTGGCTTCATCCTGCTGGCGGAACACGGCGTCGATACGTTCGGTCAGGGCGGTGACCGCCAGGGCGATCTGGCGGGCATCGGCCTCGGCCGCCTCGGCGAAACCGGCTTCGCGGCCTTCCTGGAACGAGGCCTCGCGCACCATGTTCAACTCTTCCTCGGTGAACATCGGCGCCGCTGGCTCGTCGGCGATTTCCTCCTCGGCGGCTGCTGCTGCTGCGGCCTGTTCCTCCTCGATCTTGGCCTGGCGCGCCTGCTGCGGCGGCTGGCCGAAATCGAGGTCGAACATGTATTTGCGATAAGGCATCGCTTAGTAGACCAGCTCGTCTTCTTCGCGGCCTTCCGAGATGACCAGCTGGCCCGAGGCCGCCAGTTCCTTGGCCATGACCACGATGATCGCCTGGGCCTGATCGACGTCGCGCAGGCGGACCGGACCCAGGGCCTCCATGTCGTCCTTGAGCATCTTGCCGGCGCGTTCGGACATGTTCTTGAAGAACAGGTCCTTGATGGCGTCCGACGCCCCCTTCAGGGCCATGGCCAGCTTGTCCTTCTCGCACTGGCGCAGCAGGGTCTGGACGCCGGCGGCATCCAGGCGGACCAGATCCTCGAAGGTGAACATCAGCGCCTTGATCTTTTCCGCCGATTCGCGGTTGCGTTCCTCCAGGGCCGACATGAAGCGGTTTTCCGCGTTGCGGTCCAGGTTGTTGAAGATGTCGGCCATCATTTCGTGGGCGTCGCGCCGCTGGGTGCGGGCCAGGTTGGTCATGAATTCGGTGCGCAGGGTCTTTTCGACGCCGTCCAGCACTTCCTTCTGCACCGCCTCCATGCGCAGCATGCGCATGATGACTTCCATCGCGAAGTTTTCCGGCAGGATCGACAGCACGCGGGCGCCATGATCGGCCTTGATCTTGGCCAGCACGACGGCGACGGTCTGCGGGTATTCGTTCTTCAGATAGTTGGCCAGCACCGCTTCGTTGACGTTGCCCAGCTTGTCCCACATGGTGCGGCCGGCCGGACCGCGGATTTCTTCCATGATGGTCGAAACGCGGTCCTTGCCCAGCGACTTCATCAGCAGTCGCTCGGTGCTTTCCATCGAGCCGACCAGCGAGCCGGTGGACGACAGCTGGTCGGCGAATTCGACGAACAATCGCTCGATCAGGTTGGCAGACACCGTGCCCAGGTTGGCCATCACCTGCGACAATTCCTTGATTTCCTCGTCGTCCATCATGCCGAACAGCTTGGACGAATGCTCTTCGCCCAGGGACAGCATCAGCATCGCCGCCTTTTGCGGGCCGGTCAGCGAACGGTAGTCCTCTTTCATGCGGGCCATGGGCGGGGGCTCCTTTTACGCTTCCTGATACAGCCAGTTGCGGATGATGGACAAAGCCTCTTCCGGGTGCTTCTCGACGATCTCGCCGATCTTTCGGATCGACGAGGCCTTGACACGGCCTTCGACCTTGTCGATGTCGATCAGTTCGTCGGCGATTACTTCTTCCTCGCCGCCCAGGGCAGGCGCCGGCATCGGCGGGGCGCCGGGGCCGGTCAGCTGCGGCACGCCCGAACCGTCGGCGGTCAGCAGGCGGCGGCCGTCGGGGCCGACCTGGCCCTGCATGCTTTCGATGGCCCGGCTGATGAGCGGGCGCAGCACCAAGAGCAGGAACAAGATGGCGACGATGGACAGGCCCAGGTTCGAGGCAACCTTCTCGACGAAGTCGCGGCGCATGCCGAAGATGAACTCGCCCGGCTCTTCCGCCTGGTACTGCTCTTCGCCACCGGCGAACTGCATCGACAGCACCTTGACCTGGTCGCCGCGATTGCGGTCGAAGCCGATGGCGTTCCTGACCAGCTCTTCCAGCTTGGCGACATCCTCGGGTGTGCGGTCGCGATAGGTCTTCTTGCCGTCGGCGGCGACGTCGTAGATGCCATCGACCAGCACGGCGGCCGAGACCCGGCGGATCTCGCCCATCTCGCGCACGATGTTCTTGGTCTTCTTGGAAATCTCGTAATTGACGGTTTCCTGGGTCTTCGACGCCTTGGACGAGGATTTGTTGGCGCTGGACGAGTTGGCGTTGGGGTCGGGCAGGTTGTTGGTGACCGAGACGTTGGGCGGCTCGCCCTCGTTCGCGCTTTCATCCTCGTTGACGGTGACCTGGCTGCGCACGACGCGGCTTTCCGGGTCGTAGGTCTCTTCGGTGGTGACGGCGCGGCTCAGGTCCATCTCGACATTGACTTCGGCCCGCACGCGGCCCGGGCCCAACGACCGCTCCAGCATGCCCTCGACGACGCGGGCCATGCGGTTCTCGGTGTTGAGCTTCAGCTCATCGGCGTTCTGGGCGGCGACCTCCTGGTCGTTCTCGAAGCCCTTGGCCAGCAGCGTGCCCTTGTCATCGATGATCGAGATGCGGGTCGGCTTCATCTTCGGCACGGCGGCCGCGATCAGATGCTGGATGGCGATCACCTGGCCGCGTTCCAGCCGGTTGGTGCCGGCCATTTTCAGGATCACCGAGGCCGACGGCTCGTTGGCCTCGCGCGAGAAGGCCTCGCGCTTGGGCAGCACCAGATGGACGCGGGCGCTCTTGACCTTGTCGATGGCGCGGATGGTGCGGCTCAGCTCGCCTTCCAGGGCGCGGACGTAATTGATGTTCTGCTGGAAGCTGGTCGACGACAGCGCGTCTTGCTTGTCGAACAGCTCATAGCCGGCGACCCGGCCCGAGGACGGCATCGCCTGTTCGGCCATGCGCACCCGCAATTCGTTCTTCTTGTCCTTCGACACCCAGATTTCATGGCCGTCACGCCGGACCTCGAACGGGGTCTTCTCGGCGGCCAGCTTCTCGACGATGGCCTTGGAATCGGCCATTTCCAGGTCGCCATACAGCAATTCCATCTGCGGCGCGGCGACGCGACTCATCAGATAAATGAAAAAGCCGAGGATCGAGACGCCGACACCGGCAATCGCGGCGAGCCGCATCGGGCCCAGGCCGCGCATCATCTGCAGGAACGCGTTCACGTCGGTTTCACCCAGAGCCGTCAGGACAGACAGGGTCCTGCAAGACGCAAGGACCACAGCGTCAGGGTAACCGAGCAAGCTTTAAGGAAGGTTAAAACCCGGCAAGATTTGCCGAGTTAGCTTTTCCGCAGCACCGCGACCAGGCCGGGAACCGGCTGGCCGGCCTCGTGGCGGGTGACGGCATCTTCCAGCAGGGCGACGGTGAAGCCGGCGGCTTCAGCGTGGGCGCGGATATAGGCGGGCGAATGGGCATAGCGCTGGGTCGGCCCCAGCACCCAGGCGCGCTCGTCGTTCTTCTCGGCGGTGAAGGCCAGGGTGCCGCCATCGCGCAAGGCCTTGGCGGCGGCGACGAAGATTGGTTCCAGGTCGCCCAGATAGACCAGCACGTCGGCGGCCGCCACCAGATCGACCGAGCCGGGGCGGGCCTCCAGATATGCTACGACGTCGCCGGTTTCCAGATGGTCGTAAAGGCCGCGCTCGGCAGCCTTGGCGATCATCGCCGGCGACAGATCGACGCCGTCCAGGCGGCCGGCCAGGGGCTTCAACACCGGTGCCGCCAGGCCGGTGCCGCAGCCGATATCGACCACGTCCAGACCCGACACCGGGCCCAGCACCTCGGCCAGGGCCTGGCCCAGCACGGTGGGGGCGCGGTATTCCAGCTTGCCGACCAGGGAATCGTCGAAACGTTCGGCGTAATCGTCGAACAGCCTGCGGACATAGGCCTCGGGGGGCTTGGCCGGCGCATTGGTGCCGCCGGCCAGCGCCAGGCCCAGGGCCGCGCCGCAATGGTCGGCCGGGTCCAGCACGAGATAGCGGCCATAGGCCTTGCGGGCGAGGTCGGGTTTGTTCTGCTGACGGCGGGCCTCGCCCAGGCAGAACCACGCCTTGGCCAAGTCCGGCTTGGCGGCGACGGCCCGTTCGAAGGCGGCGGCGGCGCCGTCGGAATGCTTAAGCGCCTGGCGGACCAGTCCCAGTTCCATCCAGGATTCGGCGTGGCGCGGGTCGGCGCGGGTGCCGGCCTCGGCTTGGGAGCGGGCGTCGGCCAGACGGTCGAGGGCGCGGTAGACGGCAGCCAGGTTGGCGCGCGCGCCGGCATGGCTGGGGCGCAGCTCGACCGCGCCTTCCAGGATCACCGCCGCCTCGGTCAGTCGGCCCAGTTCCTTGAGCGCCACGCCGTAATTGTTCAGGGCCGCCGGCCAGTCGGGCCTGAGCGCCAGGGCCTTGCGGGCGGCCTCGGCGGCCTCGGCCGGCTGGCCGGCTTCCTGCAGCAGGCCGGCCAGGCAGTTCCATGCGTCGGCGTGGGCGGGATCCTGCGCCACCGCCTCGCGGCATTGCGCCATCGCCTCGTCGCGCTTGCCCAACAGGCGCAGGCCGTTGCCCAAGCGGGCATGGGCCTCGGCATGGTGGGGCATCAGGCCCAGCACGGTGCGGAAATGCAGGCAGGCCTCGGCGACGTCGCCGGTCAGTTCCAGGGCGCGGCCCATGGCCATGTGCAGCACCGGCTGGCGCGGCGTGATGGTGATGGCCTTGGCCAGATGGCCGGCCGCCTGCTTGCCCTGGGCGCGGTCCAGCGACAACAGGCCCAGCAGGTAATGGGCGCCGCCGAAGGTGGGGTGGTGGTCGGCGATGCGTTTGGCCAGCCGTCGGGCCTCGGCGCCGTTGCCGTTCTGGTAGGCGTTCATCGCCTCGGCGAAGGCTTCGGCGACGCTCTTTTCCTTATGACCGCTCATGCCGGCCTGGTGTCCCGTCCGCGATTGGGTTGTCAAGGCGGCCCCACGATAGGCCCCATTGCAGGGCCATGACAAGCCTGGCAACCAGAGGTATGGTTAGGTGGATGGTTTGTATCTGTGGGGTGACCAATGATTCGGCCGGTCGGACTGATTCTTGCGGGGTTGCTGCTGGCTTGGCCGGCGGCGGCGGCCGACCGCGCGGCCAAGACCGAGACGCAAAACACCCGCACCGGGACCCATCCCGACCTGACCCGGGTGGTGCTGGATGTCAGCGAAATCAGCAAGTTCTTCACCAACGTCACCGATGACGGACGGCGGGTGATGGTCGGCATCCCCTCGGTCGACTGGGAGGCCAACCGCCACCGCCTGAAGCCGCACGGGCTGGTGGCGCGCTACGATTTCGTCAAGCGGGGCATGAAGAAGGGGCTGTTGGTGATCTACACCAACGCGCCGGCGCGGGTGGAATACAAGTTCGCGCTGCCGCCCGACCAGGCCGACGGCAAGGGCAACCGTCTGGTGATCGATTTGGCGCCCAGGGATTTGCCCGGCAAGGCCAAGCTGCCGCCAAGGGTCGAGCCGAAGGCGGTGGCTAAAGCGGCGCCGGCAAAGGCGGCGGCGATCAAGCCCGAGCCGAAGATCGAGCCCCAGCCAGAACCTAAGCCCGAGGTCAAACCGATTGCCAAGCCCGAGCCCGGCACGGCACCCGCGCCGACGCCGGTCTTCCCGGTGCCGATCAAGTCGCGCTAGGCTTTGTCTGTACGGCCCGTTCCGGGCCCGCTCAATCGCCGCGCGGGCGTGTCGCACTTTCCGATCTGACCCGGTCAGATCGGAAAGTGCTTTAAACCGCCGTTCCGCCGACGGTCAGGCCGTCGAGCCGAAGCGTCGGCTGGCCGACGCCGACCGGCACGCCCTGGCCGTCCTTGCCGCAGGTGCCGATGCCGGGATCGATCTGCAGGTCGTTGCCGATCATGGTGACCCGCGTCAGGGCGTCGGGGCCGTTGCCGATCAGGGTGGCGCCCTTGACCGGGGCGCCGATCTTGCCGTTCTCGATCAGATAGGCCTCGGTGGCGGCGAACACGAACTTGCCCGAGGTGATGTCCACCTGGCCGCCGCCGAAATTGACGGCATAGATGCCCTTCTCGACCGAAGCCAGAATCTCGGCCGGGTCCAAGGTACCCGCTTCCATGAAGGTGTTGGTCATGCGCGGGATCGGCGCGTGGGCATAGGATTGGCGCCTGCCGTTGCCGGTGGCCTTCACCCCGGTCAGACGGGCGTTCAGGCGGTCTTGCAGATAGCCGACCAGGATGCCGTCCTCGATCAGCACGGTGCGGCCCGAGGCGGTGCCCTCGTCGTCGATGGTGATCGAGCCGCGGCGGTCGGGCAGGGTGCCGTCATCGACGACGGTGACGCCCTTTGCCGCCACCCGCTGGCCGATCTTGCCGGAAAAGGCCGAGGTCCCCTTGCGGTTGAAGTCGCCTTCCAGGCCATGGCCGACCGCTTCGTGCAGCATGACGCCGGGCCAGCCCGGCCCCAGCACCACGCTCATCTCGCCGGCCGGGGCCGGGATCGAGGCCAGATTGACCGAGGCCTGGCGGATCGCCTCGTCGACGCAATGGCGCCAGGCCATTTCGTCCATCATGCCGTCATAGGTGACGCGGCCGCCGATGCCGTGGCCGCCGGTTTCCATGCGGTCGCCCTCGGCCAGCACCACCGACACGCTCAGGCGCACCAACGGGCGGATGTCGGCGGCATGGCTGCCGTCGGCGCGCTGGATGAACACCGCCTGCCACGATCCGGACAGCGAGGCCGAAACCTGCTTGATCCGGGGCTCGCGCCGGGCATAGGCATCGATCTCCTCCAGCAGCTTGACCTTGGCCTCGAAGGGCACCAGGACCAGCGGATTGATATCGGTGTAAAGGCTGGCATTGGTGCCGACGGGTGCTAAGGCCATGGTGCCGGAATGGTTGCCGCGCACCGCCTTGACCGTCGTGGCACCCCGGCGGATCGCCTCCTCCGACAAGACCGAGCCGTGGGCGTAGCCGTGCGCCTCGCCGACCACCGAGCGCAGGCCGAACCCTTGGGTGGTGTCGAAATTGGCCGACTTGATCTGGCGGTCGTCCATCAGCACGCTTTCCGACTGACGGTATTCCAGGAACAGCTCGCCGTCGTCGGTGCCGGCCAGGGCGTCGGCGACGATGGCGGCGACATTGTCCTTGTCCATGCCGGCACGGGTGAAGAACAGCTCTTGGGCTTGGGACTCGTGCGGCATTTGGGCTCCTTGGCAGGCGGGACGGGGTACTGTACACCAATGTGGTTGTTTGCGACGAGGTGGGCAATGGCCGAAACACGATCGCTGGTCGCCAGCGAGCATCCGCTGCGCCGCCCCCTGGCCGGCGAGGTGCACGCGCGCCCCTATGAACAGCTGGCCGCGCCGGTGCGGGCCAGCCACCTGGCCATCTTGCACGACGGTCTGGGCGAGGGCGTCGAGCGCGCCTATCTGGCCGAACTTCTGCAAAGCCACGGCGCCGAGCCGCCGGGCGAGGGCGCGACCTATTTCGCCCGCGACCTGGGCGGGCTGCGCCTGCGCTGGGAACGCCACACCGAGTTTTCCACCTACACCTTCCTGCGCTTCGACCCGTTCGACGAGCCGTTCGCCGCCTCGGCCCTGGATCTGGTGGCGTCCGATTGGCTGGAGCGGATGCCGGGCGCGGCCATCTCGGCGGTGCATATCGCGATGTCGTCGGGCCGGCTGGCCGGGGACGAGCTGGCCGCTCGCTTCGACGGCAACGCGCTGATCGGTTCCATGGTGCTGGGCGGCGCCGCCGAGGCGTGGACCGACCTGCGCCTGCATGCCGATGGTTTCGGCCGCATCCTGGTCCAGGACCGCTCCTTGACCCGGGGCCAGACCGGCCGGGTGATGCAACGGCTGCTGGAGATCGAGACCTATCGCATGATGGCGCTGCTGGCCTTCCCCGAGGCCCGGCGCATCCACGGCGAGGTGGCGCGCATGGATCGCCAACTGGCCGACATCGTCACCGAACTGGCCGATCCCGCCATCATGCAAAATGACCGCGAATTGCTGGACCGGCTGACGGCGGTGGCGGCCGAGGCCGAACGGCTGGACGCCGCCTCGGGCTTCCGGCTGGCCGCCGCCCGGGCCTATCACGCCATCGTCATGCAGCGCATCGCCGAATTGCGCGAGGACCGCATCCCCGGCATCCAGACCCTGGGCGAGTTCATGGATCGCCGCCTGGCGCCTGCGATGAAGACCTGCGAATCGGCTGCCGAGCGGCGCGAGCTGTTGTCGGTCAGGGCCGGCCGGGCCGGCGACCTTTTGCGCACCCGGGTCGATATCGCGCTGGAAGAAAAGAACCGCGATCTTTTGAAGTCGATGAACCACCGCGCCCACATGCAGCTCAGGCTGCAGGAAACCGTCGAGGGTCTGTCGGTGGTGGCGATCTCGTACTACCTGCTGGGGCTGGTGCTTTACGCCGCCAAGGGCCTGAAGGGGGCCGGGGTTCCGCTGGACCCCGACATCGCCGCCCTGGTGTCGCTGCCGGTGATCATCGGCGCGGTGGTGCTGGGGGTGAGAAGGCTCAGGAAGGCGTTGTTGCATCCCGAGTAGGGTTTGTCCGTCAAAAATGGCGTTTCGCGCGACACAAGCTGGTTTGATGTGCACTGATTCAGTCAGAAAGAGATTGTGTCGCGCAAATGCGACTTTCATGCGACACAAAGCTGGTTGGCGCGTGTCCGTTCTGGACAACGGGCCTTGCTTCGCATAAAAGCCTCATTTGTTAACGACAAACCTCCGTGCGCCCCTGTGTTGCGCATAGAGAGGCGCTCGATGTTCGTGCAGGAGGCGAGTGATGGATCGGCAGCTCGATTTCAGCGAGGCGGTTCAGTACCATTACGGACATTTCCCGCCGGCCTCCCTTGACGCGGCTCGTCTGATCAAGCCCCTGACACGGGCCGCCGCGTCGCTGGCCCGCTACGATCAGATGCTGAAGGGCATGCACAACAGCGAAATCCTTCTGGCGCCGTTGCGGAGCCAAGAGGCGGTGGTCTCGTCGCGCATGGAAGGGACCGTCAGCACTTTGGACGAGGTCCTGCAGTACGAGGCCGACCATGCCGAGGCCGGCGATGCATCTGGGCGGCGCGTGCGTGACGATGTCATCGAGGTGGCGCTGTACGGCCGCGCCATGCGCAACGCGCAGCGGCGGATGGAAGATGGCGCGCCCTTGTCGGAATGGTTGATCCGCAGCGCCCATGCCGAGCTGCTGGGGTTCGGGCGCGGAGCCCGGATGGCACCCGGTCATTACAAGACCGAGCAGAATTACATCGCCGATCGGGGGCGCAGGAAGGTTATCTTCATCCCGGTCAGCCCCGAGCGCCTGATTGATGGAATGGAGACGTTGGTTGGCCACATGGCCGATGACGAGCAGGAAATCCTGATCAGGACGGCGTTGGCTCATCTGGAATTCGAGGCACTCCATCCGTTCAAGGACGGTAACGGCCGAATCGGGCGGATGCTGATCACCCTGATGCTATGGAATCAACGGGTGATTACGGCGCCACATTTCTATGTCAGCGCCTTCTTCGAAGAGAACCGCGACGAATATATCGACCGCATGCGGGAAGTGTCGCGGGTTGGCGCTTGGACCGACTGGGTCGAGTTCTTTCTGGGGGGCTTGGACGCCCAAGCGCAGCGGAACTTGGCAAAAGCCGAGGAGATCAGCGATCTTTACGAAGACATGAAGGACAGGTTCCGCGAAACGCTGTCGTCGCAATGGAGCACCAAGGCACTGGACTTCCTGTTTTCCCGCCCGGTCTTTCGCAACAGTGACTTTACCCGCAAGTCGGGGATACCGGAGGCCACGGCGCAACGTTTCGCTCGGGCGCTCAGCGACGCCAGCCTGCTGAAGACGGTCAGTCCCGCCTCTGGCCGCCGGCCGGCACTGTATGCCTTCGAGCCCCTGCTGGAACTTGTTCGTTCGGCCTGAGCTAAACCCGTTCCTCGCCCAGCCGTTCGACCAGCAGGTTCATGGTCTTGCGGATGTCCGGGTGACGCTCGGCGATGCGATGGGCCAGGACATGGGCGCGGCGACGGTCGAACGGTCGGCCCTCGGCCTCGGCTTCCAGATGCTCGCCCAGTTCACGCAATTCCGGGATCATGTGGGTCATGACGCATCTCCTCGAGCGGTTGTGATGCGGCATTGTCGCGACCCTCATGTTGCATCGCAACAGACGGTTTGATGACTCGATGGGTGTGTTGTAACGCCGATCAGGCGTCGCGGTCGGCGACCACGCGGTTGCGGCCGCCATTCTTGGCCCGGTACAAGGCCTGGTCGGCGCGGGCCAGCACGATATCGACCGAATGATCGGGCTCTTCCAGGCCGGCGATGCCGATCGAGGCGGTGAAGCGGACCTGGTGGCCGTCGGCCTCGACGCAGATGGCGGCCACCGCCTCGCGCATGCGCTCGGCCAGGATGCGGCAGCCGGTCAGGTCGGTTTCCGGCAGGCAGATGGCGAATTCCTCGCCGCCCAGGCGGCCCAGGATGTCGGACCCGCGCAGCGCGCCCATGCAGGTGTTGGCCAGCGCCTTGATGGCCAGGTCGCCGACCGGATGGCCAAAGGTGTCGTTGATGCGTTTGAAATGGTCGATGTCGAGCATCATCACCGAAGCGGCGCGATGGTGGCGTCGGGCGACGGCGACCATTTCCGCCGCCTGCTCCATGAAATGGCGGCGGTTGAAGGTACCGGTCAGGGCGTCGGTGGTCGCCAGGCGACGCAACTCGTTTTCCAGGTCCTTCTGGCGTGAGATATCGATCATCACCCCGATCAGGCCGGCCGGTTGCTTGCGTTCGTTCAGCCAGGCGGTCTTGTTGACCAGGAACTGCCGCTTGCCGTCTTTGGCCTGCAACTCCATCTCATAGGCGATCGGCGGCCCGTTCAGGGCCTGTTCGTCACGCGTCTTCGACAGGGCGACATGGTCGCCGGGGGCGACATCCTCGACCGAGCGGCCGATCCAGGTGTCGGGGTCGGCGTTCAGCAACGTCGCGAAGGCGTTGTTGAAGCCGAGATAGCGGCCGTCCAGGCCCTTCCACCACACCGGATTGGGCATGGCGGTCAGCAGGCGTTCCAGGAAGCCCTTCTGGATGTTGAGTTCCGAGGTGCGCTCGACGACGCGGCGTTCCAGCGTGTCGTTCATCGCCCTAAGGGCCGACACCGCCTTGTTCTGGCCGGTGATGTCGCGCGCTTCCAGCATGAACTCGATGTCGTTGTCCTCGTCGGGCAGGCGGGTGATGCGCACCTGCACGTCGATGGCGCTGCCGTCGATGCGGCGGAACCGCACCGGCACGATGCCGGTTTCGTCCAGCAGGGCGGACAAATCCTCGTGGAACAGGCTGCGATAAGGCTCGTCGAAGAAAGTCCAGATCGGCCAACTGGCCTCGCCCTCGTCGGGCGGCAGTCCGATCAGGGCGCGGCCGGCGCTGTTGATATAGACCACCCGCTCGCCATGGCAGCGGCAGATCATGTGCATGGCGTTGTCGACCAGGCTGCGGAACAGCGCGTCCATGCGCCGGGCCTGCATCGCCGCCCGGGTTTGCGCCGCCAGATCGCGCAAGGTGACGATCGACGATCCGTCGCCCAATTCACGGGCCGGATGGATCTTGATCTCGGCCTCGCGCGATTTGCCGTCGGGGGTGTGGATCATCAGCGGGATGGGGTCCAGCTCGACCACGTGCAGGTCCAGCAATTCCTGGATCACCGGGCGGTAGTCGTCGGCGATGAAGTCCAAGAGCGACCGGCCCAGCAGGCCCTCGAGCTTGGTCACGCCCAGGAAGCGGGCGGCGGCGCTGTTGGCCTCCTCGACGGTGCCGAAGCGGCAGCGGGCGGCGAACTGGTCGGTTACCTCCAGGGTGACGATGGCATTGTCGGAAAACTGGACCTTGCGCTTTCGCCGTTCGGCCGTCCCCACCTCGTTCCCCATCTTCAACCAATCCCCGGCCCCGATATCCCGACGGCGATCATATACATATTCAGAATTATAAATACAAGCTCTGTATCGGGCTGACACCCGATGGTTTCGTTCTCTGTTGATTACTTGTGTTTTGGGGTGCTGTTCATGAAAACGAAAACCCCCGCCAGTTTCCTGGCGGGGGTTCCCGTAGCGATTTTGTTCGACGCTCGGATTAGACCGAGTAGTACATGTCGAACTCGACCGGATGCGGGGTGTGCTCGAAGCGATAGACTTCTTCGTACTTCAGCTCGATGTAGCTCTCGATGAAGTCCTTCGAGAACACGTCGCCCTTGCACAGGAAGTCGTTGTCGGCGCGCAGGGCCTCGAGGGCCTCACGCAGGCTGCCGCACACGGTCGGGACCTGGCTCAGCTCTTCCGGAGGCAGGTCATACAGGTTCTTGTCCATCGGATCGCCGGGGTGGATCTTGTTGGCGATACCGTCCAGACCGGCCATCAGCATGGCCGAGAAGGCCAGGTAGGGGTTCGCGCCCGGATCGGGGAAGCGGACCTCGACGCGCTTGCCCTTCGGCGAGGCCGAGTAGGGGATGCGGCACGAGGCCGAGCGGTTGCGGGCCGAGTAGGCCAGCAGCACCGGGGCTTCGAAGCCGGGGATCAGGCGCTTGTAGCTGTTGGTCAGCGGGTTGGTGAAGGCGTTGATGGCCTTGGCGTGCTTGATGATGCCGCCGATGTAGTACAGAGCCATGTCCGACAGGTCGGCATAGCCCGAACCGGCGAACAGCGGCTTGCCGGCCTTCCAGATCGACTGGTGGACGTGCATGCCCGAGCCGTTGTCGCCATAGATCGGCTTCGGCATGAAGGTCGCGGTCTTGCCGTACGAGGCGGCGACGTTGTGCACGACGTACTTGTAGGTCTGGATGTTGTCGGCGGCCTCGATCAGGCTGCCGAACTTGATGCCCAACTCGTGCTGCGAAGCGGCCACTTCGTGGTGGTGCTTCTCGATCGGCAGGCCCATCTCACCCATGATGGTCAGCATTTCGGCGCGCATGTCGACGGCCGAGTCCACCGGCGGAACCGGGAAATAGCCGCCCTTGACGCCCGGGCGGTGGCCCAGATTGCCTTCCGAGAATTCCTTGCCCGAGGCTTCGCAGCCATCTTCCGACGACAGCTCGTAATAGCCGACATTCATGCCGGTCTTGAACTTGACGTCGTCGAACACGAAGAATTCGGCTTCCGGGCCGAAATAGGTGGCATCGCCCACGCCCGACGACTTCACATAGGCTTCGGCGCGCTTGGCGATCGAGCGGGGGTCGCGGTCATACAGCTGGCCGGTGGCCGGCTCGACGATGTCGCAATTGATGATCAGCTGGGCCTGGGCGGCGAAGGGGTCCATCATCGCCGACGAGCAGTCCGGCATCAGGATCATGTCGGATTCGTTGATGCTCTTCCAGCCGGCGATCGACGAGCCGTCGAACATGATGCCTTCGGTCAGCATTTCCTCGTCGATGGTCGAGACGTGCTGAGCGGTGTGCTGCCACTTGCCGCGCGGGTCCGTAAAGCGGAAATCGACGTACTTAACGTCGTGTTCCTTGATCAGTTCGAGGACTTTCTTGACTTCGTCAGCCATGGTCAAAGTTCCTGAGTTTGGATGTGGTGGAAAAAACGTATTTGAAATCGTCGTGGGCAGGACTAGATGGCGTCGCTGCCGCGTTCACCGGTGCGGATGCGGATCGCTTCCTCGACGGTGGAAATGAAGATCTTGCCGTCGCCGATGCGCCCCGTGTGGGCCGCCTGCTGAATGGCTTCGACCGCACGTTCGACGAGGTTGTCCTCGATCACCAGCTCGATCTTCACCTTCGGCAGGAAGTCGACCACGTATTCGGCGCCACGGTACAATTCGGTATGGCCCTTTTGGCGGCCGAAGCCCTTGGCCTCGGTCACGGTCAGACCCTGGAGTCCGACTTCATGCAGGGCTTCCTTCACTTCATCGAGCTTGAACGGCTTGATGATCGCTTCGATCTTCTTCATGGACCGGGTCTCTCGGATAACGTGGAACCAGCGCTTGGCGCGGCACGACATGTAGCACGCCTTGTGCCACTTCATCCACCGGGAAAACAAAGGGAACATTGGCGCAATCCCTGGGAAGCTGCCGTTTTTTTCGGCAGCAAAGCCCAAAGCTTGGGCAATTCGCCGACGCTGACGTTCTGCCTGTTCCGTGGTAGATAGGAGCCCCCGCCTTTTCGCCGGAGCAAGTCAGCGTGGCCCGCGCCAATTCCGTCTTCGCCGCCTGCGGCACCACCATTTTCGAGACCATGTCGCGTCTGGCCCAGGCCCATGGCGCCGTCAATCTGGGCCAAGGCTTCCCCGAGGGGCTGGAGCCGCCGGCGCTGATCTCCGCCCTGGCCGATGCCGCCTTGGCCGGGCCGCACCAATATCCGTCGATGATGGGCACCCCCGCCTTGCGCGAGGCGGTGGCCGCCCACGAATGCCGCTATTGGAAGAATGCGGTGCGGCCGGACGAGGTGATGGTGACCTCGGGCGCCACCGAGGCGCTGGCCGCCTGCCTGTTCGGCCTGATAGAGCCGGGCGACGAGGTGATCTTGTTCGAGCCCTTGTACGATTCCTACCTGCCGATCATCCGCCGGGCCGGCGGCGTGCCCCGGCTGGTGCGCCTGTTGCCGCCCGACTGGGGCATCGACCGCGAGGCGCTGGCGGCGATGTTCGGGCCGAAGACCAAGCTGGTGGTGCTGAACAGCCCGACCAATCCGTGCGGCAAGGTGTGGAACGCCGACGACCTGGCCTTCCTGGCCGGTCTGTTGGAAGCCCACGATTCCCTGGCGGTGTGCGACGAGGTCTACGAGCACCTCAGCTATGACGGCCACGCCCACATTCCGCTGATGAGCCTGCCCGGCATGCGCGCCCGCTGCGCCAAGGTCGGCTCGGCCGGCAAGATTTTTTCGCTGACCGGCTGGAAGGTCGGCTGGGTGGTGGCCGAGGCGCCGTTGCTGGCCCCGATCGCCAAGGCCCACCAATTCCTGACCTTCACCACCTCGCCGACCCTTCAGGCGGCGGTGGCGCGCGGGCTGGACGATGCCGGCGACTATATCGACAGCCTGCCGGCGGTCCTGACGGCACGGCGCGACCGCCTGGCGGCCGGGCTGAAGGCGGCCGGGCTGGCCCCGCTTCCCTGTTTCGGCAGCTATTTCCTGTCGGCCGATTTCCGGCCATTGGGCTTTGCCGGCGACGACCGCGATTTCTGCCGGACCATCACCGAGCAGGCCGGCGTTGCCGCCATCCCGGTCTCGGCCTTCTTCGACGGCAACGGTCCCGACCATTACGCCCGCTTCTGCTTCGCCAAGACCGACCAGGCCATCGACGAGGCGATGAGCCGGCTGAAGGCCTTCTTCGCCAAGGGTTAGGGCAAGTCCCATAGGCGTTAACATAGCCTGGACAGGCGGGCGTGAGCGTGATTCAAGATGGAATGACTCATCCATCATGCCCCC
>NZ_LWQU01000148.1 GCF_001650635.1 Magnetospirillum moscoviense | reverse complement strand
ACCAGCCTCGCTGTACGCCTCGCCGACACCCCAAGAAAGCGAAAACGCCAAGTGTGTGCGCTATGTTAACGCCTATGAGGCTTACCCCATCAGCACATAGGATCCCGGCGCCTCGGTCAGCGGCGGGTAGTCCTTGGTTCCCAGGGGCGGCGGTGCGACCCGGGCGCCGGAACGCTCGGCCAACCAGGCGCTCCAGGCGCTCCACCACGAACCTTGCTGAACCGGCGTCACCAGGACCCAGGTGTCGGGATCGACATATTTGTCGGCGTCGGCCTGGGTCGATATCTGGAAGCTGCGGCCCTTGTGGCCGGGTTCCGAGACGATGCCGGCATTGTGGCCGCCCGAGCACAGGATGAAGGTGACGTCGGTGTCGGTCAGGATGCCGATCTTGTAGACCGACTTCCACGGCGCGACATGGTCCTTGGTGGTGCCGACGGCGCAGATCGGCGCGCGGATGTCGGTCAGGGCGATGGGGCGGCCATCGACGTTGAAGCGGCCCTTGGCCAGGCTGTTGTCGAGGAACAGGCGGCGCAGATATTCGCTGTGCATGCGGTACGGCATGCGGGTGGCGTCGGCGTTCCACGCCATCAGATCGTTGCCGTGATCGGCCTCGCCCAGGAAGTAGTGGCGCACCATCCGAGACCACACCAGATCGTTGGAGCGAAGCAGCTGGAAGGCGCCGGCCATCTGCTTGGTGTCCAGGAAACCCTGGTCCCACATCACGTCTTCCAGATAGGCGACCTGGCTTTCGTCGATGAACAGCATGATCTCGCCGGCATCCTCGAAATCGGTCTGGGCGGCCAGCAGGGTCACCGAGGCCAGGCGGTCGTCGCCGTCTCTGGACATTTCCGACGCCGCGATCGACAGCAGCGTGCCGCCCAGGCAATAGCCGGTGGCGTGGACCTTGGTCTCGGGCACGATGGCGTTGATGGCGTCCAGCGCGGCCATGATCCCTAGGCGGCGATAGTCGCTCATGCCCAGGTCGCGATCCTCGGCGGTGGGGTTCTTCCACGAGATCATGAACACCGTGTGGCCCTGGCCGACCAGCCAGCGGACCATGGAATTGGCCGGCGACAAATCGAGGATGTAATATTTCATGATCCAGGCCGGCACGATCAGGATCGGCTCGGGATGGACCGTCTCGGTGGTCGGCGCATACTGGATCAACTCGATCAGCTTGTTGCGATAGACCACCTTGCCGGGCGTGCAGGCCACACCCTGGCCGGGGGTGTAGCGCGGGTCGGGGGCGTAATCGCGCCCGGTCGCCTGGCGCAACAGGTCGTCGCAGTAATTCTGCCAGCCGCGCGCCAGGTTCTGGCCGCCTTGTTCCAGCGTCACCTTCAGCACGTCGGGATTGGTCAGCGGGAAATTGGCCGGCGAGAACACGTCGAGCAGCTGACGGGCGGCGAATTCCACCACCTGCTGACGGTGGCGGCTGACGCCCCGGATGTTGGTGGTGGCGTAGTGCCACCATTGCTCGGTGTAAAGGAACGCCTGGCTGAGGACGTTGTAGGGGTATTTCTGCCATTCGGCACTGGCGAAGCGGGAATCCTGGGCCAGCGGCACGAACGGGTCGGGATCGGTCTGACCGGCGGCCGAGGCGGCGGCATAGCGCATCAGGGGCAGCGCCTTGGCGGCGGCGTTCTGGGCCAGCTCGCCCATCTTGCCGGGCGAGTTCATCAGGTGGACAAGCCAGTCCAGATAGGCCAGCCCCAGCGAGGCCGGCGACAGCGCCATGGTGAAGCGGCCCTGCACCGCATGCATCAGGCGGTCGGTGCTTTCGGTGAACACCGGGAAGGGTGGACGGAACGATTCGGGCTGCGGATTGTTCGCGGCCGTCGGTTGCGGGCGGATCTCGTTCATGGCGATGTCTTCCCCACGCGGATGATCACCGACTATACCCCCGCGCAAGGGCGGCGCGGCATGACGATTTTGCAACCGCGAGAACGGGGTATGGTCATTGAAACCAATGTAAATTTTTCGGAATCCGCTGGCCTTTTTTCGGGCGCTGCCATATAGTTATTATCGAGTTAATCTAGCCTTGGTGTAATTATGGCTCTCGGTACCAACAAAGTCTCGGCGATGGGATCGCCCGGAATGGCAGCGGCGGCAACAGCCCGCCCGGCCTCCGGCGGTCGCAATGTCGCGACTTCGCATGGTGCCCCGCTCGAAAGTGCCGTCTTCTCGCCGCAGATCGGGATCAACGACAACCGTCTGCTCCGCTATGAAGAGGAAATGCAGTTCGGGACCGAGGATCGCCGTGAGCCCGAGCAGCAGGCCACGCCGTTCATCATCCGCGCCACCAACGCCTTCAAGGCCGAGGAAGTGGATGAGGTGATCAATGGCGGGGCTGGCGACGGCAGTTTCCTTGGCATGGTGATGCGCGGAGTCGGCACTTACGAGCGCAATATGCGGGTGACCACCCCAGGCGCGGTGCGCCCAGGCAGCGTACTCAATTACGTCTACTGACCAATCGGATGCAAGTCGCGGCGCCGGCCTTGGTCGGCGCCGTTTCTGTTGGTTGGCCGTGGCGAACTCGGGCTAGGTCCACACCTTCGATTTGCCCAATCAGCGGTTTTAATGCCATTTGCCAATGTGCCGCCTGGCGTTAGTATTAGGCTGCGCGCGGCCTGCTGGCTGCGGCCTTTGAGAGGTCGCCCAATGGATGTAAAAAGCCCGGTGAGGTTTGGATAAATGTACGTCCTCGGGGAAAAACCATGTACCTTTCTGGCGCGCCCCGTCCTCTTTCTCATCCTGTGCCGTCCGTGAGTAAAGACCTGCCTCACCCTCCCCTTCGTCGCGACGTGATTCGACGCCCGATGCTGGCCTATGCGCTGGCGTTGATCGGCTTGATCGCCGTGGCCACCGGCTGGGATGTCTATGGCAGCTACCGGGCCCAGCAGGATCTGGTCCACCGCCAGATGGCGACGCTGGCCAACGCCGCCAGCGTCGGGATCGAGGGCAGCGTGCGCGCCATCGACGGTCTTTTGCAGGATGCCGCCAAGTCCATCGACCTTGACCATTGGCCCAACCCGCAAGCGGTCAGCTATATCCAGGCGCGGCTGGTGGCCTTCCCGGAAATCCACGATCTGATCATTGTCGGTCCCGATGGGCGAACCGTTTCGGAAATCATCAACGCCCGCTCGACCACGGCGCAGGTGCTGGACGTGTCCGACCGGGAATATTTCCTGCACCAGCGCGATCATTGGGCCGATCAGTCCCTGCATATCGCCGCCCCGGTGGTCAGCCGGGCGATGGGCCGGCACGTCATTCCTTTGTCGCGGCCGCTGCCGGGCCGGAATGGCGCCTTTGGCGGCCTGGTGGCGGCCGGAATCAACCCGGTCTATTTCGGAAAGGTCCTGGGGGGCTTCGCGATGCAGCAAGATGCCAGCGCATCGCTGTTGCGCCGCGACGGAATATTCCTGGCCCGTTTCCCGGACGAGGCCCAGTATCGCGGCCTTTCCGCCGCCGACAGTCCGATCTTTCGCCAGCATCTGCCGGCGGCGTCGGCCGGGGTCGTCGACGCGCCGGACATCGTCACCGGCCGCCAGCGGGTGATCGCCTATCGCGCCATGGACAATTACCCCTTGGTGGCGATATCGACCCTGCCGGTGCCCATCGCGCTGCAGGAATGGCGCCAGCAAATGGCGCAAGGCGTGGTCACCATCCTGGTTCTGGCCGGGGGGGTGTTGTTCCTGACCTTCGTCGTCGAGCGGCGCACGGATTCGTTGCGCGGCCTCGCTGAAATCATTCAGTCGTCCGACGACGCCATCATCGGCATGAATCTGGCCGGGCGGATCACCAGTTGGAACGGCGGTGCCGAACGCCTGTTCGGCTATGCTGCCTGCGAGGCGATCGGTCAGTCCGTCACCATGCTTGGCCCCAAGGACCGTCCGCGCGAGGGGCAGGACGTCCTGAACCTGATCGCCAACGGGCAGCCGGTGGAACATTACGAGACGCAGCGCAAGACCAAGGATGGCCGTCTGGTCGATGTTTCGGTGTCCATTTCGCCGATCAAGGACGGGCGCGGCAAGATCACCGGCGGGTCCAAGATCGTGCGCGACATCACCCGGCGCAAGCGGGCCGAGGACGAAATCCGCCATCTTGCCGCCGTCCTGGAACGCCGCGTCGAGGAACGTACCGCCGAACTGGTCGCCGCCAACCAGGAAATGGAAAGCTTCACCTACGCCGTTTCCCACGATTTGCGGGCGCCGCTCAGGGCGATGACCGGGTTCAGCCAAGCCCTGATCGAGGATTACGGCAGCACGTTGGATGGCAATTCCAAGGTCTATCTCGACCAGATCGTCATCGCCAGCCGCCACATGGGGGCCTTGATCGACGGGTTGCTGCTGCTGTCGCGCTGCTCGCGCGGGGACCTGCAACGCGAGACTGTCGATCTTTCCGCCATGGCGGCCTGGATGCAGCGCGAATTGCACCAGGCCCATTTGGACCGCAAGGTCACCTGGACCATCGAGGACGGGCTGTCGGCCTGGGGCGACCCGCGCATGATCGAAATCGTCATGCGCAACCTGATGGGCAACGCGATGAAATACACCGCCCGCACCGAAGACGCGCAAGTCCGCATCTTCTCGGAGCGCGACGGTGCCACGGTGCGCATTTGCGTCGCCGACAATGGCGCCGGCTTCAATCCCGCCCATTCGGACAAGCTGTTTCGTCCGTTCCAGCGCCTGCATCGCCAGGACGAGTTTCCCGGGTTGGGCATCGGCCTGGCGACGGTTCGGCGCATCGTCTCGCGCCATGGCGGGGCCATCGAGGCCACCTCCGCCCCCGACAAGGGGGCGACGTTTTGCTTCAGTTTACCGGTGGGTGTTGATCCAGATATCGAGGTGGGAGAGTCATGAAGGTCAAATCGATCCTGATGGTCGAGGACAATCCGCAAGACGAGATGTTGGCGCTTCGATCGCTGCAGAAGGTCAACCTGGCCAATCAGGTGGACGTGGTCCGCGATGGACAGCAGGCGCTCGACTACCTGTTCCAGCAAGGCGAGTTCGCCGGGCGTGTGGGCTCGGACCTGCCGACGGTGGTCCTGCTCGACATCAACCTGCCCCGCCTGAGCGGGCTTGAGGTATTGAAGCGGCTGCGCGAACACAAGGAAACCCACCTGTTGCCGGTGGTGATCCTGACCTCGTCCGACGAAGAGGAGGATCGCCTGAAGAGTTACGAGGGCGGTGCCAACAGTTTCGTGCGCAAGCCGCTGGGTTTCGCCGAATTCGCCGAGACCGTGGCGCGCCTGGGCGTCTATTGGCTGGCCGTCAACACGCCGCCCGAGGTGTGACCGTGGACCGCCCCTTGAACATCCTGGTGATCGAGGATTCGGCGGCGGATTTCATGCTGGTCGAGCGTCATCTGCGCCGGGCCAGCCTGGATGCCAGGTGTCGGCGGGTCGACACCGTGGCCGACTTGACCGCCGCCCTGGACGATTCCGAATGGGACGTGGTCTTGAGCGACTATTCCATGCCGGCCATGTCGTTCGGCCAGACGCTGGAACTCCTGCGCGGCTGCCGCCCCGATCTGCCGTTGATCCTGATTTCCGGCGGCCTGGGCGAGGAAGAGGCGGCCGAGTGGCTGAAGCGGGGCGCCTGGGACTTCGTCCTCAAGGGCGGACTGGCCCGGCTGGTGCCGGCCATCGAGCGCGCCATGCGCGACGCCGCCGAGCATCGGGCGGTCCGCGAGGCCGAGCGGGCGGTGCGCGACGGCGCCTTCAGGATGCGGCAATTGATCGCCGGCCTGCCCCATCCGGTGTGGACCTGCGACCCCGATGGCACCTGCGACTTCTTAAGCGAGCGTTGGGTGGCCTATACCGGCATTCCCGCCGAAATCCAGTTGGGATATGGCTGGTTGGAATGCGTGCATCCCGACGACCGGGCCGGCTTGATGGCGGCCTGGAACGAAGCGGTGGCGGCGGGCAGCGATTTCGCCGTTGAGTTTCGCCTGCGCCGCCACGACGGCGCCTTTCGCTGGTTCGACACGAAAGCGGTGCCACTGCGGACCGAGGATGGCCGGATCGAGAAGTGGTTCGGGTCGAGTTCCGACATCCACGAGGCCCGCGAGGGACGCGAGGCCCTGCGGATCAGCGAAGCGCGGCTGTCGGCCATCTTCCATATCAGCCCGGCGGCGATCGCGGTCAGCCGCGCCGCCGACGGCCTGTTCTTCGAAGCCAACGAAACCTTCCTTTCGACCTTCGGCTACCAACGCCAGGAATTGATCGGGCACACGGCGATCGAGATCGGGATGTGGCAGAATCTGGCCGTGCGCAAGGCGGCGGTGGCGGCCCTGAGAAGCGGCAAGCAGGTCATCAATCGCGAAATCCACTTGGTCCGCAAAGGGGGCGCGGTCGGCGAGTTCCTGTTTTCCGCCGCCTTGACCGAATTGAACGGCGAGGAATGCATCTTGTCGGTGATGCAAGACGTCACCGACTACAACGCCACCAAGCACCACGAGGAAGAACTGCGCCAGTCCAACGCCGAGTTGGAGCAATTCGCCTATGTCGCCAGCCACGATCTGCGCGAGCCGTTGCGGATGATCTCGAGCTATCTCACTCTGCTGAAACGGCGCCTGGGGCCATCGCTGGACGAGACCGGGCAGGAATTCATCGGCTACGCGGTCGATGGCGCCACCCGGATGGATGCCTTGATCCGCGATCTGCTGGAATATTCCCGGGTCGGCCGCGACGCCGTGCATGAGACCGTGTCCCTGGCGACGGTCCTGGAAGAGGTGCGTCTGATCCTGGGGCCAACCTTGATCGAGGTCGGCACCGAACTGACGGTCGCCGAAGGCCTGCCCTCGGTCATCGGCTATCATCGCGACATCGTGCGCCTGTTCCAGAACCTGATCGGCAATGCCGTCAAGTACCGTCATCCCGACCGCGTACCGGTCATCTCGGTGGGGTGGAAGGATGACGGCTCGTCCCACTGGATCGCCTTCGTCCAAGATAACGGCACCGGGATCGAGGCCGGCGATTTCGACAGGGTGTTCGGGATCTTCCAGCGGCTGGTCCCCCGCGAGTATTGCGAGGGAACCGGCATCGGCCTGGCGGTCTGCCATAAGATCGTCGACCAGCACCATGGCCGCATCTGGATCGAATCGGTGCCCGGCAAAGGCAGTACCTTCTTCGTGTCCCTGCCCAAGGCGGAGTGACTGTCGTCGATCGCGAGTCTTTCTTGCTATTCGAAAATGGCGTCGATCGCTTGTGGTCGGCGCCATTCTTGTTTTTTGGTTCGATAATCCCCCTGATGTTGCGGTGCAATATTGGCTCTGCCATGGCCTAGTAGTCAGTTGCATATTCGAGAAAATATAGGTGATAAAACCTATGCGGTGACGCGTCCATTGTTTAAGATTGATCGAATGTCGTCTTTATTTTACTGTAATTGACCAATGTCACGGACGCGATTGCGGAAAACAGTGGCGGGGCGCCGAACGGGGCGAGCAGACGGATAGGGGGATTTCATGAATTTCGCGATGGTTATTCGCGGCGCCGCGATTGGGGCCGTAACCTTGCTGGCTGTCAGCGTCGATGAGGCCGGGGCCTCGGACCGCAAGGCCAGCCTGACCCGCCAGATGGTCGAGGACATCAAGGCCGGCAAGATGGAGCTGGAAGGCGACCATGCCGCCGTCAATGAACTGATCATCAAGCGCAACATCCCGATCACCTATAGTTACATCGCGGTGCTGATGCGCACGCCCAATGCCTTTGGCGAAGGGCCGGCCTGCGTGGTGTGCCATGGGTCCGGCGATCCGTCGGTGTCCTATCGCGGCCTGGACCTGTCGACCTGCGAAGGCATCAACAAGGGCTCGACCGAACCGCCGGCCCGCAAGCTGTTCACTCCCGGCAAGGGCGCCAAGAAGGAATTGCTGGGACGCATGCTGCGCAACAACCGCATGCCGCTGGGGGTTCGCTTCAACGTTCCGACCGACAGTCCGCCGATCCTGGCCATCCGCCAATGGATCGCCGACGGCGCCAAGGATGACGCCCACTTCAAGAAGGACATCCTGCCGCTGTTCGCCACCGCCAACACCTTCGCGGCCAACACTCCGGCCTGCACCGAGTGCCATATGTCCAACCAGGAGCCGCCCAGCTTCCACGAACTGGACCTGTCCAGCTACAAGGGCATCATGCTGGGCGCCGATTCGGTGGCCAAGGGCGTGGCCAACGCCACCAAGGTCGTGATCCCCGGCAAGCCCGACGAAAGCGGCCTGATGCAGCATCTGGTGGAAAACCGCATGCCGCCCGGTATCGAGCCGTCGTCGGATCGCGACCATCCCAATACCCAATTGCTGCTGCGCTGGATCGAGCAGGGGGCCAGGTGCGACTGAATCTGGGGCGCCGCCGGTTCCTGGCCGGCGGCTTAGCCCTTTGGGCCGGCGCGGCGAAGGCATCGACGCCGCGCGGGCCGCTGGCCTGGACGGTCGATACCGGCAACAAGGTGTTGACGCCGGCGGCCCGGGACGGCGACCGGTTGGCCTTCGCCGGCGAGGCCCGGGTCGGGCTGGTCGAAGGCCGCACCGGCCGGCTGCTGTGGGGGCGGGACCTGACCGACGGCGATGCGGCCCGTTTCCGTCCGCGTCTGGCCGATGGTGTGATGCTGACCGGTGCGGCGGCCGCCTTCCGGGCTTGGGCGGCCGAGGATGGCCGGCCGCTGTGGCGGGCCGAGGCCGAGCGGGCCTTCGGCGCGCCGCTCATATATAAAGGAATGGTGCTGGCCGGCGACGGTCACCGGCTGGTCGCTCGCGACCTGACCAGCGGCGCGGTTCGCTGGCAATTCGATACCCATCTCGACACCGACATCCATTACGCCCCGGCCGCCGCCGGCGGCACGGTGTTCGTGTGCGGCGGCGATGGCGTGCTGAACGCGGTGGACCTGGCCAGCGGCCGCTTGCTGTGGCGGGTCGATCGCGCCAAGGAATGGCAGTATCTGCGGCAATTGCACATCTGGAACGACATCCTGGTGGCCGGCGCCTATCAAGAGAAGCTGCACGGGCTGGACATCGCCACCGGGGCCGAGCGCTGGAGCTTCTATGCCGGCAATTTCATCAATTCCCATCTGGTCGCCGACGGTTCGGCCTATTTGTGGTCGCCGACCGGTTGGCTGTATGCCGTCGATGCCGCCAACGGCGCGGTGCGCTGGCGCCATCGCACCACCGATTACGGCAAAGCCGCCGGCAATTGGGCGCCGCTGATGGCCGAACTGGTGGTGCAAGGCGACGATCTGTTCGCCTTGGACATGGCCGATGTCCTGCATGTGCTGGACGTTGCCTCGGGTCGCGAGCGGCTCCGCGTGGCGGTCGGCGAAAAGCTGCGCCCCTTCGTGGTTCCCCTGGGCCAGGGCCTGGCGGCCCTTGGCACCCAGGACGGCCGCCTGCTCGGCGTGCCGCTTTAGCCCATTGTCCTGCCCGTTTCCGGGTAGGGCCAGCCGCCCCATCCGGGGCAAGCGCTCCTTGCGCGAATGTGGCAAATTTACGTGTCAATAGCCATGTCGGCTTGACAGTCCAGGGGGGCTGGATTACACCACGCCTACCCGCGCGGGTGGTCGGTTCCTGACCCGACATCCGCGTGGGATGGCTTGTGCTTGTTTGTTGGAGGGCTGTTCCCCGTCATCCTGCCATGCGGTGTCATCCGCCGAACCCGGGCCCTTCCGATCCTGTAAGATCAGCAATCGGTCCCCGTCTTCGCTCGGAACTCCTATATGATGGCGCGGGGGATTGTCTTCGGGTCGCACCCAATTGAAGGGCAGGGACGATGGACGCTTGGCTGCTCGAATATCTGCCGATCCTGATTTTCCTGGGGATCGCCATTGCCGTATCCGTGATCGCCATCGCGGCGTCGTGGCTGGCCGGCAAGCAACGGCCCGATCCGGAAAAGAACGCCGCTTACGAATGCGGCTTCGACGCCTTCGGCGACGCCCGCTCGAAGTTCGAGGTGCGTTTCTACCTGGTGGCCATCCTTTTCATCATCTTCGATCTGGAAGTGGCGTTCCTGTTCCCGTGGGCGGTGACCCTGGGCAAGATCGGCCTGTTCGGCTTCTGGTCGATGATGGTGTTCCTGGGCGTGCTGACCATCGGCTTCATCTATGAATGGCGAAAGGGAGCCCTGGAATGGGAGTGAGCAATTCCTCGCTGGTGACGCCCGCCCACGCAGGCCCGCTGGCCCCCGGTGCGGCGCAGGACCAGTTGATGAAGCTGGTGGCCGAGGAAATCCAGGACAAGGGCTTCGTCGTCGCCAATCTCGACAAGCTGGTCAATTACGTCCGCACCGGTTCCTTGTGGCCGATGACCTTCGGTCTGGCCTGCTGCGCCGTGGAAATGATCCATGCCGGCTGCTCGCGCTATGACCTGGACCGGTTCGGCATCGTCTTCCGTCCCAGCCCGCGCCAGTCCGACGTGATGATCGTCGCCGGCACCTTGACCAACAAGATGGCTCCGGCGCTGCGCCGCGTCTACGACCAGATGGCCGAGCCGCGCTGGGTGATCTCGATGGGCTCGTGCGCCAATGGCGGCGGCTATTATCACTATTCCTACTCGGTGGTGCGCGGTTGCGACCGCGTGGTTCCGGTGGACGTCTATGTCCCCGGTTGCCCGCCGACCGCCGAGGCGCTTCTGTACGGCATCATGCAGCTGCAGAAGAAGATCCGCCGTACCGGCACCATCCTGCGCTAGCCACCTTTGGGACGGTCACAAACCATGACGCAAGTGCTGAAGGATCTGGGCGACTACATCGCCGCCGCCCTGCCCAACGACGTCCTGTCCGCCGAGGTGAACCGCGTCGGCGAATTGACGGTCAACGTCCGTGCCGCCTCGGTGGCCCGCGTGCTGACTTTCCTGCGTGACGATTCGGGCTGCCTGTTCAAGCAGCTGGTCGATGTCTGCGGGGTCGATTACCCCGAGCGCGAGGAACGCTTCGACGTGGTCTATCACCTGCTGTCGCTGAAGCATAACCAGCGCGTGCGGGTGAAGGCCCAGACCGACGAAGAGACTCCGGTCCCGTCGGTGGTCGGCGTGTTCAGCTCGGCCGGCTGGTTCGAGCGCGAGACCTGGGACATGTACGGCATCATCTTCGCCGACCATCCCGACCTGCGCCGCATCCTGACCGATTACGGCTTCGAGGGGCATCCGCTCCGGAAGGACTTCCCGCTGACCGGCTATGTCGAGATCCGCTACGACGAAGAGCAGAAGCGCTGCGTCTACGAGCCGGTCAAGCTGGTCCAGGATTTCCGCAGCTTCGATTTCCTGTCGCCATGGGAAGGCCAAGGGCCGCTTCCGGGCGACGAAAAGGCGGAAGGGAGCCGCTGACATGGCTGAAGCCGAGATCAAGAGCTACAACATCAATTTCGGTCCTCAGCACCCGGCCGCCCACGGCGTGCTGCGTCTGATCCTCGAGATGTCGGGCGAAATCGTCGATCGCGCCGATCCGCATATCGGCCTGCTGCATCGCGGCACCGAGAAGCTGATCGAGCACAAGATCTACCAGCAATCGATCCCCTATTTCGACCGCCTGGACTATGTCGGCACCATGAACCAGGAGCACGCCTTCGTGCTCGCGGTGGAAAACCTGCTGGGCGTCGATATCCCGTTGCGCGCCAAGTACATCCGCACGCTTTACTGCGAGATCGGCCGCGTCCTCAACCACATCCTCAACGTCTGCTCGTTCGTCTTCGACGTCGGCGGCATGACGCCGATGCTGTGGGGCTTCGAGGAGCGCGAGAAGCTGATGGAGTTCTACGAGCGCGCCTGCGGTGCTCGTCTGCACGCCAATTACTTCCGCATCGGCGGCGTCGCCATGGATTTGCCGCCGGGCCTGCTGGAAGACATCGATGCCTGGTGCGACCAGTTCCCCAAGGTGATCGACGATATCGAGACCCTGGTCACCGAGAACCGCATCTTCAAGCAGCGCACCGTCGATATCGGCACGGTCAGCGCCGAGCAGGCGCTGGATTGGGGCTTCACCGGCCCGAACCTGCGCGCCAGCGGCATCGCCTGGGACCTGCGCAAGAGCCAGCCCTACGAAGTCTACGACCGCATGGATTTCGACATCCCGGTCGGCAAGGCCGGCGATTGCTATGATCGCTACCTGATCCGCATCATCGAGATGCGCGAATCGGTCAAGATCATGAAGCAGTGCATCCGCGAGATGCCGGCCGGTCTGGTCCGCGTCGATGACCGCAAGGTCAGCCCGCCGCCCAGGGCCGAGATGAAGCGGTCGATGGAAGCCCTGATCCATCACTTCAAGTTGTTCACCGAGGGCGTGCGCGTTCCGGCCGGCGAGACCTATACCGCCGTCGAGGCGCCCAAGGGCGAGTTCGCCGTCTATATCGTCGCCGACGGCACCAACAAGCCCTATCGCTGCAAGATCCGTCCGCCGGGATACGTCCACCTGCAGGCCCTCGACATGATGTCCAAGGGACACATGATGGCCGACGTGGTCGCCAATATCGGCTCCATCGACATCGTTTTCGGCGAGATCGACCGATGAGCAACGAAACCGAAATGACCAGCTTCGCCTTCACCCCCGAGAATCTGGAACTGGCGAAGAAGATCATCGCCAAGTATCCGGCCGGGCGTCAGCAATCGGCGGTGATGCCGCTGTTGGACCTGGCCCAGCGCCAGGTCGGCTGGACCTCCATCGCGGTGATCGAGGCGATCGCCGAGATGTTGGAGATGGCGCCGATCCGGGTGCAGGAAGTGGTGACCTTCTACACCATGTACAACCAGCGCCCGGTCGGTAAGTTCCACGTCCAGGTGTGCACCAACATCTGCTGCCTGCTCAGGGGCTCCGACGGCGTCGGCGACACCGCCAAGCAGGTGCTGGGCGTCGAATGGGGCGAGACCACCGCCGACGGGCTGTTCACCCTGTCCGAGGTCGAGTGCCTGGGTGCTTGCGTCAACGCCCCGATGATGCAGGTCAACGACGATTATTACGAGGACCTGACGCCGGACACCACCAAGGCGGTGCTTGACGCGCTGAAGCGCGGCGACACCCCGAAGGTGGGTCCGCAGAACGGCCGGCAGTTCTCGGCCCCCGAGGGTGGCCCGACCACCTTGACCGAACTCACCTTCGGAACGGAGAAGGCGTGATGCTGCGCGATCAAGACCGTATCTTCACCAATCTCTACGGCATCCACGACTGGGGCCTGAAGGGCGCCCAAGCTCGCGGCGACTGGGACGGCACCAAGGCCATCCTGGAACGTGGCCGCGACGCCATCATCGAGGAAGTCAAGAATTCCGGCCTGCGCGGCCGTGGCGGTGCCGGTTTCTCGACCGGCATGAAGTGGTCCTTCATGCCCAAGACCGAAGGGGCTCGGCCGCACTTCCTGGTCATCAACGCCGACGAAGGCGAGCCGGGCACCTGCAAGGACCGCGAGATCATGCGTTTCGACCCGCACAAGCTGGTCGAGGGCGCGCTGATCGCCGCTTTCGCGGTGGGGGCGCATGCCGCCTACATCTATATCCGCGGCGAGTTCATCCTCGAGGCCAAGCACCTGCAGGCCGCCATCGACCAGGCTTATGAAGCCGGGCTGATCGGCAAGAATGCCTGCGGTTCGGGCTTCGATTTCGATTGCTACGTCCATCGCGGCGCCGGCGCCTATGTCTGCGGCGAGGAATCGGCGCTGATCGAATCGTTGGAAGGCAAGAAGGGCCAGCCCCGCCTGAAGCCGCCGTTCCCGGCCGGCGTCGGTCTGTATGGCTGCCCGACCACGGTCAACAACGTCGAATCCATCGCGGTGGTGCCGACCATCATGCGCCGGCAGGCTTCGTGGTTCGCCGGCATCGGCCGGCCGAAGAATTCCGGCACCAAGCTTTTCTGCATCTCCGGCCACGTCAACAAGCCGTGCAACGTCGAAGAAGAGATGGGCATCCCCTTCCGCGAGTTGATCGACAAGCATTGCGGCGGCATCCGCGGCGGCTGGGATAATCTGCTGGCGGTGATCCCCGGCGGTTCCTCGACGCCGGCCTTGACCAAGGATATCTGCGAGACCGTGTTGATGGATTTCGACGGCCTGCGTGAGGCCGGTTCGGGTCTGGGCACGGCGGCCGTCATCGTCATGGACAAGTCCACCGACATCGTGCGGGCCATCACCCGGCTGTCGCGCTTCTACAAGCACGAAAGCTGCGGCCAGTGCACGCCGTGCCGCGAAGGCACCGGCTGGATGTGGCGCATGATGGAGCGCATCAACAAGGGCGAGGCCGCCCTGGAAGAAATCGACATGCTGCAGGAAATCACCAAGCAGGTCGAAGGCCACACCATCTGCGCCCTGGGCGACGCGGCCGCTTGGCCGATCCAGGGCCTGATCCGTCACTTCCGTCCCCTGATCGAAGCCAAGATCAAGGGCCGGGCTTCCAGCGCGGCTTAAGGCTGTAAGGACCGATAGACCATGCCGAAACTGACTATCGACGGACGTGAGATCGAGGTCGAGGCCGGGACGACCATCCTGCAGGCCGCCGAACGCCTTGACCCCCCGATTGAAATCCCGCGCTTCTGCTATCACGAGCGCCTGGCCGTGGCCGGCAATTGCCGCATGTGCCTGGTGGAAGTGGAGAAGATGCCCAAGCCGGTGGCGTCGTGCGCCATGCCGGTGGGCGAGGGGATGGTGGTCCACACCAACAACGCCAATGTGCGCAAGGCGCGCCAGGGCGTGATGGAGTTCCTGCTGATCAACCACCCGCTGGATTGCCCGATCTGCGATCAGGGCGGCGAGTGCGACCTGCAGGACCAGGCGATGAATTACGGCGGCGATCGCGGCCGTTACCTGGAAGAGAAGCGCTCGGTCGAGGACAAGGATTACGGTCCGTTGATCCAGACCATGATGACCCGCTGCATCCAGTGCACGCGCTGCATCCGCTTCATCTCGGAAATCGCCGGCACCCCGGTCCTGGGCGGCCTGCACCGGTCCGAGCATCTGGAGGTCGGCCGCTACGTCAATGCCGCCGTGTCCAGCGAATTGTCGGGCAACCTGATCGATCTGTGCCCGGTGGGCGC
The DNA here is from genome assembly GCF_001650635.1 of Magnetospirillum moscoviense. Taxonomy (GTDB): domain Bacteria; phylum Pseudomonadota; class Alphaproteobacteria; order Rhodospirillales; family Magnetospirillaceae; genus Magnetospirillum; species Magnetospirillum moscoviense. The sequence continues at coordinate 15,023 of NZ_LWQU01000148.1, read as the reverse complement.
GCTGACCAACAAGCCGGCCAGCTTCACCTATCGCGCCTGGGAACTGAAGAAGACCGAATCGGTCGATGCCATGGACGCCCTGGGCTCGGCCATCCGCATCGACAGCCGCGGCAACGAGGTGGTGCGCATCCTTCCCCGCGTCAATGACGACATCAACGAGGAATGGCTGTCGGACCGCTCGCGCTTCGCCGTCGACGGCCTGAAGCGCCAGCGCCTGGACCGTTGCTATGTCCGCAAGGACGGCAAGCTGGTCTCGGCCTCGTGGTCGGAAGCCTTCGCCGCCATCGCGGAAAAGGCCAAGGGTCTGGCGGGGTCGAAGATCGCCGCCATCGCCGGCGACCAGACCGATTGCGAGACCATGGTGGCCCTGAAGGACCTGATGACCTCTCTGGGTTCGGCCAACATCGATTGCCGCCAGGATGGCGCCAAGCTCGATGGCTCGGTCCGCGCGTCCTATCTGTTCAACAGCACCATCGCCGGCATCGAAGAGGCCGACGCTCTCCTGATCGTGGGCTCGAACCCGCGCAAGGAAGCGCCGGTGCTGAACGCCCGCATCCGCAAGCGCTACCTGAAGGGCGGCTTCCAGGCCGCAATGATCGGCCCCAAGGCCGACCTGACCTTCAAGGCCGACTGGCTGGGTGACGATGCCGCCATCCTGGCCGACATCGCGTCGGGCAAGCATCCCTTCCTCCAGGTGCTGAAGTCGGCCGCAAGGCCTGCCATCATCCTGGGCCAGGGTGCTCTCGCCCGCGCCGACGGCGCCGCCATCCTGGGCCTGGCCAAGAAGATCGCCGACGAGGCCGGTCTGGTGAAGGACGGCTGGAACGGCTTCAACGTGCTGCACACCGCCGCCGCCCGTGTCGGCGGCCTGGATCTGGGCTTCCTGCCCGGTTCGGGTGGTCTTGATACCGCCGGTATCGTCGCCGCCGCCGGAAAGGGCGACGTCGAGCTGGTGTTCCTGGCCGGTGCCGACGAAGTCGAGATGGCCGGTCTGGGCAAGGCCTTCGTGGTCTATATGGGCAGCCACGGCGATGCCGGTGCCCACCGGGCCGACGTGGTTCTGCCGAGTGCCGCCTATACCGAGAAGCAGGCGACCTTCGTCAACATGGAAGGCCGGGCGCAGCGCACCACCATGGCGATCTTCCCGCCGGGCGAGGCCAAGGACGACTGGAAGGTCGTGCGCGCCCTGTCCGACGCGTTGGGCAAGCCCTTGGCCTACGACACCGTCGGCCAGCTGCGCACCCGTCATCCGTTGTTCGGTCAGCTGGGCCAGCTGCATCCGGCCGCCTGGGGCGCCTTTGGTGCCGAGGGCGCGCTGGAGGCCAAGAAGCTGGTCTCGTGTATCGACAATTTCTACATGACCGACCCGATCAGCCGCGCTTCGAAGACCATGGCGGAATGCACCGCCTCGTTCGGCGCCGGCTGTGGCTGCAACCACCACAAGAAGACGGGGACCCATGGTTGATATGCTCGCCGGGCTGATGCCCCCCGAGATCTGGCGCCTGATCGTCATCGTCGTCCAGATTCTCGCCATTGTCCTGCCGCTGCTGATCGCGGTCGCTTATCTGACCTATGCCGAGCGCAAGGTCATCGGCGCCATCCAGCTGCGCAAGGGTCCCAACGTGGTCGGCCCGTTCGGCCTGCTGCAGCCTTTGGCCGACGGCGTCAAGCTGTTCCTGAAGGAAACCATCCTGCCGACCGGGGCCAACAAGGCGGTGTTCATCATCGCCCCGATGTTGACCTTCTTCCTGGCGCTGATCGCCTGGGCGGTGATCCCGTTCGACCAGGGCTGGGTGCTGGCCGACATCAATGTCGGCATCCTCTACCTGTTCGCCATCTCGTCCTTGGGCGTCTACGGCATCATCATGTCGGGCCGGGCGTCCAACTCGAAGTACGCCTTCCTGGGCGGCCTGCGCTCGGCGGCGCAGATGGTGTCCTATGAAGTGTCGATCGGCTTCGTGCTGGTGTCGGTGCTGCTGACGGTGGGCTCGCTGAACCTGTCCGACGTGGTGCTGCGCCAGAAAGAGACGATGTGGTTCGTCATCCCGCATCTGCCGATGTTCTTCATCTTCCTGATCTCGGCCCTGGCCGAGACCAACCGCGCCCCCTTCGACCTTCCGGAAGCGGAATCCGAGCTGGTGGCCGGCTACAACGTCGAATATTCGGCGATGACCTTCGCCCTGTTCTTCCTGGGTGAATACGCCAACATGATCCTGATGAGCGGCATGACCGTCATCTTGTTCCTGGGCGGCTGGCTGCCCCCGTTCGACGTCGCGCCCTTCAACTGGGTGCCGGGGATCATCTGGTTCGCGCTGAAGATTTGCGCCGTGCTGTTCGTGTTCCTGTGGGTCCGCGCGACGTTCCCGCGCTACCGCTACGACCAGCTGATGCGCTTGGGCTGGAAGGTGTTCCTGCCGTTCTCGCTGTTCTGGCTGGTGCTGACGTCGGGCGTGCTGGTCGCGTTCGGCTGGCTGCCGAACCAGGGCTAAGGAGGGATTGGGTATGTCGTTTCTCGACCGTACCGCCCGGGCGTTCCTGTTGACGGAACTGTTCCAGGGCTTGGCTTTGACCTTCCGCTATATGTTCAAGCCCAAGGTCACCATCAACTACCCTTATGAAAAGGGTCTGCTGTCTTCGCGGTTCCGGGGCGAGCACGCGCTGCGCCGCTATGCCTCGGGCGAAGAACGCTGCATCGCCTGCAAGCTGTGCGAGGCGATCTGCCCCGCCCAGGCGATCACGATTGAAGCCGAGCCCCGGGAAGATGGCTCGCGCCGGGCGCGCCGCTACGATCTGGACATGACCAAGTGCATCTTCTGCGGCCTGTGCCAGGAAGCCTGCCCGGTCGATGCCATCGTCGAGGGGCCGAACTTCGAGTACGCCACCGAGACCCGGGCGGAACTGATGTACAACAAGTCCAAACTGCTCGCGAACGGCGATCGCTGGGAGGCCGAACTGGCCCTTCGCATCGCCGAAGACGCGCCGTACCGTTGACCAGGGGGATGGCATGATCGCGGCTCTCATTTTCTACATGTTCGCAGGCCTGGCGGTGGCTGCCGGTGTCATGGTCATCTCGGCCAGGAACCCGGTCCACTCGGTTCTGTTCCTCATCCTCGCCTTCTTCAACGCGGCCGGGTTGTTCCTGCTGCTGGGCGCCGAATTCCTGGCGATGGTCCTGGTTGTCGTCTATGTCGGCGCGGTGGCGGTGTTGTTCCTGTTCGTCGTCATGATGCTGGACATCAACTTCCTGAAGCTTCGGGAAGGGGTGGCGCAGTATCTGCCCATCGGCGCGGTCATCGGCCTGGTGCTGGTGGTCGAGCTGGGTGTGATCTTCGGCGGCTGGGCCTTTGCCCCCGACGTCGAGGCGCTGATCAGGGCTCCGGCTCCGGCGGCCGACCAGATCACCAACACCGAGGCGCTGGGCCGGCTGCTCTATACCGACTACGCCTATCTGTTCCAGGCGTCGGGCCTGATCTTGCTGGTGGCCATGGTCGGCTCGATCCTGCTGACCCACCGCCGCCGTCCGGGCGTGCGCAAGCAGGTGATCGCCGACCAGATCGCGCGCACCGCCAAGAACAGCGTCGAAATCGTCAAGGTTCCCACCGGGGGAGGCATCTGATGTTCGCTATCGGTCTCGCCCATTACCTGACCGTCGCCGCCATTCTGTTCACGCTGGGCGTGTTCGGCATCTTCCTGAACCGGAAGAACGTCATCATCATCATGATGAGCGTCGAGCTGATGCTGCTGGCGGTGAACCTTAATATGGTGGCCTTCTCGTCGTTCCTGAACGATCTGGTCGGCCAGGTCTTCACCATGTTCATCCTGACCGTCGCCGCCGCCGAGGCCGCCATCGGTCTGGCCATCGTCGTCGTCTTCTTCCGCAACCGCGGCACTATCGCGGTCGAGGAAATCAGCCAGCTGAAGGGGTAATCCGGCAATGATGTATATCGCCGCAGTCTTCCTGCCGCTGCTGGGCTCGATCGTCGCCGGCCTGTTCGGCCGCTTCATCGGTGACCGGGGTGCGCAGCTTGTCACCTGCACGCTTCTGGGCGTGTCCGCCGCCATCTCGGGGCTGATCTTCAAGTCGGTCGCCATCGACGGCAATGCGGTGGTCATTCCGCTGCTGAACTGGATCCAGTCGGGCACCGTCAATGTGTCGTGGGCCCTGAAGTTCGACACCCTGACCGCGGTCATGATGATCGTGGTGACCTGGGTGTCGTTCATGGTGCACGTCTACTCGGTCGGCTATATGAGCCATGATCCGTCGAAGCCGCGCTTCATGAGCTATCTGTCGCTGTTCACCTTCGCCATGCTGATGCTGGTGACCGCCGACAACCTGATCCAGATGTTCTTCGGCTGGGAAGGCGTCGGTGTGGCGTCGTATCTGCTGATCGGCTTCTGGTTCCACAAGCCGTCGGCCAACGCCGCCGCCATCAAGGCCTTCGTGGTCAACCGCGTCGGCGATTTCGGCTTCGCGCTGGGCATCTTCGGCGTCTATTACATGTTCGACTCGGTCGGCTTCGACGCCATCTTCGCCGCCGCGCCGGAAAAGGCCGGCGCGACCGTGACCTTCTTCGGCATCGAATGGCACGCCGTCACCATCTGCTGCCTGCTGCTGTTCGTCGGCGCCATGGGCAAGTCGGCCCAGTTGGGTCTGCACACCTGGCTGCCCGACGCGATGGAAGGCCCGACCCCGGTGTCGGCGCTGATCCATGCCGCCACCATGGTCACCGCCGGCGTCTTCATGGTCGCCCGCATGAGCCCGCTGTTCGAGTTCTCGGACACCGCGCTGGCCACCGTGACCATCATCGGCGCGCTCACCGCCTTCTTCGCCGCCACCGTCGGCTGCGTCCAGAACGACATCAAGCGCATCATCGCTTATTCGACCTGCTCGCAGCTGGGCTACATGTTCTTCGCCATCGGCGTGTCGGCCTATCAGGCGGCGATCTTCCACCTGATGACCCACGCCTTCTTCAAGGCGCTGCTGTTCCTGGGCGCCGGCTCGGTGATCCACGCCATGAGCGACGAGCAGGACATCCGCCGCATGGGCGGCATCTGGAAGCACGTCAAGGTGACCTGGGCCTTGATGTGGATCGGCTCGCTGGCCCTGGCCGGCATCCCGTTCTTCGCCGGCTATTATTCCAAGGACACCATCCTGGAAGCCGCCTACGCCGCCCACTCCAATGTCGGCCTGCTGGCCTATGGCCTGGGTGTCGCCGCCGCCTTCCTGACCGCCTTCTATTCCTGGCGTCTGTTGATCCTGACCTTCCACGGCAAGCCGCGCGCCGACGAGCACACCATGGCCCATGTCCATGAAAGCCCGGCGGTGATGGTGCTGCCGCTGGTCGTTCTGGCCACCGGCGCCGTGCTGGCCGGCTGGCTGGGCTACGAGATGTTCGTCGGTCACGACCGCGCCGAGTTCTGGAAGTCGGCCATCCTGGTGACCGCCGCCCATCCGACCATGGAGAACCTGCACCACATCCCCAGCTGGGTCGCGACCCTGCCGACGGTGGTGGCGGTGTCGGGCATCGCGCTGGCCTACATCCTTTACATGTTCGCGCCGTCGGTGCCGGGCATGCTGGCCAAGAGCTTCAACGGCATCTACCTGTTCTTGCTGAACAAGTGGTACTTCGACGAGCTGTACGACTTCTTGTTCGTGCGTCCGGCCTTCAAGCTGGGCCGCGGCCTGTGGAAGGGCGGCGACGGCGCCTTGATCGACGGTGTCGGTCCCGACGGAGTCGCGGCCGCCACCAAGGCGATCGCCGGCAAGGTCGGCCGTCTGCAGTCCGGATACCTTTACCATTACGCCTTTGCGATGCTGATCGGTGTGGCGACCTTCGTCACCTGGTACATGTTCAACGCGCGCTAAAGTCTGGGGAAGACCATGACCGATTGGCCCTTGCTCTCGTTGACGACGTTCCTGCCGCTGGTGGGCGCGTTGTTCATCCTGGCGATCCGCGGCGAAGCCCAGGTGGTGGCGCGTAATGCCCGCAACGTGGCGCTGCTGACCTCGGTGGCGACCTTCGTCGTCTCGCTGTTCATCCTGTCCGGCTTCGATCCGGCCTCGGCGGATTTCCAGTTGAAGGAATCCACCACCTGGCTGCCGGGAACCGCCATCGCCTATACCATGGGCGTCGACGGCATCTCGGTGTGGTTCGTGCTGCTGTCGACCTTCCTGACCCCCATCTGCATCCTGTCGTCCATCGGCGCGGTGGAGACCCGGGTCAAGGAATACATGATCTCGTTCCTGATCCTCGAGACCATGATGGTGGGCATGTTCTGCGCCCTGGACATGGTGTTGTTCTACGTCTTCTTCGAAGGCGTGCTGATCCCGATGTTCATCATCATCGGCGTGTGGGGCGGCCAACGCCGGGTTTACGCGGCCTTCAAGCTGTTCCTTTATACCCTGGCCGGTTCGGTGCTGATGCTGATCGCCATGCTGGCGATGTATTTCGACGCCCACACCACCGACATCCCGACCCTGATGGCCCACGCCTTCGACGGCCGCATGCAATTGTGGCTGTGGCTGGCCTTCTTCGCCTCGTTCGCCGTCAAGGTGCCGATGTGGCCGGTCCATACCTGGCTGCCCGACGCCCACGTCGAGGCCCCGACCGCCGGTTCGGTGATCCTGGCCGGCGTGCTGTTGAAGATGGGCGCCTACGGTTTCATCCGCTTCTCGGTGCCGATGTTCCCGATCGCCTCGGAATACTTCACGCCGCTGATCTACACCCTGTCCATCGTCGCGGTGATCTACACCTCGCTGGTGGCCCTGGTGCAGGACGACATGAAGAAGCTGATCGCCTATTCGTCGATCGCCCACATGGGTTACGTGACCATCGGTATCTTCTCGATGACCACCCAGGGCGTCGAGGGCGCGATGTACCAGATGCTGTCGCACGGCATCGTCTCGGGCGCGCTGTTCTTGTGCGTCGGCGTGGTCTATGACCGCATGCACACCCGCGAGATCGCCCGTTACGGCGGCCTGGTGGAACGCATGCCGAAATACGCCGCGGTGTTCATGCTGATGACCATGGCCTCGGTCGGCCTGCCCGGCACCTCGGGCTTCGTCGGCGAGTTCCTGGTGCTGCTGGGTGTGTTCCAGGTCAATTCGTGGGTGGCCTTCTTCGCCGCCACCGGCTTGGTGCTGGGTGCGTGCTACGCGCTGTATCTCTATCGCCGCGTGGTGTTCGGCAAGCTGACCCGCGAGGATCTGAAGTCCATCATGGATCTGTCCCCGCGCGAGGTGGCGATGTTCGCGCCGATGATCGTGCTGGTGATCTGGATGGGCGTCTATCCGAACACCTTCCTGGAACCGATGCATGCCTCGGTCGCCAAGCTGATCGACAATTTCGAACTGGCCAAGGCCGCCGCCAACGGCCTTTCGGTCGCGGCTCGCTAAAGGGGATTGGACGACATGAACGCAACGATCGACCTTATCCCCGCCTTGCCGGAAGTGATCATGGCCGTGGTGGCCATGGGTCTTCTGATGCTGGGCGTGTTTGCCAAGTCCGACACCACCAAGCCCGCGACCATCATCGTCATCCTGACCCTGGTGGCCTGCGTGCTGGTGACCTGGGGCCTGGGCGGCGAGAAGCTTTCCACCTTCGGCGGTATGTTCGTGCTGGACGGTTTCGCCGTGTTCGCCAAGGTGATGATCCTGGTGGCCTCGGCCTTCACCGCCGCCATGAGCATGAATTACCTGGAAAAGGAAAAGCTGGGCCGCTTCGAGTATCCGGTCCTCATCATGTTCGCCACCTTGGGCATGATGATGATGGTCTCGGCCAACGATTTCCTGTCGCTCTATCTGGGCCTGGAACTGCAATCCCTGTCGCTTTACGTGCTGGCCGCCTATCACCGCGACAGCGCCCGGGCGACCGAGGCCGGCATCAAGTACTTCGTGCTGGGCGCCCTGGCCTCGGGGCTGCTGCTGTACGGCGTCTCGCTGGTCTACGGTTTCGCCGGCACCACCTCGTTCGACGGCATCGCCAAGCTGTTCGGCGGCGAGCACGCCGTCCATCCGCATCTGGGCTTCATCGTCGGCCTGGTGTTCATCCTGGCCGGCCTGTCCTTCAAGATATCGGCGGTGCCGTTCCACATGTGGACCCCCGACGTCTATGAAGGTGCTCCGACCCCGGTGACCAGCTTCTTCGCCGTCGCCCCCAAGATCGCCGCCTTGATGCTGTTCACCCGTGTCATGGTCGGCCCCTTCGGCGAGATGGCCGACCAGTGGCGCCAGGTGGTGGCGTTCATCGCCATCATGTCGATGTTCGTCGGTTCCTTCGCCGCCATCGTCCAGACCAACATCAAGCGTCTGATGGCCTATTCCTCGATCGGCCATGTCGGCTTCATCCTGGTCGGCATCGCCGCCGGCACCGCCGACGGCGTCCAGGGCGTGCTGATCTATCTGGCCATCTACCTGTTCATGAATATCGGCGCCTTCGCCGTGATCTTGTGCATGCGCCAGAAGGGCCGCCTGGTCGAAGGCATCGAGGACCTGGCCGGTCTGTCGAAGACCCATCCGCTGATGGCGACGGTGATGGCCATCTTGATGTTCTCGATGGCCGGCATCCCGCCGCTGGCCGGTTTCTGGGGCAAGTTCTACGTGTTCAAGGCCGCCGTCGATCAGGGCCTGTTCGCCCTGGCGGTGATCGGTATCCTGACCAGCGTGGTGAGCGCCTATTACTATCTGCGCATCATCAAGATCATGTATTTCGATGAGGTGGTGGAGACCTTCGACCGTCTGCATGGCGGGGCGATGACCCTGGTGATGGGTGTTTCGACCGCGGTGGTGCTGCTGTTCACCCTCGTCCCTGGTCCGCTGCTGGTCAGCGCCAAGGCGGCTGCGGCGGTGTTGTTCGCCCAGTGATCTCGGTTCCTCAAATGCCGACGCCGTCCCGCCTGGTCTGGCGGGACAGCGTCGACAGTACCAACGATGAAGCACGGCGGCTGATCGCGAACGGGTCAGCCGCCGATCTGCTTGTGGTGGTGGCAAGCCTGCAGACCAAGGGCAGGGGGCGGCGCGGCCGCACCTGGATCAGCCCGGAAGGCAACCTGCATTGTTCGGTGCTGATCGGCATCGACGGGCGGCTGGGCCAGGCGGCGCAGTTGGGCTTCGCCGCGGCGGCCGCCTTGGTCGATTCCCTTTCCCTGGCCCTTCCCCTGACCCGCCTGCGCGCCAAATGGCCCAACGACGTGATGGCCGAGACCGGCGGCGGCTGGAAGAAATGCGCCGGCATGCTGCTGGAGCCTGTCGGCAGCCAATGGCTGATCCTTGGCCTGGGCGTCGATGTCGCCGCGGCACCGCCGGCCGAGGGCATGAATCATCCGGCGGTCAGCCTGGCCGAGTTGGGCTATCGGGGCGATTCCATGGGCGTGCTGGAAGGCTTCATGGCGGCGTTCATCCCGGCGGTGACGCTGTGGCGCGATCAGGGCTTCACGCCGATCCGCCAATCCTGGCTGGACCGTTCGCGCGGGTTGGGCGAGCCTTGCGTGGTGCGTCTGGAAACGGAAACCTTGACCGGCACCTTCACCGGACTTGACGAGGAAGGCGCGCTGATCTTGGATCAACCCGGCCAGGGATTGCGCCGCATCCTGGCCGGCGACGTGTTCTTTCCCCCCGTCTGACCGGAAGGGTTCCCATGCTTCTTGCCATCGACGCAGGTAACACCAACATCGTCTTCGCCGTTTTCGACGGCGAGCAGGTCAAGGGCGAGTGGCGGGCTTCGACCCACACCGACCGCACCGCCGACGAATTGGGGGTGTGGCTGATGCAGCTTCTGACCACCGCCGGCATGCGCCGCGAGGACATCACGTCCGCGATCATCGCCAGCGTGGTTCCGGCCATGGTGTTTTCGCTGAAGACGCTGTGCCGGCGCTATTTCGCCTGCGATCCGGTGGTGGTCGGCGACGAAGGCGTGCAATTGGGCATCCATGTCCTGCTGGACCGGCCCGAGGAAGTGGGCGCCGACCGATTGGTCAACGCGGTGGCCGCCCATATGTGTTATCAAGGTCCGCTGATCGTCATCGATTTCGGCACCGCCACCACCTTCGATGTCGTCGATGCCGAAGGCAATTATTGCGGCGGCGCCATCGCGCCGGGCATCAATTTGTCGCTGGAAGCCCTGCACATGGCCGCCGCCAAGCTGCCGCGCGTCGCCATCGGCCGGCCCAAGCAGGTGATCGGCAAGGCCACGGTGCCGGCGATGCAGTCGGGCATCTTCTGGGGCTATGTCGGCCTGATCGAGGGATTGGTCCGCCGCATCGAGGAAGAGGCCGGAGCCAAGATGCTGGTGGTCGCCACCGGCGGCCTGGCGCCCTTGTTCGCCGAGGCGACGCCGGTGATCGGCAAGCTGGACCCCGACCTGACGCTGCGGGGCCTATTGGAAATTCACCGTCGCAACAAACGTTTGGAAGCCTGATGGCGCGCAAGAAGCCCGTTACCGCCGGTTCCGTCGGCGAGCTTTACTTCCTTCCCCTTGGCGGTGCCGGCGAGATCGGCATGAATCTTGGCCTGTACGGCTATGACGGCAAGTGGTTGATGGTCGATTGCGGCGTCACCTTCGGCGACGAGACCATGCCGATGATCGATGTGGTGATGGCCGATCCGTCGTGGATCGCGGACCATCGCGACGATCTGGTCGGCCTGGTCATCACCCACGGCCACGAGGATCATCTGGGCGCCATCCAATATCTGTGGCCGCGCCTGAAATGCCCGGTCTATGCCAGCCCCTTCGCCGCCGCCGTGCTGAAGGGCAAGCTGCACGAAACCGGCCTGCAGAACATCGTGCCTCTGCATGTGGTGGCCCAGGGCTCGCGCTTCGATGTCGGCCCGTTCAACATCGAGATGGTGTCGCTGACCCATTCGATCCCTGAACCCAACCTGCTGGCCATCCGCACCCCGGCCGGGCTGGTGGTCCATACCGGCGACTGGAAGTTCGACCCCGACCCGCTGATCAGTGACCCGTCCGATTACGAGGCCCTGCGCCGGATCGGCCGGGAAGGGGTGCTGGCCATGGTCGGCGATTCCACCAACGTCATGACCAAGGGCCATTCCGGTTCGGAAGCCGAGGTCCGGGCCCACCTGATCGGCCTGCTGGGCCGCTACAAGCGTCGGATTGCCATCACCTGCTTCGCCACCAACGTCGCCCGCGTGGAAAGCGTCGCCCTGGCCGCCGAGGCCAATGGCCGCTCGGTGGCTCTGGTCGGGCGCAGCCTGTGGCGCATCGAGAAGGCGGCGCGCGAGCTGGGCTATCTGAAGGATATCCGCCCGTTCCTGACCGACCATGACGCCGCCCACCTGCCGGCCGACCAGGTCCTTTACTTGTGCACCGGCAGCCAGGGCGAGGCGCGGGCGGCTTTGGCCCGTATCGCCGCCAACGACCATCCCACCGTCAAGTTGGGCAAGGGCGACGTGGTGCTTTACTCGTCGCGCGTCATTCCCGGCAACGAAAAGGCCATCTTCCGCGTGCAGAACCAGCTGATCCGGCTGGGCGTGGATGTCGTGACCGACCGGGAAGAGCCGATCCACGTTTCCGGCCACCCGGCCCGCGACGAGGTCGAGGAGATGTATCGCCTGCTCAAGCCGACCATCGCCGTGCCGGTGCATGGCGAGGCCCGCCACGTTCAGGTTCATTGCGCCCTGGCGCTGGAACTGGGCTGCGCCCAGGCGGTGGCCATCGACAATGGCGCCATGCTGCGCCTGGCCCCCGGAACAGCCGAGGTGGTCGACCATGTCCCCACCGGCCGGCTGGCGGTGGACGGCCAGGCCCTGGAAGGCGGCCCCCGCCTGGTCCGCCTGGACAGCGAACTGATCCGCGATCGCCGCCGCATGGTGTTCAACGGCTCGGCCGTGTGCACCATCGTCTGCGACCGCAAGGGCTTCCTGCTGACCGATCCGCAGGTGACGGCGCTGGGCCTGTTGGACGCCGAGCATTGGGCCGAGGAGCACGATCTGGTGGTGGAAGCCGCCCGCGACGCCTTCGAGGACCTGCCCCCCTCGGGTCGCAAGGACGATGCGGTGGCGGCCGAGGCGGTGCGCCGCGCCGTGCGTCGCCAGCTGAAAGAGATGCTGGGCCACAAGCCCATCACCAATGTCCATCTGGTCCGGGTTTGACACCGTTTCAATCGCTTCGTTGATTCCTGTCTTCGGCGCGGTCATGGTAATACCAGTGAACCCATGATCAACCGGTGAGCGATGCAGCCAAGCTTGTCCCTTCGCGTGTTGGCCCTGCGGGTCCTGGCCCCGTTCGCCGCCGGATATTTCCTGTCCTATCTGTACCGCACCGTCAACGCGGTGCTGGCGCCGATGATCAGCAAGGCGGTGCCGCTGGATGCCGGCGATCTGGGGCTGATGACCGGGGTGTATTTCCTGGCCTTCGGCTCGTTCCAGCTGCCGCTGGGCATCTTGCTGGACCGCTTCGGGCCGCGCCGGGTGGAAGCGGCGCTGCTGCTGTTCGCCGCCGCCGGCTCGGCGGCCTTTTCGGTGGCGCAATCGGCCGAGACCCTGATCATTGGCCGCGCCCTGGTCGGGCTGGGGGTGTCGGCCTGCCTGATGGCCGCCTTGAAGGCCAACGTCCAGTTCTTCCCGCCGGCCAAGCTGCCCTTGTTCAACGGCATCATCCTGTCTGCCGGCGGCCTGGGGGCGGTGGCGGCCACCGCGCCGGTCCAGGCGGCGCTGGCCTTCGTCGATTGGCGCACCATCTTCGTGGTGCTGGCATTCCTGACGGTGGCGGCGGCGGTGAACCTGTTCCTGGTGGTGCCCGACCGCCATGGCAGCGCGGTGCCGGAAAGTCTGCCCCAGCAATTGGCCGAGGTCGGCCGCATCTATCGTGACCGCCGCTTCTGGCGGCTTTTGCCGGTCGGCGTGGTGTCGCAGGCGGCCTTCATGGCCATCCAGGGCCTGTGGGCCGGGCCGTGGCTGCGCGATGTCGCCGGCCTGCCCGCCGACGGCGTCGCCACCGGCCTGACCGCCATGGCCGCCGGCATGGCCGCCGGTTTCCTGGGCTGGGGCGTCATCGCCGAGCGGGCCGGGCGGGTCGGCATCGATCCCGCCCGGGTGCTGGGCGGCGGGCTGGCACTGTTCCTGATCTGCCAGGCCTTGATGATGGCCGGCCTGGGCGCTGCGCCCATGGTGCTAGCGGTGGTTTATGGATTCTCGGGTGCCTCGAGCACGCTTTGCTATGTGGTCGCGACCCGGGGGTTTTCGCCGCATCTGGCCGGCCGGGCGACCACCAGCCTGAATTTGGGCATGTTCATGGGTGCCTTCCTGATGCAGTGGGGGCTAGGCGCGGTGATCGGAATGTGGCCGAAATCGGAAATCGGTTGGCCGGCGGAAGCCTTCACCATCGCCTTCGCCGTGCCGGCGGTTCTGCTGGCGGCCTCGATGGTGTGGGCGCTGCCCTTGCTGCGCAAACCGGCCTGACCATTTTGAACAATCCGGGGATCATATTGCGGTGCTGTGACGTGAAGATGAAGGTTTCGCGACTGAGTCCATAGGATAGTAGCCGAGCACCCGGCTTGGCCCTAGCATCCCGTCAGGAAAATAGACGGTAGGGGCCGATGGACATCCGCGATTTCTTTTGCTGCCTGCCTGCTTTGTCAAACGCCAGACTGGTCGGCGGCGCCGTGCCGAGTGCGGATCTTCGCCGCGCATTGAACATGGCGTTGACCTGCGACCGCACCATCCATTGTCAATTTCGCCTGACTTGTTCGTGTCTGGCCTCGCAGGTGATGGAATCGCTTATGCGTGACGCTGCTGCGTGAAGAACGGCCGGTACTTCATGTCCTCGTTCATGATGTGATCCAGCAGCCAATGCTTGAGGAAGCGGATCATCTCGTCGGTCAGGCGGTCGGGCCCCTGCCCGGATAGATGCCGGGTGCGGAACTCGACGACGCGGCGCTTCAGGTCGTGGTGCATTTCGTGGTGGGCCAGCAACAGATCGACCGGGTATTCGCGCGCCGCCAGCGCCGTTTCCTCGCGGGTGAAATGTTCGTCGGTGAAGGATTGCAGCTCGTCGAACAGGGCGTTCAGGGCGACCGTGTCGGGCTGGCCCTGGCGCCACAGATCGTAGACCCGGCCCAGGATGTCGAGAAAGCGTTGATGGTCGGCGTCCAGTTGGGGTGAACCGACGCTGTAGCTGTGATCCCAAACGATCAAGGGCATGGCTTAGCTCCGGGGCGGCGGCAAGTGCGCAGCCCAAGGAGCCAGCATGGTCTCGATCGTTCGGGTCCACAAGGACCATGGCGCCAACCACGGCAAAGCCTGCATCATTCCATCCGCCAGGGGCAGGGCCTGGCGGAAATCGGGGCAGGCCGTCAGGCGGATGATGACGGTCTCGGCACCGTCTTCGGCTCGATGGTCGATGGCGATTGTCAGGTTGGGCAGTTCCGCGGTGATCCGGGTCTCGTCCATGGTTCTGCCCTTCCTGGTTGGTTGGTTGGTGGGGGGGGGGGCTGCGGCTACAGCAGCTTGCGGCACTGGGTGGCGGCGCGGCGGCAGGCCTCGGCGCATTGCTTCATGCGCAGATCCTCGGCCGCCAGCTTCTCGCAGGAATCGGCGCACTTGTCGCAGATTTCGGCGGTGACGCGCAACAGGCCGGTGAATTGCCGCGAGCTGCGCAGCAGAAAGTCGGTGGCGGTTTCGGCGATGTCGGCGGTATCCAGCAGCAATTGCACCAGTTCCCACTCGGCCAGAGCCCCGCCGTGCTGCATGCCGTGGATGGCCGCCTCGGTGGCGATGCGGTGGGCCTCGTCGCAGGCGTCGATACAGGTCTTCATGGACATGGTCTGGTCCCTCCCTCGTGTGGCGAAATCACTCGTGGAAAAGCGTGCAACCATTGGCGCGTCCCGTCAACGCGAAAGGCCCGGCGGATGACCGCCGGGCCCTGGTTTAACCGTCGAGCAAATACGCCCCTCGCCGGGCGCAAACCTCCGGTTTGCTTGGCCGCGCCCGCAATGATGGGGTGGACGGCCCCTGCTCACCGGCGTCGCAATGCGCCAAAGTGGTCGTTGTTGAAACAGACCATAGA
>NZ_LWQU01000147.1 GCF_001650635.1 Magnetospirillum moscoviense | reverse complement strand
CAAGTCATGAAAAACGCTATTCTGATGCCGCACGGTGTTGCTCCAATTCGTGTCCAGGAGACGCGCCAAACGTCTGAACACGAGTAGAATCAACGCCGTGCACTCAGTCCACTAAATTAAACCGGACAGCAGTGGGTCAAGCCCGGCCATGACGGCGAGGGGTGTGGAACATCCGGTTCCACCACACTCGGACAGACTCCGAATCGCTCCACGGCGGACGGAACCCGATACGGCGCCGGCGGCACATAACCTCTGTGCCTCTGTGGTGAAATCCTTCCTTCCCGCCGCCCGACCGGTCAGTGGGTGGTCGGCGCCGTGCCGGTCAGCACCATCCGTTCCACCTCGTTCAAGACCAGGAAGGCCAAATCCTGTTCGCGGCCGAACTTGGCGGTAGCGATGTCCTCGCGGGCGATGGCCGCGGCATGGTTGCCATAGCGCAGCACCATCAAGCGTGCGGACCTCATGATCTCATCCCGATCTGGAATCAACATGTCGGCCTCCTTATGCTGGACCAAGACAGCATATGGTAGCTTTAGTTAAGATTTCCAGAACGAATCATTCCAGCGCCTGGCGCAGGGCGGCCGCCGCGGCCCAGGGTGCCAGCGGCAGGGCGGCGGCCAGCAGGCCGGCCAGGATCAACAGATGCGGCTCGGCCGAGCGGGCCTGGACGGCGGCATCGATGGCGCCGACCCCGAAAATCAGCACCGGCACGTAAAGCGGCAGGATCAGCAGAGAGAGCAGCACGCCGCCGCGCCGGGCGCCCAGCACCAGGGCGGCGCCGATGGCGCCGACCAGCGACAGGATCGGCGTGCCGATCAGCATGGTCAGCATCAGCACGCCGAAGCCGTCGGCATTCATGTGCAGCAGCACCGCCAGGATGGGTGCGGCCAGCAGCAGCGGCAGGCCGGTGGTCAGCCAGTGGGCCACCACCTTGGCGGCGACGACGATGCCCAGCGAGGTCGGCGTCAGCACCAGAAGCTCGAGCGAGCCGTCCTCGTAATCGGCCTGGAACAGGCGATCCAGCGACAACAGCGAGGCCAGCAGCGCCGTCACCCACAAGATGCCGGCCGAGACGCGCTCCAGGATGCCGGATTCCGGGCCGATGCCGAACGGAAACAGCACCACGGTCAGCACGAAGAAGGTCACCACCATGATGCTGTCCGACCCCTGGCGCAGGGCCAGGCGCAGGTCGCGGCGCACCACTTCGAGGAAGCGGATCATGTCTCGTCTTCCTCTTCGACCGAGAATTCGTCGAGATGCAGGGTTTTGGCCCCGGGCAGGGCGACATCCATGTGGGTCGACAGCACCACCATGCCGCCCTGGCCGCGATGTTCGGCGAACACCCGTTCCAGCTCGGCGATCGAACGCTTGTCCAGCGCGGTGGTCGGCTCGTCCAGCAGCCACAGGGGCGAGGGCGCGGCCAGCAGGCGGGCCAGGTTGGTCCGCCGCTTCTGGCCGGCCGACAGCATCTTGCCGGGAATGTCCTTCAGATGGGCCAGGCCGAAGCGGTCCAGCGCCGTCTCGACGGATTCGGCGGCGCGGCCGGCATGGGGCTCGTGCAGGCGGGCCCAGAAGCGCAGATTCTCGGCCACCGACAGCACCGGCTTCACCGCGTCGTGGTGGCCGACATAATGGGTGCGGGCGGCATGCAGCTCGGGCTCTTCCGCCACCGCCTGCTCGCCCCAGGCCAGTCGTCCGGTCGCCGGCTTCAACAGGCCGGCCATCACCCTGAGCAGGCTGGACTTGCCCGATCCGTTGGGGCCCAGCAGCACCAGCGCGTCGCCGGGCGTGACCTGGAACGACAGGCCGGCGAACACCACCCGGCCGCCACGGATGCAGCCGAGCTGGGAACCGGAAAAGGGTGGGGGCGAGGGTGTGAAGCTCATCGCCGCTGTATGGCAGAAAAGACCGCGCGACGCAAAGAGACAGTCGTTGCGGCACAAGCGGCGCACGCTATAATCCGCCCGATTTTCCGCCCCCCGGGAACCGATCATGCGCCGCCTTGTTGTCGTGCCCTCGCTGGTTCTTCTGCTGGCCGCCTGCGCCGCCGATCCGCAATCGGGCGCCAGGCCCAATACGGCCGGCGCCGGTCAGGACATGGACAGCGCCCCCCAGGAAGCGTCGTTGCCGCCGCCCGACGTCACCAATCCGGCCCGCCTGAAGGGCTTGAACGCCCGCCAGGTTACCGCGGTTCTGGGTCAGCCCAGTTTCACCCGCAAGGATGCCCCGGCGGAAATCTGGCAATACCGCGTCCGCTCCTGCACGCTGGACCTGTTCCTGTACGAGGAAGGCACCACCCACCGGGTCGCCCATTACGCCGTGCGCAGCCCCCAGGTGATCAGCGACCAGGCCTGCTTCGACGAGGTGCTGGCGACCCTGCGCGGCGTGCCGACCAGCTGATGCTGGAGCTGCCGGCGATCATCGGCCATCGCGGCGCCGCCGCCTTTGCCCCCGAAAACACCCTCGAGGGCTTCGCCCTGGCCGCCCGGTTGGGCTGCGCCATGGTGGAGTTCGACACCCGCCTGACCGCCGATGGC
Source organism: Magnetospirillum moscoviense (assembly GCF_001650635.1). Taxonomy (GTDB): domain Bacteria; phylum Pseudomonadota; class Alphaproteobacteria; order Rhodospirillales; family Magnetospirillaceae; genus Magnetospirillum; species Magnetospirillum moscoviense. The sequence goes on along the minus strand of NZ_LWQU01000147.1, from coordinate 28,013 downwards.
GTCCCCATCGTCTTTCACGACGATCATCTTGACCGCACCACCGCCCTGACCGGCCCGGTGGCGGCCTGCCCGCTGGCCCAGTTGCGCCGCCATGCCCCCCAGGTGCCGATTCTGGCCGAGGTGCTGGATCTGTGCCGCTCGCTGGGGCTGGCGGTCAATATCGAGATCAAGCCCGATCGCGGCGCCGAGGCGGCCACCGCCGGCGCCGCCCTGAGGGTCGCCCGCGACCTGTGGGACCGGCCGGTGCTGGTCTCGAGCTTCGCGCCGCGCGCCCTGGCGGTGGCGGCCGAGCAATGCCCTTCCTGGCCGCGCGGTCTGTTGGTCGGCAGGGTGACCGCCGGCACGGCCGCGCGCGCCCTGACCCTGGGATGCGAAATCGTCGCCGCCGAACACTCTCGCCTGACCGCCGAGCGGATCACCATCCTTAAGAAACACGATTTGCGGGTACTGGCCTATACGGTCAACCGCACTGGGCGTGCCGACCATTTGCTGCAGCGCGGTGTATCGGCCCTGTTCAGCGACCGACCCGATCTGTTGGCCGGAAAAAGCGCGGCCATGTCATGAATTTTTCACCACGGCGGTAGCATTGCGCGCGAAGGCTGGCTAGAAATAGGGTCCGCCGACGGGTTTCAAAGCCGTCCCTTGCCGATACGGAGTTGTTTCACCTTGTTCAAGCTCGATCCCATCGTTATTTCCGGTCGTGAAGTCCTGCCCCTGGTCGAAGGCGGTAAGGGGATCAACGTGTCCAACGGGGAAAGCTCCGGCGCCTGGGCGGCGGCCGGCGGCGTCGCCACCTTCTCGGGCGTCAATGCCGACGATTACGACGAGAATGGCCAGATCAAGGAAGCGGTCTATCTTGGCAAGACCCGCACCGAGCGCCATCACGAGCTGATCGAGATGGGCATTCGTGGCGCCATCGCCCAGGCCCGCATCGCCCACGACATCTCGGGCGGCCAGGGCCGGCTGCACATGAACGTGCTGTGGGAGATGGGCGGCGCCGAGGCCATCTTGGAAGGCGCGCTGCAAGGGGCCAAGGGCCTGATCCACGGCGTGACCTGCGGCGCCGGCATGCCGTACCGCGTCGCCGAGATCGTGGCCCGCTACGGCGTCTATTATTATCCGATCGTGTCGTCGGCGCGGGCCTTCCGCGCCCTGTGGAAGCGCGCCTATCACAAGTATGGCGAGCTGCTGGGCGGCGTGGTCTATGAAGATCCCTGGCTGGCCGGCGGCCATAACGGCCTGTCCAACTCGGAAGACCCGGAAAAGCCCGAGCCGCCGATGGGCCGCGTGCGCGACCTGCGCACCACCATGCGCGAGTGCGGCGTGTCCGACGCGGTGCCGATCTTCATGGCCGGCGGCGTGTGGGCGCTCAAGGAATGGTCCGACTGGATCGGCAATCCCGAGCTGGGCTCGATCGCCTTCCAGTTCGGCACCCGTCCGCTGCTGACCCAGGAAAGCCCGATTTCCGACGCCTGGAAGAAGCGCCTGCTGGCCCTGAAGCCGGGCGACGTGCTGTTGCACCGCTTCAGCCCGACCGGCTTCTATTCGTCGGCGGTGAAGAACGGCTTCATCCAGGAGCTGGTCGACCGCTCCCATCGCCAGATCGCCTATTCCTCGGAAGCCATGGGCGACCATGTCGCCGAACTGCCGATCGGCGCCCGCGGCCGCCTGGTGTGGGTGACCCCGCACGACAAGGAAGCCGCCCTGGCCTGGATGCAGGCCGGCTTCACCGAGGCCCTGCGCACGCCCGACAATACCCTGGTGTTCGTCGATGCCGAAAAGGCCGAGGAAATCCGCCGCGATCAGGTCAATTGCATGGGCTGCCTGTCGATGTGCAGCTTCTCGAACTGGGCGCAGAACGAGGCCGGCACCAATGGCAAGAAGGCCGATCCGCGCAGCTTCTGTATCCAGAAGACCCTGCAGAACATCGGCCATGGCGGCGATGTCGAGCATGAACTGATGTTCGCCGGCCACAACGCCTTCCGCTTCGGCGGCGATCCGTTCTATGCCAACGGCTTCATCCCCACCGTCCGCCAGTTGGTCGATCGTCTGGCGACGGGTGATTAAGAAGTATTTGCTGCGGCGCAAATTGACCAAGGTCACAGAAGGCCGGTTGAAATCCTTTAAATTTCAACCGGCTCTGTGCTAGTTTGGAGGAACTCCTCTTCCAAACAGAGGAGAGCGACGTCGCCGCAGACAGGGATGGCTCGTCATGACCATGGTTACCGTTCGTCCTTACAGGCATGCTCTCGACCGCTTGCGCGGAGCCGGGCTGCGTCCGACCCGCCAGCGCCTGGCCTTGGCCCGGCTGCTGTTCGACGGCTGCGACCGTCATATTTCGGCGGAACAGCTGCATTCGGAAGCCTTGACCAGCAACATCCGGGTGTCGCTGGCCACCGTCTACAACACGCTGCACCAATTCACCGATGTCGGTCTGCTGCGTGAGATCGTGGTCGATGCCGGACGGTCCTATTTCGACACCAACACCAGCGACCACCATCATTTCTTCTTCGAGAAAAGCGGCAAGCTTGCCGATATCCCGGCCGAGATGGTGGGGCTGACCAAGATTCCCGATGCCCCCGAGGGCTTCAACATCAGCCGGGTCGAAGTGATCGTCCGCGTTAACGGCTGACCTCTCTTTCCTGTGAATGAACCGGCCCGGCGCCCCTTTTGGGGCGCCTTGTCGTTTTAAGGCTCGCCCCTTTTGGGGCGCCTTGTCGTTTTAAGGCTCGCCCCTTTTGGGGCGCCTTGTCGTTTTAAAGCTCGCCCCTTTTGGGGCGCCTCGTCGTTATGGCGCCGCCCCGGTCGGCAGGCGCACGGTGACGATGGTGCCCTGGCCCTCGGCCGAGGCCAGGGCGACGCGGCCGCCATGCAGATCGACGAAGCGATGGACCAGGGTCAGCCCTAAGCCGGCGCCGTCGGCGGCGGTGCGGGTGAAGCTGTCGAACACCCGGCCCTGGTCGGCGGTCGAGATGCCGGGGCCGGTATCGGCGACGGTCAGCACCAGCTCGGCGCCGTCGCGCAGCGCCGATACCGTGATCGACCCGCCGGACGGGGTGAATTTGACGGCGTTGCCGATCAGATTGAACATCACCTGGCGCAGACGGCGCTGGTCGGCGATGATCCAGCCGATATCCAGCGGGCAGTCGAAATCCAGCACCAGCTTCTTCTCGCGCACCCGTTCCTTGACCAGCCCCAGCACCGAGGCCAGCATCGGGTGGATGTCGACGACGTCCAGTTCCAGGGTCATCTGGCCGGCCTCGATGGCGGCCAGGTCCAAGATGTCGGCCACCAGCCCCTTCAGGGTCTGTCCGGCTTCCAGCACGCCCTTGATGTAATCGGACTGGCGTTTGTTGAGCTTGCCGAAATATTCGGCGGCCAGCATTTCCGAGAAGCCGATCACCGTGGTCAGCGGCTTGGCCACCTCGGCCGAGACATTGGCGATGAACTCGCTTTTCAAGGTGTCGGCGGCGGCCAGCGCCTCGTTTCGTTCGATCAGCGCCTGCTCGACGCGGGCGGAATCGCTGACATCCAGGAAGGTCAGCAAGCAGGCGCCGTCGGGCAGCGGCACCGCGCCGCAGGCTAGGATGGTGCCGTCTTGCCGTTCCAGCCGGGTGGTGCCGCTGCGCTGGTTGACCAGGGACATCAGCCGCTCGCGGGCCAGGAGCCAGGTCGAGGCGCGGTCGGGGCGGCCATCGAAGAACGGCTTCAGGCGCTCGACGATCTCGTTGATGTGGGGGGCCGCCCGCAGCGTCTCGGGCTCGAGCCCCCACAGGGCGGCGAAGACCGGGTTGGACAGCTTCATCCTGCCGTCGCCGCCGAACACCGCGATGCCTTCGTGCAGATGGTCCAGGGTCTCGCGCTGGACCGCCATGGCGGTGTTGAAGGACCGTTCCAGCGCCAGGCTGTCGGTGACGTCCTCGAAGGTGAAGATCAGCCCGCCATGGGGATGGGCCGACACCACCCGGCGCAGCGTGCGGCCATCGGGCAGGTGCATCAGCGTCTCGATCGGCTCGATCAGCGAGATGAAGCGCTTGAGCTCGTCTTCCTTGTGGGCGCGATAATCGGCGGTCTCGGGCAACAGCCGGCGCTCGCGCAGGGTGTCGAGCCAGATGCCATAGGTCGGCTGGCCGGCCAGCCAGTCGCGTTCCAGCCGCCACAATTTGGTGAAGGCGGTGTTGAAGAAGGCCAGGCGGGTATCGGGGGTGAAGATGGCGATGGCAGTGGCCAGACGCTCGAGTACCTCGCCCTGGGTGGCGACGTGGCGGTCGAGCTGGCTTTGCAGCTCCTCGACCCGGGTTTCATCCTGGATCAGGCCGGCGGTCAGCAAGGTGTCGCCGACCTGGACCGGGATTTCGGCGATCTGGGCCAGTCGGCGCTCGCCGGCCAGGACCAGATGGAACTGCTCGAAGCGCGGCGCACCGGCGGCGCGGGCGCGGGCGGCGAGCGCCCGGGCCTCGCGGACCAGATTGTCGGACGCCAGCTCGATCTGGGCGTGCACCACCGCCTCGGTCGAGGCGGAATCCACCGCCTGGGCATAGGCGCGGTTGACCGCCAGGATCGACAGATCCTCGTCGCGCAGCCACACCGGCATCGGCAGGGCGTCGATCAGCGCCTTCAGATAGGTGGTGTCGGAGGCCAAAGCCTGGAGCGAGCGGGCCAGGTCATCGACCATGGCGGCGCCGGCGCTGACGTCGGAGGCCCAGATCAGATCGGCCAGGCGCTCGCCGTCGGCATCGGCGGCCCGCGCCCCGGTGATCCGCACGGTGCGGTTCTGGCCGGGCAGCGGCAGTTCCATCTCGAAGCCGGCGCCATCTGCGAACAACAGGCCGACCTTGCGCTCCAGCGCCAGGCCGTCCTCGGGCGCGAACACCGCCAGCACGTCCTCGAAATCGGACTCGGTGCCCTTGGGCAGGCCCAGCAACACCGCCAGCCGGCGCGAGCAGGTTTCCAGCGGGCTGGGCGGAGCCATCCAGCAATAGAAGCCGTCGGGTGCCGATGCCAGGCATTCCAGCAGGGCCTGGGCCTCGGCTTCCTTCTCGGCGGTGGTCTGGATCAGGCGCGACAGCCTGAGCCTTTGCCAGGCGAACAGCGGCACCACCACCGAGGCCAGCACGGCGGCGCCCAGCACCATCGCCAGCGGGTCCAGCCACAGCGACGGCGGCACCTCGGCCGGGCCGGCCGGCATCTGCGCCAGGGCCGGCAAGGCGGTGGTCGTCAGCAAGGCGGTAAGCGCCACTCTCGGCACGATCCTGGTTCCCCTTCCCTATGGCCGCCACAGTGCCGGGGCCAGGCCGAAATGACAAGTAGGCTGACAGGCCAGGCGGCGGGTGATACACCAGCGGCCAGTCCGAGAAGGGGATTCCGATGCTGCAAAAGACCTATGATTGGATGATGGACAAGGCGGCGCACCGTCATGCGATCTGGTGGCTGGCTTTGATTTCGTTCATCGAAAGCTCGGTCTTTCCGATCCCGCCCGACATCATGTTGATCCCGCTGGTGCTGGCGGCGCCGACCCGGTGGTTCCGCATCGCGCTGATCTGCACGCTGTCGTCGGTGGCCGGCGGCTATCTTGGCTATGCCATCGGCTATTATTTCATGGACAGCGTCGGCGCCTGGGTGCTGGCCGCCTTCCATCTGACCGAGAAGTTCGCCGCCTTCAAGCCGCTGGTCGACCAGTACGGGGTGTGGGTGATCATCGTCAAGGGCGCCACCCCCATCCCCTACAAGCTGATCACCATCGCCGCCGGCGCCTTCAAGTTCGATCTGCTGGATTTCACCTTCGCCAGCTTCATCGCCCGCGCCATGCGCTTCTTCCTGGTCGCCGCCCTGTTGTGGAAGTTCGGCCCGCCGATTCGCGACTTCGTCGAAAAGCGCCTGAAGCTGGTTACCACGATTGCGGTGGTGCTGCTGGTCGGCGGGTTCCTGGTGGTGAAGCTGCTGTAATCAGGGGTTGGCCCGAAAAGTCGCTCCCGATTGCTGGAAATAGGACCGCCAGAATCGCTCGATGATACGTTCGGCGTCAGGGTCCAGGCGCGAGCGGTCGCGATCATCGACGCCAAAGCCGAAGACGATGACCTCCGCCCCCTTCACCGAGGCGAAGCCATTCTTGACGGCGACGGTTCGCAAGGCCTCGCGCAGTTCATCCTCTGTCAGCACCTGGGGCTTGCCCTTCTTAGGCAGCAGGGTGACCAGGACGTTTTCCAGCAGATCCGAGGCGATCACCACCTTCTTGATGGCGCCTTCCGAGTAATCCCGGCTGACCCGAGCCAGGGTGTCGATCAGGGCGGAATCCTTGGTCGAGACGGGCTTGGACATCTCCTTGTCAATGGCGGCGGAAACTTCGGCTGCGAAATCGCGGTCTTGACGGGCCACCATGATCGGGTCGAGCGGTCGATCGACGATATTGGTCCAGCTCGCGGCGCGACCCGGCCGACAATCATCATAGAGGACCTTGCGCTGCGAGACGCTGCCCGACAGGGTGGAGACCTCGAGATGCTGCCCCGGGGCCAAGATGCCGTTGGTCAGGGTCATGCGCTCGGGTCTGAGCGCATCACCGGCCACTCGGCCCAGGACGGCCTCGCTGGCGGCGGCGACGACGGCCTGCTCGGGCCGGCCGGCGGATGTGCGGTCTATCAGCAGCAGCACGCTTTCCTTGCCCGACTGATAGGTGTCGCAGAACCGCTTGCTTGCGGCGGCGGCGGGATCGGCGACAACGAGGGTGAAGGCGGCGGCCAGCAGGGTCGAAAGCGGACGATGCATCGCAAGCTTCTCCATCACGCGAATTGCGGAACGGCTTGGGGGGTCGCCAATTCCTCGTCATCGGGAATGGTGTCGAACTCGGCGCGGATGCGCATGGCCTCGGCGGCGATTCTCGCCTCGCCGAAATAGGCTGGGACCGGAAGGCCGTTGGCGCCGCGCGCGCAGATTGGCGCTTTGGTACGCCGTCAGGCGCATGCGCATCACGTGCAGAATGCGGTCGATGAAACCGGTCTTCTGCCGTTCCAGATTGGCCAGCGCCTTGAAGGTCACATCGACTTCGACCTGTAGCCGCTCGACCTCGCGGGCGTTGCTGGCGCTCTTGATGTCGAAACGGCGCTGCAGCTTGTGACGTTCGACCTCGTAGCGCTCGTTGACCCGGTCGAAGGTCTTCTTGGTGCTGCGATAGTGATCGTAGGCGGCCTGGTAGTCGGGGTCGGAATCGTGGTGGGCGAAGGCGACCATGGTTCCGACCAGGACGATGGCAGCGTTGAAGTACAAGAACAGCTGGCCGCCAGCGTCAAGGTCAGACGCATTGCCGCCAAACATGCCGCCGATGCCGATGGTCAGGCCGATGAACAGGAAATGGACCACGCCTATCGGCCAGTGCGAACGCCCCGCTATGGCGGCCATATCGAGAGGGCAATCGGCACCATGATGGGCAAGGTGCACATGCTGCCGGGCACCACGTTCTCGAACATTGCCGACAAGGGCGATTATGACCCCGAGAAGCATGCCTGCATGACCCTGCCCGAATTGGAAACGTGGTTGGCGCTGGGGATCGATGTTTACCACCAGAGCATCCACTCCGCCCTGGGCATGTCGCCATTGGCTGCGTGGGAGAGCGGTATCTTGGGATCTGGTGGTGTGCTTGGTCGTGGGTTGCCAGCCAGGATCGCGGACCCGGAGCACTTCCTGATCGACTTCCTACCCTTTAAACGTCACGCGGTGACCAAGGAAGGGGTTCTGCTCAATCATATCCATTACTGGGCGGATACGATCCGACCGCTGATCAATGATGGCGGTTCCTACATCGTCCGCTATGACCCCCGTGACCTGTCTCGGGTGTGGTTGTTGACTGACAGCGGCATTTACTACGCCTTGGTGTACAAGGCTCGCCACCGGCCGCCCATCAGCCTTTGGGAACACAATGCCGTTCTGTCCGAACTGCGGGCCGAGGGGCGACGACACATCGATGAAGCCTCCATCTTCGATCGGATCGAGAAGATGCGAGCGATTGTCGACGAGGCTGCTGCGGCCACCAAGACAGCGCGGAGACAGGCTGAGCGACGGCGGACCAGTTCGCCGGATGGGGCGCAACGTGTTGCGACACAGTCCCCGATACCTGAGCCCGCAAAGCCGGATGCGACTCCACGCCGCATTCCCAAGCCATTCGATGTGGAGGAGTGGTGACCATGGACGACACTTCGCCGCTTGCTCACCTGGCTCCACAGGTTCGTGAGATCGCGTTGATGGACGATTCCGTTCGCATCGAGTGGATTCAGAAAGATCGTTGGGTGGGCTATACCCGGGCCGGGCAGGCACTGGCGAAGCTGCAATGGCTGTTGGCGCACCCCAAGAAGATGCGGATGCCCAATCTGTTGATCGTCGCCCCCACTAACAACGGCAAGACCATGGTGGTGGAGAAGTTTCGCCGAGACCATGCTCGTGGACTTTCTCTCGACGGCAGGGCCGACGTCATTCCGGTGCTGCGGGTGCAGATGCCCAGCGCAGCGGATCCGTTGCGCTTTTATCAGGCCATCCTGGAGGCGCTCTCGGCCCCAACCCGCCGTGGCCATCGTTTGGTGGAGAAAGAAGGGCAAGCTATACGGTTGCTGCGAGCTACGGGCGTGCAGATGCTGGTGATCGACGAGATCAACAATGCGCTGGCCGGGCCGACCAACAAACTCAGTGAGATGCTGAATTTGCTGAAGAACCTTGGTAACGACCTGCAAATTCCATTGGTGGGTGTCGGCACCAAGGATGCGTTGCAGGTGATCCATTCCGATGACCAACTGGCCAATCGGTTCGAGCCATTCCCATTGCCGCGTTGGCGGGATGACAGCGAATTACAGGATTTGCTGGCCAGCTTCGAACAAACGCTGCCGCTTCGCCGCCCTTCGGATTTGACCAATCCGGTGTTGACGCGCCGCATCGTGGCGATGTCAGAGGGCATTCTCGGTGAAATAGTTGCCTTGCTGGTGCGGGCGGCGGAAGCCGCAGTTCGGACTGGCACGGAGCGGATCGATCTCGCCCTGTTTGACTCCGTCGATTTCCAGCCGCCCTCAGCGCGGCGAGCCTCGGCTGCCGCTATGCGGGTGGACTGAGGGGGCGGCAGTCATGGATATCGAAATAATTCCCCCGGATGGAAACGACGGGCAGATATGGCCGGTGCGTCCGCCACTGATCGATGGCGAACTTCTCTCCAGTTGGATATGTCGGCTGGCTGTTGCCAACGGGTTGGCGCCGGCAGCATTGCACGAAATTTTATCGGCAGCTGCGGGTCCAACCGGGAAGGGGTGGATGGATCGTTCGCCGTCATCGGAATTGGCGGATTACATCGCTCGACAGGCCGACCAACCGGTTGAACGAATTTTGCGTGCCGCCCCTCTCCGGCCTGCACGGTTGATCGATCGTGATGACTTCATCGGGCGCTTTGTCGCCGCCAGCCCGAAGCTGATGCTTCGTCCTAACGTAACGGCAAAGGATGCCGAGGAGCCCGAACGGGACGTTGCCTATCTGGCCTATTGCCCGCAATGCCTTGCGGAAGACGAAGAGCCGTTCATGCGCATGGAGTGGCGAACTCGTTTCGCCACTGGCTGCGAGCGCCATGGCATTCGCTTGCAGCATTGCTGTCCCCATTGCCGAGGGCAGATCAAGCCGCATTTGGCCAAGCATCTGGATGGCATCTGCTTCTGTGCTCATTGCGCAGGCGATCTTCGGCAGGTGGCCGCCATACCTTTGTCCCAGCGCGAGAAGGCGGATATTACGGACGTATCGCTCTACCTCGATGCGGTACTGGGCGGGATGCCGATCGAGGAATTGGCCAAGAAGGGAGAGGCCCTGATCAAGCGGGCCATCAGTGTCATCAATGGCAAAAGCAACTTCTGGCATCTTTATTTCGCGCCCAACGAAATAGGGGGTGGCCTGGAATGGATGCGCAGACCCAGTACGGCCTGGCGCGATGGGCAGGCTGAAGAACTGGGGCGAGAGCGTCTGGAAGCGCGCGGGCCGGTCTGGAACAGCGTGATATATGCCAGTGAACGGCTGGTCCCTTGGGATGGTCAGATTCCAGCCGAGGTCGGGGCCGGACGTCTTGTCGGCTATGCCAATCGCTACAGTGACGCCGACGTCAACATGGACAAGATTCTCGATCGACAAATCGGGGTGCTGCGGATCGTCGGCGTGCCAGACACGGCGATCTACGTGGATGATGCCCTGGTGGGCTCGACCGATCCCCGATACGGTTTGCGGGCCATGCTGAAAGCGGCACGACGGGGCGATACGATCGTCGTCATGGGACTCGAATTTCTTGGGCGCTCGACCTTGGAAACGATGACAACGATTGAACGCTTTCAGGAGGCTGGCTTTCACCTATGGCTGTTGGATGTCCAAATTCACACGGGAACGCCAAGGGGGCAGGCGTTATTTGACGTGGTTGGATTGCTGGAGGCTGCACAGCGGCGTCGCCATGTGTCGTGGTCCAAGACGGTGATCATGGACGGCGTGGCCGAGGGGCGTTTCACCTTGGGGAAGAAGCCGGTCCCGCGCGAGAAATTGTTGGAAGGCGGGCGGCTATTGCTGTCGGGCGTGAAGGCGCAAGCGGTGGCAGAGGCAATCGGAATCGCGGTTCCGACCGTGAAGAAGCACCGGCAGACGATGTTGGCCCTGGCCAGGAATGATTTGGACGATCTCGGACCGAGCGACGATCGGTAGCGCCTTTTCTACCACAATTGGGTTGAATGCCAGGAATTCAACGAATTTGTGGGAAAATTGCCCGCCGCCCCCTCACGATTCGACGAATATCTGGGAAAACTCGCGGGAAATGCGGGATCCGTCACTGGCCGCAGCCCATTGAAATCATTGATGATCAAGAAGGTGGCTGGGGCGCCAGGATTCGAACCTGGGAATGCCGGTACCAAAAACCGGTGCCTTACCGCTTGGCGACGCCCCAACAGCGGGGCCGCACCTTAATCGGAACCGGCCTTGGATTCAAGTCAGCATCGGCGCCGATTCGCACCACCAGCCGGGATGCAGCGCGCCAAGCGTGCGAGCCGCCCCAGCCGCCGCCTCGGCCGAGGCGAACAGGCCCAGGCAGGTCGCCCCCGAACCCGACATGCGGGCCAGCAGGCAGCCGTCGCAGGCGGCCAGGCCGGCCAGGGCGGTCGCCACCTCGGGGGCCAGCGAAATGGCGGCGGCGGTCAGGTCGTTGCGCCGGGCCGCCAGCAGCGCCGCCAGGTGGGCGGCGTCGCGCGGCATGGTTTCCAGCGCCGCCGGGTCGGAAAAGCAGTTCTGGCGGGCCTTGAACACCGCAGGCGTCGATAACGGCACCCGAGGGTTGATCAGGGCCAGCCATAAGGGCGGCAGCGCCGGTACCGGCTCCAGGCGCTCGCCGACCCCGCTCATGCGGGCTGGCCGTCCGGCCAGGCAGACCGGCACGTCGGCCCCCAGCGACAGGGCCAGGCCGTGGCGGTCGGCCGCCGGCAGGGTGATGCCCCACAAACGCTCGAGTGCCCGCAAGGTGGCGGCGGCGTCGGCCGAACCGCCGCCGATGCCCGAGGCGACCGGCAGCCGCTTGGTCAGGGTGATCGCCGCCCCGGCGCGGGTCCCGGCGCGCGCCGCCAGCGCTTCGGCCGCCTTCCACACGATGTTGGAGGAATCGGCGGCCAGGCCGGCCGCCATCGGGCCGTCGATGGCGAGCGTCAGATGCTCGGCCGGCGCCACCGACACGCTGTCGCCGATGCCGGCGAACACCACCAGCGAATCCAGCAAATGGTATCCGTCGCCCCGCTTGCCGGTGACGTGCAGGTACAGGTTGATCTTGGCCGGGGCGAACTCGGCCAGGGTCACTGCTGGCGAACCACCGGCTTGGCCGGGACCTGGCCGGTGCGGATCTTGTCCTTCAGGGATTCGATCTGCTCGGGCTCGGGCTCCAGCGAATTGGCGCGCAGCCACTGGAACATCGCTTCCTCGACCCGGCCGACCTGCCAATAGGCGTCGCCCAGATGGTCGTTGATGGTCGGGTCCTCGGGCTTCAGCTCGGCGGCGCGCTCGAGATAGCGCACGGCGCCGTGGTAATCGCCCAGGCGATAGAGCGCCCAGCCCATGCTATCGACGATGGCGCCGTCGCGCGGGCGCAACTCGACCGCCTTTTCCAGCATCTTGCGGGCGACGTCCAGGTGCATGCCCATATCGACCCAGGAATAGCCCAGATAGTTCAGCACGTCGGCCTGATCGGGCTTGAGCCGCAGGGCTTCCTGGAAGTCGGCCTCGGCCTTGGGCCATTGCTTCGAACGCTCGTAGCAGATGGCGCGGCTATAAAGCAGCGCCCAGTGGTGGGATTGCAGCACGCCGGCCCGGCCGACCGCCTGGTCATAGGCCGTCGCCGCTTCGGCGAAGCGCTTGCGCCGACGCAGGATGTCGCCCTTGGTGACCAGCGCCTCCAGGCTGTCGGCACGCTCGCGCGCCAGTTCGTCCAGGGCGGACAGGGCCCCCTCGGTATCGTTCAACTCGTCCAGGTTGATCGCCACCCGCAGCCGGCCATAGGTGAAGGCCGGGTGCCCCTTCGGCACCGACAGGTACTGGCGGTTGGCCTCGGCCAGGCGGCCCTGACCGACCAGGATGTCGGCCACCGTGGTCTGGGCCAGCGGCAGGTCCGGCCGCATCCACAGGGCCAGGCGGGCATAAAGCATCGCCACGTCCGAGGCATTGCCCTGGCGCATCAGCGAGGCGATGTCGAACAGCGCCTCGGCCAGGCCGGCGCGGGCGTCGGGCACGACGGGCGCGATCCCTCCGCCCTGGCTGAGAAGGCGCTTGGCGTCGAACAACATGCTGTCGGGGTGGTCGCCCTGATAGCGGGAATAAAGCTTGGCCGCCTCGTCCAGCCGGCCGGTGCGCTGGTACCACGACCCCGCCGCCTCGATGCCGCGCACCGACAATTGGGTCGACAGCGCCGTGCGATAACCGTCCTCGGCCACCTGGACGCGGCCGCCGATATCGGCGATCAGCGCCCCGTGGAAGGCCGCCAGCGGCTCCAGCCCCTTGGTCTTGGCCAAAGCTTCCAGCGCCAGCGGGGCGCCTTGGTCACCGGCGCCGACCTTGGCCCAGGCCACCATCAGCGGCCCCAGAATGGCGTTGATGCCGCGCTTGGGCAACTGGGCGAACTTGGCCTCGGCCTCGGCCCAGCGGCCGGCCTGGGCGGCGCCAAGACCGGCCACCACCAGCGGCAGCGGTTGATCGGCGTCGAAGGCCAGCACCCGCTCGGCCAGCGGCTGGGCGACATCCAGCCGCCCCTCGGCGGCCATCAGGCTGAAGGTCCGTTGCAGCAATTCGGTGTTGTCGGGATCGTGCTTGAGCGCCTGGGCATAATAATCGGCGGCCGAGCGGCTGTCGCCCACCCCTTGCGCCAATCGGCCGGCCAGATAGCCCGACAGGGCCGAGCGCGCCGCCGGCCGAACCTCGTCGGCCGATCCCGCCGCCGTGCCGCCGCCGGAACGCGGTCCGCATCCGGTCGTCAGAACCGCGACCATGGCGAAGGCGGCCATCGCCGCCCCACCCCGCTTGCACCAAAGCACCATCAATCGTCCTTGAAGAGGTGATGCGCCCGCCCAGCCCGATCGGCTTGGCGTCGAGGAGAAATCGGTTTCATCATAACCGATTCAATCCCCGGCGCACCGTCTTTCTCGGGGAGGCTACATGTTGGGATAGTTGGGCCCCCCCCCACCCTCGGGGACGGTCCAGTTGATGTTCTGGGTCGGGTCCTTGATGTCGCAGGTCTTGCAGTGCACGCAATTCTGCGCGTTGATCCTGAGCGCCGGGCCATCGACGATCTCGTACACGCCGGCCGGGCAGTAACGCTGCTCGGGGGCGTCGTACAGGGCCAGATTGACCGAGATCGGCACCCCTTCGTCCTTCAGCTTCAGGTGCGCCGGCTGGTTTTCCTCGTGGTTGGTGTTCGAGATGAACACCGAGGACAGCTTGTCGAAGCTGACCAATCCGTCGGGCTTGGGATAAGCGATCTTCGGATAGTCCGAAGCCTTGCCCAGGACAGAATGATCGTCGTGGTTATGGAAGGTCCACGGCGCTTTGCCCATGAACAGATAGGTGTCGAGCGCCGAATAGGCGATGCCGGCCCACAGCCCCTTGTGGAAGCTGGGACGGATGTTCCTGACCTTGTGCAGCTCGCTCCACAGCCAGCTTTTCTTCAGCTCGCGCGGATAGGCGTGGGCCTGGTTGCCCGAACCATCGGACAGCAGGGCGACCACCGCCTCGGCGGCGACCATGCCCGACTTCATGGCGGTGTGGCTGCCCTTGATCTTGGGCACGTTCAGGAAGCCGGCGGTGTCGCCGACCAGCAGGCCGCCGGGGAAGGTCAGGCCCGGCACCGACTGGATGCCGCCTTCCGAGATGGCACGCGCGCCATAGGCGATGCGTCGGCCGCCCTCGAAGGTCGGGCGGATGGCCGGATGGGTCTTGAAGCGCTGGAACTCGTCGAACGGCGACAGATGCGGGTTCTTGTAATCCAGGCCGATGACGAAGCCGACCACCACCTGATTGTCTTCCAGGTGATAAAGGAACGAGCCGCCATAGGTCTGGCTGTCCAGCGGCCAGCCGACGGTGTGGACGATCTTGCCCAGGCTGTGCTTGGCCGGATCGATCTCCCACAATTCCTTGATGCCGATGCCATAGGTCTGCGGATCGCACTCGGCGCGCAGATTGAACTTGTCGAACAGCGTCTTGGTCAGGCTGCCGCGGCAGCCTTCCGAGAAGATGGTCTGGCGGGCATGCAGTTCCATGCCCGGGGTGTAATTGCCGGTGGGCTCGCCATCCTTGCCGATGCCCATGTCGCCGGTGGCGACGCCCTTGACCGAGCCGTCCTCGTGATAAAGGACTTCCGCCGCGGCGAAGCCGGGATAGATCTCGACGCCCAGTTCTTCCGCCTGGCCGGCCAGCCAGCGGCACAGATTGCCCAGGCTGATGATGTAATTGCCGTGATTGTTCATCTGCGGCGGCGTCGGCAGGCGGATGGCCTTGCCTTCGGTCAGGAACAGGAAGCGGTCGTCCATCGCCATGGTGGCCAGCGGCGCGCCCCGATCCCGCCAATCGGGGATCAGTTCGTCCAGCGCCCGGGTCTCGAACACAGCGCCCGACAGGATGTGGGCGCCGACTTCCGAGCCCTTTTCCAGCACGCACACCGACAGATCGGCGTTCATCTGCTTGATGCGGATCGCGGCCGCCAGTCCGGACGGGCCGGCACCGACGATCACCACATCGAATTCCATCGAATCTCGTTCCATCGCGCTCCACAATCCCCGATAATCGGCCGCCCTGCTCCACGCTCGTTGGACGGCACCTGCTCGTGAGGCCAAGGCGGCCTCTATACCATACGTCGCGCGAAAGACACGAATCCTTCAATCAGGGACCCGCCGGTGATATTTTGTTAGCCGCCATGCCGCCCGAACTCGCCCCCGACCAATTGCTGCGCTGGTATATCGACGCCGGCGCCGACGAGACCATCGGCGAGGTGGCGATGGACCGTTTCCAGGCCCAGCCGCCCCCCCGGCCGGTACCGGTTGCCGTGGCCGCCGCGCCAAGTCCCGATCGCCCCGCCCCGCCCCGCCCCGCCGCCGGACCGGCCGTGATTGTCCCGACCGGTGGCACCGCCGCCCATATCGCCGCCGAATGCCACGATCTCGAGCAATTGCGCCTGGCGATGGAGGCCTTCGACGGCTTGCCGCTGAAGAAGACCGCGCTGTCGACGGTCTTCGCCGACGGCAACCCCGAAGCCAAGGTCATGTGCATCGGCGAGGCGCCCGGCCAGGAGGAAGACCGCCAGGGCCGCCCGTTCGTCGGCCGCTCGGGCAAATTGCTGGACCGCATGCTGGCCTCGATCGGGCTGGACCGCTCCAGCGCCTACATCACCAACGTCCTGCCGTGGCGGCCGCTGGACAATCGCAAGCCGACGCCGGATGAGGTGGCGGTGTGCCTGCCCTTCGTCACCCGTCATATCGAACTGGTCGATCCACAGGTGCTGATCCTGTTCGGCGGCGCCTCGGCCTCGGCGTTGCTGGCCCGGCACGAGGGCATCATGCGACTGCGCGGACACTGGCACGATTTCTCGTCGCCGGGCCTGCCGCGCCCGCTTCCGGCCATGGCCACCTTCCATCCGGCCTATCTGTTGCGCACCCCGGCGGCCAAACGCGAGGCATGGCGGGATTTGCTGGCGGTTTGGAAGCGATTGAACCAAGTCACCTAATGACCTGATTTAAAACACATTTCAGCCACTTTTCGAGCTTTTCCTGGATTCAAGGGTTGCTTCCGGGCCCGAGGTCATTTATAAAACCGCGCATGGTGTTCGATATTTTCGATAACAACATGAGGAGAACAGCCTTGCGCGACAGGCTCCTCCCGGTCCTGATGGCAGCCATCATGGCCGCGACCTCACCGGCTCTGGCCGGTGACCTCAATCCCTCCCGCGCCGCGTCCGGCCACCAGGTGGCGAGCGCCGCCCGTGGCGACGGCACGGTGACGGCCGCAATATTGCCCGGCATCGGCCGCGAGGCGCGGGTCGCACCGCTGCCCAAGCCGCTGTCGGCCGCCGATTCCGCGACCTATGCCCGCATCTTCAAGCTGCAGGCGGCCGGCCAGTGGGCCGCCGCCGAGCGCGAGATGGGGCACATCAAGGACGATCTGCTGAAGGGTCACGTGCTGGCCCAGCGCTACCTGCAATCGGGCGCCAAGCCCAAGTACCAGGAACTGCGCGCCTGGATGGCCGACTATGCCGAGCTGCCGCAGGCCGAAGCCATCTACAAGCTGGCGACCACCAAGGGCGTCAAGGGCTTCGGCGCGCTGAAGCCGCCGGTCAAGGGCGGGCTCAAGGGCGTCGGCATCGACAATTCCGACGACGGCGCCAATTGGGAAGAGCTGTCGTTCTCGGCCGATCGCGGCAATCCCAAGGGGCGTGCCCTCAAGATCAAGTTCCGCACCCTGCTGAAGAAGGGCGACGGCGCCGCCGCGCTGTCCCTGCTGACCGGTCCCGACGCCCGGGCGCTCGAGCGCCTGGAAATCGACGAGTTGAAGGTCATCATGGCCACCGACCATTTCGCCGGCGGCCGCGATTCCGAAGCGGCGGCGTGGGCTGGACAGGCGGCCGAGCGATCGGGTGACGAACTGCCCGCCGCCCATTGGGTGGCCGGCCTGGCCCAGTGGCGCCAGGGCAAGCCCGAATTGGCACACCGCCATTTCGAGGAAATCGCCAATTCCGAAACCGCGTCCAGCTGGATGGTCGCCGCCGGCGCCTTCTGGGCGGCGCGGTCGAACCTGGTGGCCAAGCGCCCCGAGGTGGTCAACCACTGGCTGGAAGTCGCCGCGACCTATCCGCGCACCTTCTATGGCCTGCTGGCCCGCCAGACCCTGGGCTACGAGACCCTGTTCGCCTGGGAAACCCCGCCCTTCACCGAGGCCGATGCCGATGTGCTGATGCGCGTGCAAGGGGCCAAGCGGGCGCTGGGCCTGCTGCAGCTGGGCATGAACGCGGCGGCCGAGGAAGAATTGCGCAAGGCCTATCCGCGCGCCACCAAGCCGGTCAAGCAATCGATGATGGTGCTGGCCCATACCGGCGACATGCCGGGCCTGTCGGTCCGTCTGGGCGGCATGGCCCCGGGCATGACCAGCGATGCCGCCTCGTATCCGGTGCCGGACTGGACGCCCACCGGCGGCTGGACCATCGACAAGTCCCTGGTCTTCGCCTTCGTGCGTCAGGAATCGGCGTTCAATCCCAAGGCCAAGAGCCCGGCCGGCGCCGCCGGCCTGATGCAGCTGATGCCCCGGACCGCCCAGACCATGGCCGGCGGCCGCGCGGTCAAGGACAGCTTGTCCGACCCGCAACTGAACCTGGCCCTGGGTCAGAAGTACCTGACCAAGCTGATGGCCGAGGAGCCGGTCAACGGCAACCTTTTGCTGCTGGCCGCCGCCTACAATGCCGGCCCCGGCAAGCTTTCCCAGTGGCTGGGCGGCATGAAGCACAACAACGACCCGTTGCTGTTCATCGAGGCCCTGCCGTCGCGCGAGACCCGCGCTTTCGTCGAGCGGGTGATGAGCAATTACTGGATCTATCGCTCGCGCCTGGGTCAAAGCTCGCCGTCGTTGGATTCGGTGGCGTTCGGCACCTGGCCGCTGTACGAGGGGGCCGACCTGGTGGCCCGGCGCAAGGGAGCGAAAAGCTGAAATCGACATCAACATTGCGTCGCTTTCACTTGCTCCCGCCGACCGCTGTGGTATGAAGCTGGCCCATGCATATCCTGGAATTCGAAAAGCCCATCGCCGAGCTTGAGGGCAAGATCGAGGAGCTGCGTCACCTGACCGATGCCGGCGATGTCAACATCGCCGACGAGGTGGGACGCCTTCAGGTCAAGGTCGACAAGCTCCTGCGTTCGACCTACGCCAAGCTGACCCCTTGGCAGAAGACCCAGGTGGCTCGCCACCCGGATCGGCCGCACGCGCTCGACACCATCAAGGCCCTGATCGAGGACTTCACGCCGCTGGCCGGCGATCGCTGCTTCGGCGAGGATCAGGCCATCATCGGCGGACTGGGGCGCTTTCGCGGCCAGTCGGTCATGGTGCTGGGCCACGAAAAGGGCCACGACACCGAAAGCCGCCTCAGGCACAATTTCGGCATGGCCAAGCCCGAGGGCTATCGCAAGGCCAAGCGGCTGATGGAGATGGCCGACCATTTCCAGGTGCCGGTCCTGACCCTGGTCGATACCGCCGGCGCCTATCCCGGCATCGACGCCGAGGCGCGCGGCCAGGCCGAGGCCATCGCCCGCTCGATCGAGACCTGCCTGGACATCCGTGTCCCCTTCGTCTCGGTGGTGATCGGCGAAGGCGGATCGGGCGGGGCCATCGCGCTGGCGGCGGCCAATTCCGTCTTGATGCTGGAACACGCCATCTATTCGGTGATCAGCCCCGAGGGCTGCGCCTCGATCCTGTGGCGTTCCGGCGAGAACGCCAAGGACGCCGCCGAGGCGCTGCGCCTGACCGCGCAGGACCTGCACAAGCTGGGCGTCTGCGACGGCGTGATCCCCGAGCCCCTGGGCGGCGCGCACCGTAATCCCGACCTGGCGATGCAGAATCTGGGCACGGCCATCGACACGGCCTTCGCCGACATGGCCGGCATCGATGGCGGCGTGTTGCGGGCCAAGCGGCGCGACAAGTTCCTGGAAATGGGACGGGCGGGTCTGGCGTGAGCGAGACGGCCGGGACGCCAGAATTGGCCGTCGTGGTGCCGGTCAAGAACGAGGCCGACAACATCCTGACCCTGGTCGGCGAGATTCACGCCGCCCTGTCCGGCGTGACCAATTTCGAGATCGTCTATGTCGATGACGGCTCGACCGACGCCACGCCGCAGCGGCTGGCCGAGGCCAAGGCCCGCTTCCCCATGCTGTCGTGGGTCCGCCATCGCTTCAGCTGCGGCCAAAGCCAGGCCATCGCCACCGCAGTCCGCCATGCCAAGGCGCCGATCATCGCCATGCTGGACGGCGACGGCCAGAACGACCCGGCCGACATCCCCGCCATGCTGGCGCGCTGGAAGGCCGAGCCGGACGCCACCCGCGACAAGCTGCTGATCGCCGGCTGGCGGGCCAACCGCAAGGACACCTCGTCCCGGCGGTGGGCCTCGAAGGCGGCCAACGCCATCCGCGCCTGGGCCCTGAAGGACAACACCCCCGACACCGGCTGCGGCTCGAAGCTGTTTTCCCGCGCCTTGTTCCTGGACCTGCCGCGCTTCGACCACATGCACCGCTATCTGCCGGCCTTGACCATCCGGGCCGGCGGCAAAGTGGAATCGGTGGTGGTCAATCACCGCCCGCGCGGGGCCGGCAGCTCCAATTATTCCAACCTGCGCCGCGCCCTGGTCGGCGTCCCCGATTTGCTGGGCGTCATGTGGCTGATGCGCCGGTCGCGCAATCCGGTGGTCGAGCCCGGCCAGTGACCCAAGCCGCGCTCCGCCCGTCGATCTGGCGCCCGCGCGTACTGGTGCGCGGCATCGTCCTGATCGTGACGCTCGCAGCCCTTGGCCTGCTGTTCGAAGGACTGGGCCTCAAGCACCTGCTGGAACAAGGCTGGATCGACGAGCATATCCGCGGCCAAGGCCTGACCGGCGAGGCGCTGTTCGTGGTGGTCGGCGCCCTGTTCACCGCCGTCGGCCTGCCGCGCCAGGTGGTGGCCTTTTTGGCCGGCTACGCCTTCGGCATCGTGATCGGCACCGGCCTGGCCCTGCTGGCGACCGTGACCGGCGCCGTCGGCGTGTTCTTCTATGCCCGCTTCATGGCCCGCTCGTTCCTGGCCCGCAAGTTCCCCGACAAGGTCAGCAAGCTCGATTCCTTCCTGGCCGACAACACGCTGGGCATGGCCCTGGTGTTGCGGCTGGCCCCCTTCACCCACAATCTGACCACCAATCTGGTCGCCGGCGTGTCAGGCGTGCGGCCGCTACCCTTCTTCGCCGGCTCGGCCCTGGGCTATCTGCCGCAGACCATCGTCTTCGCCCTGCTGGGCGGCGGCATCGAACTGGACCCGGTGATCTCGACCGCCGTGTCGGTGGTTCTGTTCGCCGTCTCGACGGTCCTGGGGCTGCTGTTGTGGCGCCGCTACCGCAAGGATCGCGACGAAGGCGACGTGTCATGAGGCGGCTGGCTCTCCTGCTCGCCCTGCTGGTGGCCGCCTGCCAGGGCGCCGAACCGGCCAAGCCGGTGGTGACCACCCAAGATCGCCCGCGCGCCGTCGCCAATCGCGACGACGTCTTGAAGAATGTCGTCGCCCGCAAGATCACCGATGCCGACCGCGCCGCCTTTCGGGCCGTCACAGTCGAGGTATGGGGCGGCCATGTCGTGCTGATGGGCGCGGTGGTCAAGCCCGAGCAGCGCCGCCGCGCCGAGCAGGCCGCCCGCGCGGTCGAAGGCGTGGGGTCGATCGCCAACGAACTGGTGCTGGCCGAACTGCCGGCGCTGGAATTCTTCCGGCCCGACTTCGCCCGCGAGGATGCGGTGCGCCGACAGTTGGGCCTTGAAGGCAAGGCCGGCCTGATTGTCCGGGTGATCAACGGCGTCGCCTTTCTGATCGGCGGCGGTACGCCCGAGGCCGCAGCCCAACTGAAGGCCGATGCCGGCGAGGTCGAAGGCATCAAGTGGGTGGTGACCCATATTGTTCAGCCTTGAAAATCAAGGCACTAGCTTAACACACTCTAAAAATCCACGGTTTCTCGCTTGACTCTGTGGGGAACCCCCCCTAGATCGTTGGCACTCGTCGCCGAAGAGTGCTAACAGCCACTCTTGGGCGCTCTTTATGACCAAACCGCATTTGACGGAGGTTTTTACATGAAGTTCCGACCGCTCCATGACCGCGTGCTGGTGAAGCGCATCGACGCGGAGGAGAAGACCGCGGGTGGAATCATCATCCCCGACACCGCCAAGGAAAAGCCGATGCAGGGCGAAGTGATCGCCGTGGGTTCCGGCGTGCGCGGCGAGGATGGCAAGCTTGTCGCCCTGGACGTCAAGGCCGGCGACCGCATCCTGTTCGGCAAGTGGTCCGGCACCGAAGTCAAGCTCGACGGCCAAGAGCTGTTGATCATGAAGGAATCCGACATCCTGGGCATCCTCGCCTAAGATTCGTCCCCGCCATTCAGGATTTACGAGGTTTACAAAAATGGCTGCCAAAGAAGTCAAGTTCTCCACCGAAGCGCGCGCCAAGATGCTGCGCGGCGTGGACATTCTCGCCGATGCCGTGAAGGTTACCCTGGGCCCGAAGGGTCGCAACGTGGTGATCGAAAAGAGCTTCGGCGCGCCGCGCATCACCAAGGACGGCGTCACCGTCGCCAAGGAGATCGAGCTGTCCGACAAGTTCGAGAACATGGGCGCCCAGATGGTGCGCGAAGTGGCCTCGAAGACCGCCGATCTGGCCGGTGACGGCACCACCACCGCCACCGTGCTGGCGCAAAGCATCGTCCGCGAAGGCTGCAAGGCCGTCGCCGCCGGCCTGAACCCGATGGATCTGAAGCGCGGCATCGACATCGCCGTCGCCGCCGTCGTCGAGGACGTCAAGAGCCGCTCGCGCAAGGTTGCCACCAACGAGGAAATCGCCCAGGTCGGCACCATTTCCGCCAATGGCGAGCGCGAGATCGGCGACATGATCGCCCGGGCCATGGAGAAGGTCGGCAACGAGGGTGTGATCACCGTCGAGGAAGCCAAGGGCCTGGACACCGAGCTGGACGTCGTCGAGGGCATGCAGTTCGACCGCGGCTACACCAGCCCGTACTTCGTGACCAACGCCGAGAAGATGACCGTCGAGCTGGACAGCCCCTACATCCTGCTGTTCGAGAAGAAGCTGTCGGGTCTGCAGCCGCTGCTGCCGGTGCTGGAAGCCGTCGTGCAGTCCGGCCGTCCGCTGCTGATCATCGCCGAGGACGTCGAGGGCGAGGCCCTGGCCACCCTGGTCGTCAACAAGCTGCGTGGCGGCCTGAAGGTCGCCGCCGTCAAGGCTCCGGGCTTCGGCGATCGCCGCAAGGCCATGCTGGAAGACATCGCCATCCTGACCGGTGGCCAGGTCATCTCGGAAGATCTGGGCATCAAGCTGGAAACCGTGTCGCTGGACATGCTGGGCACCGCCAAGCGCGTGACCATCACCAAGGAAGACACCACCATCGTCGATGGCGCCGGCAAGAAGACCGACATCGAAGCCCGCTGCAAGCAGATCCGTGCGCAGACCGAGGAGACCACCTCGGACTACGACCGCGAGAAGCTGCAGGAGCGTCTGGCCAAGCTGGCCGGTGGCGTCGCCGTGATCAAGGTCGGCGGCGGCTCCGAGGTCGAGGTGAAGGAGCGTAAGGATCGCGTCGATGACGCCCTGCACGCCACCCGCGCCGCGGTCGAGGAAGGCATCGTCGCCGGTGGCGGTACCGCTCTTCTGTACGCCATCAAGGTGCTGGCCGGCTTGAAGCCCGCCAACGAAGACCAGAAGGTCGGCTTCGAAATCGTCCGTCGCGCCCTGCAGGCCCCGGTCCGTCAGATCGCCGAGAACGCCGGTCATGACGGCGCGGTCATCGCCGGCAAGCTGATGGACTCGAACGATGCCAATTTCGGTTTCGATGCCCAGACCGGCACCTACACCGACATGATCAAGGCCGGCATCATCGATCCGACCAAGGTGGTCCGTACCGCTCTGCAGGATGCCGCTTCGGTGGCCGGCCTGCTGATCACCACCGAGGCGATGATCGCCGAGAAGCCCAAGCGCGACCTGCCCCCGATGCCGGGCGGCGACATGGGCGGCATGGGCGGCATGGGCGGCATGGACTTCTAAGTCCAGGCCTCTCGGCTCAGCCGATCGTTCAGGAAACCCCCTTCCCTCGGGAAGGGGGTTTTTTGTTGCCCGGCTGGCAACCGGCGACGGATCGGTTTACCATACCCCCATGCGCACGACCTGCCCCGAGGCATGATGTTCGGTTTCCTGAAGGCGATGTTCGAGAAAGAGGCCGAGGCGGCGATCCAGCGTCGCGCCGCCGAGATGGCGCCGTGCGCGGTGTCGCAGGCGGTCCAGGCCCAGCGCCGGCCCCAGGCCACCGCCCAGCAGACCCGCCAGCGCCTTGACTCCTCGGTGCCGGAATTCATCAGCCCGGAACGCCAGGCCCTGCTGCGCCAGGCCACCGCCACCGTCCGGGCCAAGCGCCAGATCCTTGACCATCTGGACGATGAAAGCCGGGCCAAGCTGGTGGCCATGGCCATCACCACCTTCCTTGCCGACAAGAAGAAATAGGACGAAGACGCCCTTGTTCCCTGATCCGCAATCCCTGGCTAGGGCCTTGCTGGCCGGCGAGCGCCGCGCGCTGGCCCGCGCCATCACCTTGATCGAATCCACCCGCCCCGACCATCGCCTGGCCGCCGAGGCCCTGCTGCACGAGGTGCTGCCCCATGCCGGCCGCTCGATCCGCGTCGGCATCACCGGCGTCCCCGGCGCCGGCAAGTCGACCTTCATCGAGGCGTTCGGCCTGAACGTGGTCGAACGCGGCCACCGCCTGGCGGTGCTGGCGGTTGATCCCAGCAGTCCACGCTCGGGCGGCTCGATCCTGGGCGACAAGACCCGCATGGAGGAATTGTCGCGCGACCAGCGGGCCTTCATCCGCCCCAGCCCATCCGGCTGCACCCTGGGCGGCGTGGCGCGCCGCACCCGCGAGGCGATGCTGGTGTGCGAGGCGGCCGGCTTCGACGTCATCCTGGTCGAAACCGTCGGCGTCGGCCAAAGCGAGACGGCGGTGGCCGACATGGTCGATCTGTTCCTGCTGCTGCTGGTGCCGGGCGGCGGCGACGAGTTGCAGGGCATCAAGAAGGGTATCGTGGAGTTGGCCGACGCCATCATCGTCAACAAGGCCGACGGCGACCTGGAAGCGGCGGCCGGCCGGGCGGCGCGGGATTATCGCAACGCCCTGCATCTGCTGACCCCGGCCAACGCCGCCTGGATGGTGCCGGTGCTGACCTGTTCGGCGCTGGCGCGATCCGGCATCGACCAGGTGTGGGAAACCGTCGAGACGTTCGGCCAGACCATGAAGGACAGCGGCCGCTTCGAGGAACGCCGCGCCGAACAGGCCCATGCCTGGATGTGGAGCGAAATCGCCGAGACACTGCTGCAGACCCTGAAGGACGACCCATCGGTCGCCCGCCAGTTGCCCGATCTGGAAGCGGGCGTCACCCGGGGCTTCCTGGCCCCCGGCGCCGCCGCCCGCCAATTGGTCGAGGCCTTTCGCAGCCGGGCGCCATCGTCCGAATGAACGAGGAATACCCCCATACCAATGCCCAATTCGCTTTGCGGCGCGGCTCTGGGCACATTAGGATGTGTTTCTCGCATTTTTGACCCTTCGGGACCCCTGACATGAACCAGCTCGACCCGTCGGCCCAAGACTCGCTGATCCTCAAGAAAGAGCTGGTCGGCCTGTTCGGCCACCTTCAAAATATCCGCAAGGAACTGGCCGCGCTGAATCCCCCCGGCGCCGAGGACCATTTCGGCTCGATGTCCGAGCAGTTGGACGCCATCGTCCGCGCCACCGAAGGTGCGACCAACTCGATCATGGAAAGCGTCGAGGGCATCGACAATCTGATGGGCGAGGCCCGGACCTACTGCCAGGGCGGCAAGCTGGGAGAAATCTTCGACCAGGTCACCGACAAGGTGAACACCGTGTTCGAGGCCTGCTCGTTCCAGGACATCACCGGCCAGCGCATCACCAAGGTGGTCAACTCGATGAAGTTCGTCGAGGAGCGCATCAACGCCATCATCTTCACCTGGGGCCGTGAAGAGCTGACCAAGGTGGTGGTCGAGATCAAGGAAAAGCAGGACGACCCCGACAAGAACCTGCTGCACGGGCCGCAATTGCCCGGCCAGGGCGTCAGCCAGGACGAGGTCGATCGCATGCTGGCCCAGACCGACATCGACAAGCTGTTCGGCTAGATCGGGCCGTGGCGATGAAGACTCTTGTGCTGGCAACCGGACTGTGCGCGCTGGTCGCCGGCGGGGCCGGCGCCCAGACCGCCTATCCCACCCTTGAGCTGCTGGCCACCGGCACCACCATCCTGGGCGAGACCATCCATTACCCGGCCACCGGGCCGGCCCGGGTCACCGCCAGCATCGTGACCATCATGCCCGGTGCCGAGACCGTGTTGCACCAGCACGGCACGCCGATGTTCGCGCTGATCCAGCAAGGCGAGCTGACGGTGGATTACGGCAGCCATGGCACGCGCGACTTCAAGGCCGGCGATTCCTTCGTCGAAGCCATGGCCGTCACCCATCGCGGGCTGAATCGCGGCACCGTTCCGGTCAAGATTCTGACCGTTTCCATGGGTGCCGAAGGGGCCAGCAACGTCGTCCTTGATGTTAAAAAGTAGCCCCTGCCCCCGGCCTGCTCCGGGCTTGTCTGAATCCGCTTGACGAAGGGCGGTTAGCCCCTTAAAAACGCGGCTTCCCCGGGCTTGCCCAGGACCGGATTTGTCATGCGCGCGGCGATTCTTCAAGCCGCCAGAACGAGACGAGAGAGGATACGCTTATGGCCCGTCGTTGCTCCATCACCGGCAAGGGCGTCCTGACCGGCAACAACGTCAGCCACGCCAACAACAAGAGCCGTCGTCGCTTCCTGCCCAACCTGCAGGACACTTCGGTGCTGTCGGACGCGCTGAACCAGATGGTTCGCATCAAGGTCTCGACCCGCGGTCTGAAGACCATCGAGCACAATGGCGGCCTGGATGCTTATCTGACCACCACCAACGACAGCCGCCTGACCGACGAGTCGCGCCGCCTGAAGCGCCGCGTCGAGAAGGCCCTGGCTGCCAAGGCCGAAGCCTAATTTCGGTCGCCGCTGCTTTTCTTAAAAGGCCCGGGAGAAATCCCGGGCCTTTTCGCGTCATGCCGGCATGGCGCGCAGCATGTACTCGTGGAACAAAGGCACCGTGAAGGCAAATATACCCGCGGCCGCGGGCGCCTCATGCAAGGCAATTCCATCACGGCTTAGATTTGGGTGGACCCGTCCTGCTAGCTCTGCGACCCTTTGCAATTGCTACGGCCAAATATGTAGAATAGGGCTACTATGCCGAGCTGTCTGGGGTTGTCGCTGGAAGGCTGCGCTTACGACCCAGCAAACACGGCCATCGTCTACTTCACACTCGGCGATGTGGTCGCTGCGCTTGGCGTAACGCTGATCGTCCCCCAGTTTCTCAAGCCCATCTACCTGTTCCGATTGAAGGTGCGCCGCATTTCTCTAATCGCGATTTACGGTTTGGTTTTCGTCGGAACCTTGCCAATCGCGATAGCCGCACTTCTTCCTCAATTTCCAATCCCCCGCGTTGCGATCATAGGCCATCCGCTCTTCTGGGAATTCGTCGGCATCATATTGTTTGTCACGGCCTATGGCTCCCTGGCATTTGGGTCTTTAGCGCCAATCACAATCCGGGCAGGGACCGTCGAGCGGTTTGTCCGGGCTGGTGCAGCGCTACTGGAGGAAGGCAACGAGCGAGATTGCGTGGATTTCGCGGGAGACCTTGCGCGCAATCTGCCGTTTCTCATTCGCTTGGCCAATTTCATCGAGGAGCGACGTGAGTTCAGTGCCTTTATGTTATTTCGGTACCGAGGAATGATCAAAGATGGCCGATATGCCGCGTCGTTTTTCGGCATAATATCCGACCATAAATTCTGCGCCGCGCTCGTTACATCTTCACCCTGGCTGGCAGCGGATATCATGAACGCTCTCGCCAGAAAGCGCTTAAGCTCGCGCCATGCCGAACGCTTTGTGCAGGAACTCGCACTTCAGACGATCCTGCTCGATCAGAGCATGATGTCCCGTGAGGTCGGCTATGGTGGCTTCAGCGTGGCCCCCGTTCTGTCGGAAAGCCTGTTTGGTGACCATTTTATCGCGCGGACCTACACGCCGTTTGCAGGCATTCTTTTCGGCAGCCTCGGCGCTCCAACAAGGGCTATGATGATGCGGCTGAACGCAGCCGCCGAACTGAGCCTACAGGCCGCATTTGGCGAAGGCAGCTACTGGCCTGGGCCGAATTTTTTCCATCTTCAGGATATTTACGAAAGCGTGTTCCGTGAACTGAGCGAGATGAAGCGTGCGAACAGCCTTGAGAGCGGCCTCAGTATTGAGGCCACTTCCGGTGTCGCGACCCTCATCAAAATCACGCGGAAACACCTCGCGACGCTTCCGGCCGACCGAATTTACGATCTCTATCAGAGCAACGCCGACGGGTACGACCACGGCAACATTATCGAGGCCGTAGCGGAACTGACGTACAAATCGCTGGAGGCCATTGCGAACTCATTCGAGGGTGTGAGCGACCCCTTCTGGTCGCACGTTCACGGCACACTTCATGACCTGTTCCCGTTTTATGAGAACGGAACCTGTCAATGAATCCGCGACACTGCGTCTGACAATTTAGGCAGCAATTCTCTCAGCTGGCGGATTGATCCAGACGGCATTGGGCGGGGCTGGCGGCTGCGGCGGCTTGCAT
>NZ_LWQU01000146.1 GCF_001650635.1 Magnetospirillum moscoviense | reverse complement strand
CAAGTCATGAAAAACGCTATTCTGATGCCGCACGGTGTTGCTCCAATTCGTGTCCAGGAGACGCGCCAAACGTCTGAACACGAGTAGAATCAACGCCGTGCACTCAGTCCACTAAATTAAACCGGACAGCAGTGGGCTTGACCCGGCCATCCGCGACTACGCCAGCCGCTCGTAGAGATCGTCCCAGTTCGGATTGTCGGTCAGGATCAGTTTGACCTTCCACGCCCTCGGCCAGTGTTTGAGGTTTTTCTCCCGCTGAATAGCGGTGCGGATGTCCTCGTATCGCTCGGCATAAACCAGCTGCTTCAGTCCATACCGCTTGGTGAAGCCGTCGGCGACGCCCTCCCGGTGCTCCCAGGCTCGACGCGCCAAATCGCTGGTCACGCCGACGTATAGCGTGCTATTTGGTCGGTTCGTCATGATGTAGACCCAGCCGCCCTGCATACTCGCATGATGCGGCCAACCCTGGGTGTCTGCAACCAACAGCGTGGATGGCCGGGTCAAGCCCGGCCATGACGGAAAAATTCTTAGGCAAATGAAAAGCCCCGTATCCGGCGCTACGCCTGATACGGGGCTTTCCTCAAACACACTTAGTCCCAACGGCTCTCGAAACCGAGGGGCCTTTTTCTTGTCGGGATGAACGATCTTACGAATTCATCGCATCGAAGAAGTCCGAGTTGTTCTTGGACTGCTTCAGCTTGTCGACCAGGAACTCCATGGCGTCGATCACGCCCATCGGCATCAGGATGCGGCGCAGCACCCACATCTTCGACAGCACGCCCTTGTCGACCAGCAGTTCTTCCTTGCGGGTGCCCGACTTGGTGATGTCGATGGCCGGGAAGGTGCGCTTGTCCGACAGCTTGCGGTCCAGGATGATTTCCGAATTGCCGGTGCCCTTGAACTCTTCGAAGATCACTTCGTCCATGCGGCTGCCGGTATCGATCAGGGCGGTGGCGATGATCGACAGCGATCCACCTTCCTCGATATTGCGGGCGGCGCCGAAGAAGCGCTTGGGTCGCTGCAGGGCGTTGGCATCGACACCGCCGGTCAGCACCTTGCCCGAGCTGGGCACCACGGTGTTGTAGGCGCGCGCCAGGCGGGTAATGGAATCCAGCAAGATCACCACGTCGCGCTTGTGCTCGACCAGGCGCTTGGCCTTTTCCAGCACCATCTCGGTGACCTGGACGTGACGGGAAGCCGGCTCGTCGAAGGTCGAGCTGATCACCTCGCCCTTGACCGAACGGGCCATGTCGGTGACTTCTTCCGGCCGCTCGTCGATCAGCAGGACGATCAGATAGACCTCGGGGTGGTTGGCCGAGATGGCGTGGGCGATGTTTTGCAGCATCACCGTCTTGCCGGTACGGGGCGGCGCCACGATCAGCGCGCGCTGGCCCTTGCCGATCGGAGCGACCAGATCGATGACCCGGGTGGTCAGGTTCTTCTTGGTCGGATCGTCCAGTTCCAGGCTCAGCTTCTCGTCGGGATAAAGCGGAGTGAGGTTGTCGAAATTGATGCGATGCCGCACGTTTTCCGGCGGCTCGAAATTGATGGCGTTGACCTTCAGCAGGGCGAAATAGCGCTCGCCATCCTTGGGCGAGCGGATCTGGCCCTCGACCGTGTCGCCGGTGCGCAGGCCGAAACGGCGGACCTGGCTGGGGCTGACATAGATGTCATCGGGACCGGGAAGGTAGTTCGCCTCGGGGCTGCGCAGGAAGCCGAAGCCGTCTTGCAGGATTTCCAGCACGCCGTCGCCATAGATCGGCTGATCATTGTCGGCCAGCTGCTTCAGGATCGCGAACATCATGTCCTGCTTGCGCAGCGTGCTGGCATTTTCGATCTGCAGCTCTTCGGCGAAAGCCAGAAGCTCGGCGGGCGTCTTTTTCTTCAGTTCCTGCAGGTGCATGGGGGGGTTCCATTGGGAATATCCGTCGATCCGCTGCCAAGGGGCGGGACCACGGGATGACCCGTGGCGGATAAGCAGACGGCGACGGCCTGGATGAAATCGGGATCAAGGGGGCTTCAGACGGCCCCATCAGGATCGCGCCAAGCATTAGCCAAAGCGGACAGGCCTGTCAAACGCCTTTTCTGTGTGCGATGCAGCGATCTCAAAAGGGTTTGACGATTACCAGAATGACGATGGCAATCATCAGCAAGGTCGGGACTTCATTGGCGACACGGAAAAACTTCTGCGGCCGGCGATTGCGGTCGGCGGCGAAGTCGTTCTTCCACCCTGTCATCATATAGTGGGAGATGGTCATTCCAATCACCAGGGTTAGTTTCACGTGAAACCATCCGTCATGGAATAGACCGCCGACCACCGCCATGAACAGGCCGGCCGCCCAGGCGACGATCGCCGCCGGCATCATGATCGCCTTCAACAGACGCCGTTCCATCACCTTGAACAATTCCGAGGTGGCCGAGCCAATTTCCACCTCGCAATGGTAAACGAACAGCCGCGGCAGATAAAGAAGACCGGCCATCCACGAGATCACCGCGATCACATGCAAGGCCTTCAGCCACAGATAGCCCTCCCCGGTCATGGCTCCTCCTTCCACAGGCAGCTTCTGCCGATGGCCGAACAGGCGCGACCGTGGGCTTGGGCCGGATTTCTGACCAATTCCGCCAAGCCCTCGATGAAAGCCGGATGGGCCGATACCGTCGGCACCCGGATATAGGCCGGAATGCCCAGGCTTCCAGCACGATGGCGATATTCGATATCCAATTCGACCAGGGTCTCGGAATGCTCGGAGACGAAGGCGATCGGCACCACCACCACCGGCACCTTGTCGGCGCCGGCCCGAGCCAGCTCGTCCTCGGTCGCCGGCCCGATCCATTTCAGCGGCCCGACCCGGCTTTGATAGCAAACCCCCCAATCCAGATCGTCCAACCCCGAGGCCGACACCACCGCGCGGGCGGTCATCTCGACATGCATCGGATAGGGATCGCCCCTGTCGACCACCCCTTGCGGCAATCCATGGGCGGAAAACAGCACCCGCGGCCGCCCATGGGCGCTGGCCTTGCTCAAGCCGGCCCGGACCAGTTCGGCCATGGCGGCGATCAGGCCGGCTTGGGCCGGATAGCAACAGATCGACTCGGTCGGCAGGTTCAGTTTGGCCTTGGCCGCTTGGGCCGCCCACGCCCTCAGGCTCGACCGATTGGTGGTGGTGGAAAATTGCGGGTAAAGCGGCAGCAACACCACCCGATCCGCGCCCCAGGCCTTCACCGCCGCCACCGTCTCGGCGGTGAACGGGTGCCAATAGCGCATGGCGACGAACACCTTGAAGCCCTCGCCCAGGGCGAATTCAAGGGCGCTGGCCTGGGCCTTGGTTTCCCGCAAGATGGGCGAGGCGCCGCCGATCTGGCGATAGATTTCCTTGGCCACCGGGGCGCGGCGGCTGGAAATCAGCTTGGCGAGCAAGGGCCGGATCGGCCAGGGCGCGCCGATGATCGCCTTGTCGTTGAACAGGTTGAACAGGAACGGTTCGACCGCCTCCAGGCTGTCCGGTCCGCCCATGTTGAACAAAACGACTGCGGTCTTGCCCATGATGCCTAGCCCTTGAAGCCTTTCACCCGCTCGGCCAACCTGGCGACGTTCTCAGGGGGCGTCGGCGGAATGATGCCGTGGCCCAGATTGAAGATGAACGGCCCCTTGCTTAAGCTTTTCAGCACCCGGTCGATGCCGGCATCCAGCGCTTCACCGCCGGTCACCAGCAAGATCGGGTCCAGATTGCCCTGAAGCGTGCAATGGGGCTGCAACGTCTCGGCCGCCCAGTCCAGGGGCACGCTGGAATCCAGGCTGACGCCGCTGACCTTGGTTTCCTTGACATAGGCCTGGTAAAGCATGCCGGCCCCGCGCGGGAAACCGATCACCGGGATACCGGGCCGTTCGGCGCGGATGCGTTCGACCAGCTTGCGGGCCGGCTCGATCACCCAGCGGCGGAATTCGGGTTCCGGCAGGGCCCCCGCCCAGGTGTCGAAAATCTGGATCGCCTCGGCGCCGGCATCGATCTGCCGGATCAGATATTGGCCGGTCGCCTCGACCAACAGGTCCATCAGCCGGGCGAAAACCTCTGGCTGCCCCCACATCAGGCGCTTGGCTTCCTGGAAATCCTTGGAACCGCCGCCCTCGATCATGTAGGTGGCCACCGTCCACGGCGCCCCGGAAAAACCGATCAGCGCGGTCGAGGACGGAATCGCCGAGGACAGGCCCTTGACGGTGCGATAGACCGGGTCAAGCCGTTGGTGCAGGCCCGAGATGTCGAGACCATCCAGATCCCTTGCCGAGCGAATGGGCGCCAGCACCGGACCCTCGCCTTCCCGGAAGGCGACATCCTGTCCGAGCCCGTCGGGAACCACCAGAATGTCGGAAAACAGGATGGCGGCGTCGAAACCGTAGCGGCGCAGCGGCTGCAGCGTGACCTCGACGGCCAGTTCTGGATTGTAGCACAGGTCCAGGAAGCTGCCGGCCTGGGCGCGGGTGGCCCGATATTCCGGCAGGTAGCGACCGGCCTGTCGCATCAGCCAGAAGGGTGGCGGCAGGATCGTCTCGCCGGCTAGGGCACGAAGAAACGGCTTGGTCGGTGCGGTCTGGGTCAAGGCTCACCCTCGAAGATATTCGGCTGCGGCGGTCCAAGGTCATACAAGGTTTGTTTGAGAGAAGAAAGGTGGCTGAGTGTTGTTGGGCCTGTGGAACCTGGGGATGCGATTCGGTCCCCAGCTTATCCCCAAAGTGATCACTGCCGGGGGAAAAGTCGCCCGAGCTGGGGGAAAGTGCCGGGAATCGGCGTGCCGGTGCCTGGTTGGAAAGCGGGGATAAGGGGGAAAGCGGATGAAGCGGACGATGATTCACGCTATTGTCGGGTGCGGTCGGAATGTTGTCGACAGCCTGGCCGTCCCGGGGAGGGAATGACGCGAACGGGGAGGAAAAAACCCGGCACCGTCAAAACACCCCGGTTATCCCCGTTCTTCCACCTTATCCCCAGCGAAGCGCATGGACAGCTATCACCTGCATCTGGTTTCCGACGCCACCGGCGAGACCGTCCTGTCGATGGCCCGCGCCTGCCTGGTCCAGTTCGAGGGGATCAACACCACCCAGCATAATTGGTGG
The DNA here is from genome assembly GCF_001650635.1 of Magnetospirillum moscoviense. Taxonomy (GTDB): domain Bacteria; phylum Pseudomonadota; class Alphaproteobacteria; order Rhodospirillales; family Magnetospirillaceae; genus Magnetospirillum; species Magnetospirillum moscoviense. The sequence goes on along the minus strand of NZ_LWQU01000146.1, from coordinate 25,558 downwards.
CTGGTGCGCAGCCAGGGCCAGGCCGAGCGGGTGATCGCCGGGATCGAGGACAATCCCGGCATCGTGCTGTGCACCCTGGTCGATGGCGCGGTGCGCTCGCTGCTGGAAGAGGCCTGCCGGCGCATGCGGGTCCCGTTCATCCCGGTTCTCGATCCGGTGATGGGGGCGCTGGCCGGGTTCTTCGGCGCCGAGGTGGGGGCGACGCCCGGCCGCCAATATGTGCTGGACGCCGAATATTTCGCCCGCATCGACGCCATGCAATACACCTTGGCCCATGATGACGGGCAGTTGCTGGACGATCTGGACGACGCCGATATCGTGGTGATCGGGGTGTCGCGCACCTCGAAGACGCCGACCTGCATGTATCTGGCCAATCGTGGCTATAAATGCGCCAATTATCCCCTGGTGCCCGGCGTGCCGCTGCCGACCCAGCTGGAATCCTTGCGCTGGCCGTTGGTGGTCGGCCTGACCAAGGATCCGAAAAGCCTGTCCGACATTCGCCGCTCGCGCCTGCGCTTCCTCAATCACGACGAGGACGCCGAATACGCCCAGTTCGAGAAGGTCCGCGAGGAAGTGGCCAGCGCCCGCAAATTGTTCTCGCGCCATGGCTGGCCGGTGGTCGATGTCAGCCGCCGCTCGATCGAGGAGGCCTCGGCCTCGATCATGCAATTGCACGCCCAGCACGCCGCCAAGCGCGACGGGGTGACGGCGTGATCGTGCTGGCCTCGGCCTCGGCGGCGCGGCGCGCCATGCTGGAGCGCGCCGGCGTGTCGTTCGCTATCGAGGTGGCGGCCATCGACGAACAATCGGTCAAGGATTCGTTCAAGGCCGAAACCGGCAACCCCGCCCGCGCGGCGGAAGCCCTGGCCGCCTTGAAGGCGATCCGGGTGTCGGCGCGCCATTCCGGCGCCCTGGTAATCGGCGCCGACCAGATGCTCGATTGCGACGGAACATGGTACGACAAGCCGGCCGACCGTGCCGAAGCCCGCTCCCAGCTTCAGTCATTACGCGGCCGCAATCACCGCCTAACCAGCGCGGTGGTGGTGGTCAGGGACGGCCAGACCCTGTGGCACCACACCGAGGCGGCGCATTTGACCATGCGCCGCTTTTCCGATGCCTTCCTCGATGATTATCTTACCCAAGCCGGCGAGGCGGTGCTGGGCTCGGTCGGCGCCTATCAGCTGGAAGGGCTGGGGGTGCAATTGATGATGCAGGTCACCGGTGACCATTTCACCATCCTGGGCCTGCCGCTGCTGCCCTTGCTGGATTTCCTGCGCGAGAACGGAGAACTGATCCCATGACCCTGTCGGGAAAGGCCCGCCTGGCCGGGGTGATCGGCTGGCCGGTGGGGCATTCGCGCTCGCCGCGCCTGCACGGCTTCTGGCTACAGCAATTGGGGATCGACGGCGCCTATGTGCCGCTGGCGGTGAGGCCCGAGGATTTCGCCGCCGCGCTGGATGCCCTGCCCAAGCTGGGCATCCGGGGCGCCAACGTCACCGTGCCGCACAAGGAAATGGCCCTGGCCCTGGTCGATCATGTCGAGCCGCTGGCGGCGCGCATCGGCGCGGTCAATACCCTGGTGGTCAGGGATGACGGCACCATCGAGGGCCGCAACACCGACGCCTTCGGTTTCCTGGAAAATCTGCGCCGGGGGGCGCCGGACTGGCAGCCCGCCAGCGGCCCGGCGGTGGTGTTGGGGGCCGGCGGTGCGGCGCGTGCGGTGGTTGCCGCCCTGGTCGATGCCGGCGTGCCCGAGATCCGTCTGCTCAATCGCGGGCTGGCCCGGGCCGAGCAGCTGGCCGCCGATATCGGCGGCCCGGTGCGGCCCCTGGATTGGCAGGTCCGCGCCGACGCCCTGGACGGCGCTGGCCTTCTGGTCAACACCACCACCCTCGGCATGAATGGCCAGCCGCCGCTGGACATCGACCTTGCCGCCCTGCCCGGTACGGCGGTGGTCAACGACATCGTCTATGCGCCGCTGATGACCGATCTGCTGAATGCTGCCGCCCAGCGCGGCAACGCAATCGTCGATGGCATCGGCATGCTGCTGTGGCAGGCGGTGCCGGGCTTCGAGGCGTGGTACGGCGCCCGCCCGATGGTCACCGATGAATTGCGGGCCTTCGTGCTGGCATGAAGATCCTGGGCCTGACCGGATCGATCGGCATGGGCAAAAGCACGGCGGCCGCCATGCTGCGGCGCATGGGGGTGCCGGTGCACGATGCCGATGCCACCGTGCATCGGCTGCTGGGGCCGGGCGGCGACGCCGTCGCGGCGGTCGAAGCGGCCTTTCCGGGTGTGACCGCCCATGGCGCCATCGATCGCGCCGAGCTGGGCCGCCAGGTATTCGGCGATCCCGCCCGGCTGCGGCGGCTGGAACGCATTCTGCACCCGCTGGTGCGCCGGGCCGAGACGCAGTTTCTCAAGACCTGGCGCCGCCGTCGCGCCCGGCTGGTGGTGCTGGATATTCCGCTCTTGTACGAAACCCATGGCGAAAAACGGTGCGACAGGGTGGCGGTGGTGACCTGCCCGGCCTTCCTGCAGGCGCAAAGGGTGCTGCGACGGCCGGGCCAAAGCCCGGCCCGACTGGCCGCCATCCGCGCCCAGCAGATGCCCGATCCCGCCAAGCGCCGCCGCGCCGATATCATCATCCCGACAGGAACCGGCCGCGGGCCGGCCTGGCGGAAACTCATGACCCTGGTCAAGGAGATGCGCGGTGCGTGAGATCGTTCTGGATACCGAAACCACCGGCTTCGATCCGCTGACCGGCCACCGCATCGTCGAGATCGGCTGCGTCGAGCTGTTCAACCACCTGCCGACCGGCGGCACCTATCACCAATATCTGAACCCCGAACGCGACATGCCGGAAGAAGCCTTCCGGGTGCACGGCCTGTCCAGCCAGTTCCTGTCGGACAAGCCGGTCTTCGCCGAGGTTGTCGCCGATTTCCTGGAATTCCTGGGCGATTCCAAGCTGGTGATCCACAACGCCGAATTCGACATGAAGTTCATCAACGCCGAACTGGCGCGGCTGGGCTTTCCGCCGATTCCCATGACCCGGACCATCGATACGGTGTTGATGGCCCGGCGCAAGTTTCCCGGTGCCCAGGCCAATCTGGACGCGCTATGCCGGCGCTTCGAGATCGACAACACCCACCGCACCCATCACGGCGCCTTGCTGGATTCGGAATTGCTGGCCGAGGTCTATCTGCAGCTGATCGGCGGGCGCCAGCCCGGCCTGGAACTGGGGGCGAGCAAGGGCCAGCGCGGCGGCGCGGCCGACCAGCCCAGTCAGGTCGATCGCCCGATCCGCGCGGCGCGGCCACACGATGCCAGCCCCGAGGAGCTTGAGGCGCACAGCGCCTTCATCGGCAAACTGAAGAAACCGATCTGGCTGCGCGAGCCGGAATGAACGCCGAGCGGGCGTGATTCGGTTGAATCACGCCCCGCCCTTATCGCAGCAGGATTTTTAGTTCTTTTCCGCCTGGGCGGCTTCGGCCTGGGCGGCCTCGACGCGGGCGCGGAACAGCTGGACGAAGTCGATCGGCTGGATCATCAGCGGCGGGAAGCCGCCGTCGCGGGTCAGATCGGCGATGATGTTGCGGGCGAACGGGAACATCATGCGCGGGCATTCGATCAGCAGCATCGCCTGAACATGCTCGGGGGCGACGTTGATGGTGAAGATGCCGCCATAGGCCAGCTCGACCAGGAACACCGGCTTGCCGTCGGGCAAGGTGGCGTCGATCTTCAGGTGCAGCACCACCTCGAAGGTGTTTTCGCGCAGGCCCGAAGCGGTGATGTCGACATGGATCGGGATGTCCGGGTTCTGGCCCTGCATCTCGGTATAGATGGTCGGCGCGCCGGGGATCTCGAAGGACAGGTCCTTGATGTACTGGCCGTTGATGATCAGCGGCGGCAGGTTCTGGGCAGTCTCGGTCATATCGATACTCGCATGGAAAACGGGCGGTTGATGGCTAACATGGATCGGGGTCCAAGGCCAGACACTATAAAGGCGCACCACGCATCAGGCGAGGCAGGTCGCCCACCACACCCATGGCGTGCCGCATCAGCACACCCTTCAAATCCGGCATGGTTTCGACCAGCCCCAGCCCCAGGTCGCGGGCCAGCTTCAGGGGGGCGACATCGTTCGAGAACAGCCGGACCAGGGCGTCGGTCATCACCAGCATCAGCATGTTGTCGAAGCGCCGCCAGCGTTGATAGCGCTCGAGCACCGCGCTTGAACCCACATCCAGCCCCAGCCGGCGGGCATCGACCACCAGCTCGGCCAGGGCGGCCGCGTCGCGCACCCCCATGTTCATGCCCTGGCCGGCGACCGGATGCATGCCATGGGCGGCGTCACCGACCAGGGCCAGGCGGCGGCCGATCATGCGGTTGGCCACCTGCAGGGTCAGCGGATAATGAAAGCGCGGCCCGGCCAACGACAGCGGCCCCAGGAAATCGCCGAAACGGTCCCGCAATTCCGCCAGGAAACCGGCATCGTTCTGGGTGACGATGGATTGGGCCAGATGCAGCCGCTCGGTCCACACGATGGACGAGCGGTTTGCCGTCATCGGCAGGATGGCGAACGGGCCCGACGGCAGGAAGCGTTCGTGGGCGATGCCGCGGTGGGGTTGTTGGTGGGCGATGGTGGTGACGATGCCCGATTGCCCATATTCCAGGCGGGTGACGTCAATTCCGGCAGATCGGCGGATGCGCGACGGGCGGCCATCGGCGCCGACGACCAGGCCGGCCCGCAGGATCCGTCCGTCGGACAAGGTGGCGATGGCGCCGGCGGCACCATATTCCACCGCTTCGACCCGCATCGGCGCCAGAACCCGCGCCGTGGGCAGGCTGGCCAGGCGTTGGTGCACGGCGCGGCGGATGGTGGTGTTCTCGACGATCCAGCCGAACGGCTGATCGCCCAGGGCGCGGTGGTCGTAATGCAGGTACAGCGGGCTTGCCTGATCGGTGACGCGGATATCCTTGATCGGCTGGGCCTCGGCCGCCATCAGCGGCCAGATGCCGGCGCCGTCAAAGGCCTGCCGGGCCGAGGCGGCCACGGCGATCGAGCGCCCGTCGGTGCCGGGCCGGGCCAGTTCGGCCGGGTCGGCCGCTTCGACCAGCACGACGTCAAGGCCCGCCTGGGCCAGGGCACAGGCGGTCAGTCCGCCGACGGGGCCTCCGCCGACGATCAGCACATCGACGGTCGCGGGAAGCGGAAAGGGGGAGTGCGGCGTCACCATGACCTATCATGTGCCATCGCTGTTGATCGGGCGCAAGACTGCAGCCACTCCAGGCATTTGCCCATCTATTATGCAGATGCGGCCACGATCGCCGCCCCGGGTTGCGGCGGAACCCAGAAAAGCGGCGCTTTGCCTCAATCGGCACGGCTTTTGAAAGGGAGGAATCACGCTGACGGTTCGCAATCGAACCAGCGACCGATCAACCGGCGGGTCAACCGCCATATGTTAGGGGACCAGAGATGAAGCTGATCATGGCCGTCATCAAGCCCTTCAAGCTGGACGAGGTGCGCGAAGCCCTCACTCCGCTGGGAGTTCAGGGCCTGACCGTGAGCGAGGTCAAGGGCTTTGGCCGTCAGAAGGGCCAGACCGAAATCTATCGCGGTGCCGAATACGTGGTGAATTTCCTGCCCAAGGTGAAGATCGAAGTGGCGGTGAACGACGATATCGCCGACCGCGTCGTCGAGACCATCCAGACCGCCGCCCGCACCGGCAAGATCGGTGACGGCAAGGTCTTCGTGGTCGAACTGGCGCAGGCCTATCGTATCCGTACCGGCGAAGCCAATTCGGAAGCGCTGTAAGGGCTTGCCCTTTCGCCTTCGTCGTCATGGCCGGGCGTGCCCGGCCGTCCACGCGACTCCTCACCCGGTTCTCGGGTCGAACGAACAGGTGTGGACGCCCGGGCACGCCCGGGCATGACGGCCATCGGCGCCGATTCGGCCGGCCGTCAGCTGGCCTTGCGCGCCGTGAAGATGATTTCCTCGACGACATTGTTGTAAAGCTCGGCCGCCTCGCGCACGCGGGCCTGCGGCCATTTCTCGCGCTCGGCCTTTTGCGCCCAGGCGGGCGCCAGGCGGTTGCGAATCTGGCCGACCTCGAAATCGACGTCCAGGATCTCGGCCAGCCGGGTGTGCGGCGTGCCCAGCCGGCTCCATTCGGCGCAATTCTTCTTCGACAGCAGATGAAACATCGCCGGCGTGATCGGCCGGACATGGGTGGGATCGCCCAGATACAGGTCGCTGCGCGGGTGCGGCACGGTGATCTCGACAGTGCCGCCGACCTTCAAGATGCGGTAAAGCTCGGTGACGATCGCCAGGAAGGTCCGGGTCTCTTGGCCCAGATGCTCGAGCACGTGGTGCAACACGATCTCGTCGACCGAATTGTCGGCGAACGGCCACGGGACCTGTTCGAGATCGACCAATTGGTCGGGTTCGAACACCGGATACTTATCGACATTGATATAGCCGGCGCGCTTGTCGCGGCCGCATCCCAGGTTCAGGCGCATGACGATCCTCGCCGAAAAATCCTGCCCGGTCATAGCATTGTGACGGTCGATGGTCACCAGCGATGACGCTGCCCATGAATCGCGCATCACCCCTTCCCCATGCCTAAATTCTAGCCAAGGCCTTACTTCCATGGGGAAAAAAGGTGGCGGCAACCGGCTTTACCGCACTTGGCACGGTTTTTGTTTGTATGTGGGCCGAGCCGGTCCGGACGCCCCCCTCTCTCCTCCCTGGGGTGTCTGGATCCGGCGCCCAATGACCGCTGAGCCGTTTCGAGGGGAAGACCCATGAACCATCGTATCAAGTCCGTACTCGCCGGCGTTGGCCCGGCCCTGGCATCGCTGTTTTACGCGACGGCCAGCGTTGCCGAGGAAGCGGCTGCCGCCGCGACCGAGGCGGCCGCTGCCGCGCCCGCTCCGGCCCTCGATGCCGGCAATACCGCCTGGATGCTGGTTTCGACCGCCCTGGTGCTGATGATGACCATTCCCGGTCTGGCGTTGTTCTACGGCGGCATGGTTCGCAAGAAGAACGTGCTGGGCGTGATGATGCAAAGCTTCGCCATCGCCGCCCTGGTGTCGGTGTTGTGGATGATCGCCGGCTACTCGATGGCCTTCACCGGCGACAGCCCGTATTTCGGCGGCTTCGACCGCCTGTTCCTGGACGGCATCGAAAAGACCACCCTGTCGGGCACCATTCCCGAATCGGTGTTCATGATGTTCCAGATGACCTTCGCCATCATCACCCCGGCGCTGATCACCGGCGCTTTCGCCGACCGCATGAAGTTTTCCTCCATGCTGGTGTTCATGACCCTGTGGCTGTTCCTGGTCTATGCCCCGGTCTGCCATTGGGTGTGGATGCTGGACTCGTCGGGTGCGGCGGTCGGCTTCCTGGGCGCCATGGGCGTTCTGGACTTCGCCGGCGGTACCGTGGTGCACATCAATGCCGGCGTCGCCGGTCTGGTGGCCGCCATCGTGCTGGGCCCGCGCAAGGGCTATGGCGTCGACAACATGGCTCCGCACAACCTGACCCTGTCGGTCATCGGCGCCTCGCTGCTGTGGGTCGGCTGGTTCGGCTTCAACGCCGGTTCGGCCCTGGCCGCCGACGGTCGTGCCGGCATGGCGATGACCGTCACCCAGATCGCCGCCGCCGCCGCCGCCCTGTCGTGGATGTTCGCCGAATGGATCCTGCGCAAGCGTCCGTCGGTCCTGGGCATCGTCTCGGGCGCCGTCGCCGGCCTGGTCGCCATCACCCCCGCCTCGGGCTTCGTCGGCCCCAAGGGCGCGCTGATCATCGGCCTGCTGGCCGGCGTGGTCTGCTACTGGGGTGCCACCGGCCTCAAGCATGCGCTGAAGTATGACGACAGCCTGGACGCCTTCGGCGTGCACGGCATCGGCGGCATCCTGGGCGCCATCCTGACCGGCGTGTTCGCGTCGGAAGCCATCGGCGGCTTCCCCGGCCTGCTGGAAGGCAATGGCGGCCAGGTTCTGGCCCAGGTCTACGGCGTGGTCATCACCGCCGTCTATACCGGCATCGTCACCTACATCATCCTCAAGCTGGTGGATGTGGTGATGGGCCTGCGCGTCAGCGCCGAAGAAGAGCGCGAAGGCCTTGATCTCGCCCTGCATGGCGAATCGGTGCACTAAGCGCTTCGTCCCAACGGGGGACGGGACTGGGGTGGGGCGCGGCGAAAGCCGCGCCCCATTCTTTTGTTCTCCGTGGAAAAGTCCCTCGGCTTCGCCTCGGCGTACTTTCCCTCGATTCTTTTGTGGACCCTTCGCGTCCCGGGAAATTTGCGTTAGAACAACCCGATGCTGAACGACCGTCTCGATCTTCTGACCGATTATCCGTTCCAACGCCTGGCCGACCTGCTGGGTGGGGCGCCCGGTCCCGACACCATCGTCATGTCCATCGGCGAGCCGCAACACGCGGCGCCGCCGATGGTGGCGCGGATCATCGCCGAACAGGCCGGCCTGTGGGGCAAGTACCCGCCGGCGGCCGGCACCCCCGATTTCCGCGCCGCCACCGCCGCCTGGCTGACCCGTCGCTTCGATCTGCCGGCCGGTCTGATCGAGGCCGACAAGGCGATCCTGCCGGTGGCCGGCACCCGCGAGGCGCTGTACCTGATCGCCCAGACGGTGGTCGGATCGGGCAAGAAGCGTCCGGTGGTGCTGCTGCCCAATCCGTTCTATCAGGTCTATGTCGGTGCCGCGATCATGGCCGGGGCCGAGCCGGTCTTCGTGCCCGGCGCCAATGGGCCGGCCTCGCAGCCCGATTTTTCGGCCCTGCCGGCCGATATCCTGGATCGCGTCGCGCTGGCCTATCTGTGCAGCCCGGGCAATCCGCAAGGTTCGGTGGCCGAAGCCGATCTGCTGGAGCGCACGGTCCGGCTGGCCCGCCGCCATGATTTCGTGCTGGCGGTCGACGAATGCTATTCCGAGATCTGGGACCAGGCGCCGCCACCCGGCGCGCTCGCGGCCTGCGCCCGCCTGGGCGAGGGGCTGGCCAACGTGCTGGTGTTCCATTCCCTGTCGAAGCGTTCCAGCGTGCCGGGCCTGCGCTCGGGCTTCGTCGCCGGCGATCCGACGGTGATGGCCGCCTTCGGCCGGGTCAGGTCCTATGGCGGTGCGGCGATCCCGCTGCCGATTCTGGCCGCCGCCACCGCCCTGTGGCAGGACGAGGCCCATGTCGAGGAAAACCGCCGCCTCTATCGCGCCAAGCTGGATAAGGCCGAGCGTCTGCTGGGTGACCGTTTCGGCTTTACGCGTCCGCCGGGCGGTTTCTTTCTGTGGCTGGATGTCGGTGACGGCGAGGCCGCGGCCCTCAGGCTGTGGCGCGAGGCCAATATCCGCGTCCTGCCCGGCCGCTATCTGTCGCGCGATGGGGTGGGCGACCGCTATATCCGGGTGGCGCTGGTCCACGATCTGGATACGACCGAGCGGGCGCTGACCCGCCTCGCCCAGGTGCTGTAGGAGAGCGCAGGATGGCCGCGGCCAAGAAGGGGGTTGGCAAGGGCGGTTTTCTTCCCAAGGGCGCGGCCGACGCGCTGTGGCGGCTGGCTGCCCGCCTGGGCGGCCTGGCCCTGATCGTGACCGCCGCCCTGATCGCCGCCGCCCTGGTCACCGCCGATCCGCGCGATCCCTCGTTCAACAATGCCGTGGACGGACCGGTGCGCAATGCCTTGGGCCGGGTCGGCGCCAGTATCGCCGACCTGCTGGGCCAGTTGGTCGGCCTGGCCTCGTGGGTGGCGGTGGCGGTGGCCCTGATCTGGGGCCTGCGCACGCTGATCCGCGCCCGCGCGCCGTCCTTGTGGGCGACGCGCATCGTGGCGCTGCCGGTGGTGGTGCTGTTGTGGGCGCTGGCCCTGGCCGCGCTGCCGCTGCCGGCGCCCGACGTCATCGCCGGGTCGGGTGGCGCCCTGGGCCGGGTGCTGTGGACGGCGGTGGCGCCGCAGGTGCCGACCGAGTTCGTGTGGGCGGTGGGCTTCCTGGCCGGCGGCGCCGGGTTCGGTCTGTTGATCTTCGTGTTGGGGCTGTCGCCGTCGGATTGGGCCAATCTGTCCAAGGCCGGCACCCGCTCGGTCCAGGTGGCGGTGGCCACCGGCCATGCGGCAGCCGCGCTTCGTCACCGCGTGCCGTCTTCGCCGGCCGGGCCGGTGGTGCGCGAGCCGCCGCCGATGCGCTGGTCCGACCCGGACGATGATGATGACGAATACGACGCGGTCATCGCGCCGCCGCCCCACGACGACGAAACGCCGCCCTTCGAACGCATGCCCGAGCCTGGGGCCCTGGTCGAGCCCAAGCGCCCGCCGCCGGCGGCCGGCAAGCGCGAACGCGCCGCCCGCCAGGGCATGCTGGACCTGGGCGGCCCGGTCGGTCCCGGCTGGGCGCTGCCGCCCCTGACCCTGCTGGCGTTGCCGCCCGAGTCCAACCGCACCGCCATCAATCAGGATGGCCTGGCCCAGAACGCCCGCATGCTGGAATCGGTGCTCGAGGATTTCGGCGTCAACGGCAAGGTCTTGAAGGTCCGCCCCGGCCCGGTGGTGACGCTTTACGAACTGGAACCGGCGCCCGGCACCAAGACCAGCCGGGTGATCGGCCTGGCCGATGACATCGCCCGCTCGATGAGCGCGCTGTCGGTGCGCATCGCCACCATTCCCGGCCGGTCGGTGATCGGTATCGAGCTGCCCAACGCCCGGCGCGAGACGGTTTATTTGCGCGAGATGCTGGCCGCCGAACAATTCGAAAAGGCCGGTGCGCGGCTGACCCTGGTGCTGGGCAAGGATATCGGCGGTGCGCCGGTGATGGTCGATCTGGCCCGCATGCCGCACCTGTTGATCGCCGGTACCACCGGTTCGGGCAAGTCGGTGGCGGTCAACACCATGATCCTGTCGCTGCTTTATCGCCTGAGCCCGGAAGAATGCCGGCTGATCATGATCGACCCCAAGATGCTGGAACTGTCGGTCTATGACGGTATCCCGCATCTGTTGGCCCCGGTGGTGACCGAGCCCGGCAAGGCGGTGGTGGCCCTGAAATGGGCGGTGCGCGAGATGGAAGACCGCTACCGCGCCATGAGCCAATTGGGCGTCCGCAGCATCGCCGGCTACAACCAGCGCCTGGCCGAGGCCCGCGACAAGGGCGAGCAACTGACCCGCACGGTGCAGACCGGCTTCGACCCCGACACCGGCAAGCCGATCTATGAGGACCAGTTGCTGGACCTGAAGGCGCTGCCGTTCATCGTCGTCATCGTCGATGAAATGGCCGACCTGATGCTGGTGGCCGGCAAGGACATCGAGGCGGCGGTGCAGCGTCTGGCCCAGATGGCCCGCGCCGCCGGCATTCATCTGATCATGGCGACCCAGCGGCCCAGCGTCGACGTCATCACCGGCACCATCAAGGCCAACTTCCCCACCCGCATCTCGTTCCAAGTCACCAGCAAGATCGACAGCCGCACCATCCTGGGCGAGCAGGGCGCCGAGCAGCTGCTGGGCCAGGGCGACATGCTGTACATGGCGGCCGGCGGCCGCATCACCCGCGTCCACGGCCCCTTCGTGTCGGACCAGGAGGTCGAGCAGGTGGTCGAGCATCTGCGCGGCCAGGGCGACCCCTCGTATATCGAGGCGGTCACCGAGGAAGAGGACGGCGAGTTCGGCCTGCCCGGCTCGGGTGGCGGCGGCTCGGGTGACGACCTTTACGACCAGGCGGTGGCGCTGGTCGCCCGCGAGGGCAAGGCGTCCACCAGTTTCGTCCAGCGTCATCTGCAGATCGGCTATAACCGCGCCGCCCGCCTGATCGAGCGGATGGAGGCCGAAGGGGTGGTCGGCAAGGCCAACCATGTCGGCAAGCGCGAGGTGCTTGCCCGTTCGACCCGAGATGATTACTAAATTTCGCCATGATTGGCGCGCACAAAGGCCTGCCACCCCGGAGACCGAACCCTTGCCGCACCTCACCCGTCGCCGCCTTTTGGCCTTGCTGGCCACCACCATCCTGGCCGGCCCGGCCATGGCCGCCCCGCGCAAGGCCCTGTCGGCCCAGGACAAGGCCGATGTCGAGCGGGCCGAGGAATATCTGAATTCCTTCACCACGCTCAGGGCGCGCTTCCTGCAGACCGCCCCCAACGGCAGCCAGGCCGAAGGCACCGCTTATTTCTCGCGGCCCGGCCGCATGCGTCTGCAATACGATCCGCCGTCGCCGATGCTGGTGGTGGCCGACGGCACCTTCCTGATCGTCCACGACAAGGAACTGGATGCGCCCAGCTACATCCCGCTGGATTCCACCCCGGCCGGCATCCTGGTGCGCAAGAACGTCCATCTCGACGGCAAGGATGTCGCCGTCACCAAGGTCGGCCGGGCGCCGGGCATCTTGACGGTGTCGATGGTCCAGGCCGACGATCCCGGCCAGGGCGAGCTGACCCTGGTCTTCACCGAACGCCCATTCGCGCTGAAGCAATGGCGGGTGCTGGATCCGCAGGGCAACGTGACCCAGGTGTCGCTGTTCGACACCCAGACCGGGCTGTCCTTCGATCCGAAATTGTTCGAGTTCAAGGACCCCAACACTACCAAGCCGAAGCTGCGGGAAGGTTAAGTCCGCGCCAGCTTGCGCAAATCCTCGCCGACCCTGTCCAGCACCGGCCGCCAATCGCCGGTGGTCTCTTGGCGATACAGCCTGGCCGACGGATACCAGTCGGTTCGGGTGCCATGGCCCCAGCGCCAGTCGGCCCCCTTGTGCAGCAGCAGCCACACCGGTTTGCCCATGGCCCCGGCCAGATGGGCGGTGCCGGTATCGACGCTGATGACCAGATCCAGGGCGGCGATCAGGCCGGCGGTGTCGGTCCAATCCTTGATGCCGGGCGCCAGATCGGTGATGGCCGGATCGTTCGGCGCCTGGTCCAATTGTAGCGAATAAAGGCTTGTGCCGGGGATGGCGGCCAAGGGTTCCAGCAATTGCCGGCCGACATGGCGTTGGCCCGCATTGGCGAAGCTGGCCGAACCGGCCCACACCAATCCGACCTTGAGGCCGCCCCCCGTCAGAACCGCCGCCGGGGCGCTCAGATAAGGCACCGCACCCGGCCGGCAATCGGCGGCCGGCAATCGATGCGGAAGCGACATGATCGAGACGCGGTGAGTCGCCGCGCAGGCTGGCGCCGACAGCGGCAATAGCTGGGTGACGCCGGGCAGGCCGGCCAGCAATCCCACCAGCCTGTCATGAACGGCCAGGCGGACGATGGCGCCCCGCTCCGCCAGCTCAGGCACGAAGCGCAGCATCTGGATGGTGTCGCCCGCGCCTTGCTCGCCATAGACCAGCAGGTCCAGGCCGTTCAACTCGCCGCCGGTCCATTCGGGGATGTGCCAGCGATCCTCGCCCGCCTGGGGCCGGGCCAGCCGGGATTCCCACAATTCCCAACCCTTTTGCCATTCGCCGTCGCGCAACAGCAACTGGGCCAGTTCGAAGCGGGCCTCGACCCGGTCATCGACATGGCTCAGGGCCTGGCGGGCCTGGCTCCAGGCGCAGCGGTCGCGTTCGACCAGGCCCAGCGCCCACCACAAGGCCGGGTCGTCCCCCAGTTCCAGGGCCCGGCGCAGGGAATCGGCCGCCTGGTCCAGGCGACCCAGCCGGGCCAGGATCTGCCCCAGCTGGGCCGGGAAGGACGGCTCGGTCGGATGGTGGCGGCATCCCTCGGCCGCCTCGGCCGCCGCCTCCTCCAGACGGCCCAGCCGGCCCAGCGCCAGCACCCGGTTGAAGCGGGCCTGGGCATGGGCCGGCGCCGCCGCCAGGGTGGCGGCCCAGCGTTCGGCGGCCTCGGCCAGTTTGCCGCCGGCAGCCAGGCGAAGGCCCTCGATGAAGAAATCCTCGGCGTTCATGGCTCCATCCCATCATGGCGGTGGGGCCGGCCTGGCATGCGTTTCATGCAATGCTGCCATGCATTTCACCCGTTACCGGATTGGCCGCGACCTCCCCATCTCGTTTAACAGAGCGGCCCGGCTTTAGCAGCTGGGTCGCGTGGGGTAGGTCTCCCCTGCCGACCCCACGCTCCGCACGGAGCAGAACGGGCGCCCGGTTACCCCCCTGACCGGGCGCCCCCTGTTTCGGGGTCCGGCTTCATGGTAGGACCTGCGCTCCGATTCTGTTGCGGAGCATCCCGTCTTGCGCCTGGTCACCTGGAACATCAACTCGCTGCGCCTGCGCATGGGTCTTTTGGGCGAAATCGTCCAGACCCTTCGTCCCGACGTGATCTGCCTGCAAGAGATCAAGGTCGATGACCCACTGTTTCCGCTGGACGATTGCCGCGGCCTGGGCTTCGACCATGTGCTGTTCAAGGGCATGAAAAGCTATAACGGCGTGGCCATCTTGTCGAAATCGCCGGCCCAGCCGGTCGAGCTGCCCGATTGGTGCGGCAAGGGCGATTGTCGCCATATCGCGGCGCGCATCGACGGGATCGAGGTGCACAGTCTGTACGTGCCGGCCGGCGGCGATGTGCCCGATCCCGACACCAATCCCAAATTCGCCCACAAGCTGGCCTTCCTGGACGAGCTGACCGCCTGGCTGCCGACCCGCACCGGCGCCGCCGACCGGCTGGTCCTGGCCGGCGATTTCAACATCGCGCCGCTGGAAACCGACGTGTGGTCGCACAAGCAATTGCTGTCGGTGGTCAGCCATACCCCGGTCGAGGTCGAGAAACTGGGCCGGCTGCAGGATTCGCTGGGCTGGGTCGATGCGGTGCGCCATTTCATTCCACCCACCGAACGTCTTTACACCTGGTGGTCCTATCGCTCGCCCGATTGGCAGAAGAACGATCGCGGCCGCCGCCTGGACCATGTGTGGGTGACGCCGGCCTTGCAAGATGGGCTGCGCTCGGCGCTGGTGGCGCGCGAATGCCGGCACTGGACCCAGCCGTCCGATCACGTACCGGTGCTGGTGGAAATCGACACTTAGCCCTTACGCGGATCGGCGGGGCGCTCCCAGCAGGCGGGATAGCGGTCTTCCTGGTACTTGGCCATGGTGGTGGCGGTGATCACCGGCAGGGCGAACAGCACCAGGCCCAGCCATTTCGAGCGGCCGAACAGCGAGAACAGGCAGCCGGCAAGGGCCAGGCAGGTCATGCCCAGCCAGACCATGCCGATGGTGGCGAATTCGGTTTCCGAGCAATTGCCGACAGGCTGGCCGTCGATCATCTCGGTTTTCAGGCCGACATCGAGATGGGTGGCGATGAAGGCGAACAGCGCCAGCTCGATCGCCAATAACACCCGTGGAATCCAGATCCGTGCCGTGTCGCCCATGGCCGCCCCCTTGATGGAAGTGCCTTTTTATCCTGCTTTGGCGACGCTCGACCCGACTTTGGTCAAGCCACGTTCAGGCCGCGTTGGGTTTCCAGCAGGGCCTGACGGACCAGGGCGACCTGCTCGAGGGTGGCCGACGGGTGATCGACCAGCGGGCGGCCCATGATTTCCTGCCAATGGCGGGCACCGTCATGGGTGGAAAGCAGGCGGGCGATGCGGGTCAGCGCCGTGCCCAGGGTCTTCAAGGCGCGCTGGTCGGAATAGAAATGGTCCCAGGTCAGATTGTTGCCATGCACCACCAGAAGCGCCTGGATGACGGCGCGGCAGACCTTTTCCCAGGCGTCGCGCTCGGGCTCGAGGGCCTGTTCGATGAAGGTGAAGTAATTGGCCA
Organism: Magnetospirillum moscoviense; assembly: GCF_001650635.1. GTDB lineage: Bacteria > Pseudomonadota > Alphaproteobacteria > Rhodospirillales > Magnetospirillaceae > Magnetospirillum > Magnetospirillum moscoviense. The sequence continues at coordinate 9,877 of NZ_LWQU01000146.1, read as the reverse complement.
GAAGCGGGCGCGGGAAGGGCGGCGGATTGCCGAACAGCAAATGCTCGAACGGGCGGACCATCAGCCGCTGGAACGGGTTCGAACGCGCCCCGACATTGCCCTTGGGCCGGCTGTGATCCTTGCGGCAACGTTCTTCCTGGGCCAGGAAGGCGGCATCCATCGACATGGTGCCGCGCCGCACCAGGCTCAGCATGCGCTCGAGGTCGGCGACCTCGACCCTGCCATCGATGGCGCGGTCGCGAATCAGCGCCTGCACCACGTCGATGACGGTGGCGGAAATGGCATGGCAGGCCCGGCTGCCCGAACAGGACGGCGCACTCATCCCCATACTGTGCGCAACCTGTGCGCAACGCGCAACCAGACTTTGGTCAGTGGGGTCTATGCCCGACCCGGCATGACCCGGCGATAGGACAGCGCCTCGGCGATATGCAGGCGACGCACGGTTTCCGACCCGTCCAGGTCGGCCAGGGTGCGGGCCACCCGCAGCACCCGGTGATAGCCGCGGGCCGACAACCGCATGCGCTCGGCCGCCTCGGTCAACAGGGCGCGGCCGGAGGCATCGGGGCCAGCGATCTGTTCCAGCACGGCGCCATCGGCCTGGGCGTTGGTAGAAAGCCCCTTGCCCGGCACCAGAGCCTCGAACCGCTCGGCCTGGACGGCGCGGGCGGCGGCGACCCGGGCGGCCACCTCGGCCGAGCCCTCGGCCGGCGGCGGCAGCGACAAATCGGCCGGATTGACCGCCGGGACCTCGACATGCAGGTCGATGCGGTCGAACAGCGGGCCGGAAATCTTCGACTGGTACTCGGCCCCGCAGCGGGGCGCCTTGGTGCAGGCCAGGGAGGCGTCGCCCAGATGGCCGCAGCGGCACGGATTCATCGCCGCCACCAGCTGGATGCGGGCGGGATAGGCAACGTGGGCATTGGCGCGGGCCACGGTGGCGCGCCCCGATTCCAGCGGCTGGCGCAGGGCTTCAAGCGCAGCGCGCTGGAATTCCGGCAGCTCGTCCAGGAACAGCACCCCGGCATGGGCCAGCGACACCTCGCCCGGCCGGGCCCGCTGGCCGCCGCCGACCAGGGCCGGAACGGAGGCGGAATGGTGGGGGTCGCGAAAAGGCCGCCGGCGCAGCAGCCGGCCCCCGGCCAATTGGCCGGCGACCGAGTGGATCTGGCTGACTTCCAGCGCTTCCGCCGCGCTCAGGGGCGGCAGCAGGCCGGGCAGACGGGCCGCCAGCATCGACTTGCCCGAGCCGGGCGGGCCGATCATCAGCAGGTTATGTCCTCCGGCCGCCGCCACCTCCAGCGCCCGTTTGGCGGTTTCCTGGCCCTTGACGTCCTTGAGATCGGGCAAGGGGGCGGCCTCGTCTTCCAGGCGCGGAACCGGCCGGCTGAGGACCTGGGTGCCCTTGAAATGGTTGATCAGGGCCAGCAGGCTGGCGGGCGCCAGAATTTCGACATCGCCGGCCCACGCCGCTTCCGGCCCCTGCGATCCCGGGCAGATCAGCCCCTTGCCGGCCCCCAGGGCGGTGATCGCCGCCGGCAGCACGCCGGACACCGGGGCCAGGCTGCCATCCAGCCCCAACTCGCCCAAGCTGACGAAGCCGGCCACCTCGTCGGGCGGCAGCACCCCCATGGCGCCCAGCAGCCCCAGGGCGATCGGCAGGTCGAAATGGCTGCCTTCCTTCAACAGGTCGGCGGGGGCCAGGTTGACGGTGATTCGTTTCGGCGGCAGTGCCAGACCCAGCGCGTTGAAGGCGGCGCGCACCCGCTCGCGGCTTTCGGCCACCGCCTTGTCGGGCAGGCCGACCAGGGTAAAGGCCGGCAGGCCGTTGGCGACCTGGACCTGGACGTCGATGTCGAGGCAGTCGATGCCGGAAAAGGCGACAGTGGGGGCGTGGGTGGTCATTGGGATGTTGGCCGTTGTTGGGTGCACGCTTTCATGACTGTAGAGACCGATTCAGCCATTCCTGGCGCGGTCAGGTCGTGTTGCAGCTTGCCATCAAGGTAGATCTTGAAGGCACGTCCCTTCGATAACGCGCGAACAAGGGCAGGCTGCTGATCAAGCGACACTGAAAAGATACCACCCCATTCATCCATGAGGTCTTCTTGGACGTCACCGGAAACTAGGAATCGTTCCTTATCGATAACCAGCTCAACGGAACAGCTTTTTCGCCCTCCACAAATGTCGATGACCAATGTTACTGCCGGTTCATTCTTCGAGCAGTAGAGAAACGTCTTACAGTACGATGTCGCATACCCCGGGTCGCCACCGCAGATATAGCCAGCCTTGAGCTCGGTCTCTTGGGCTACTTTCCATATCCCTCTTAATTCGCCGGCCTGGGCAGGCAAACTCAACGATAGGGCGAGGCTGACAAGCAATGACCTCATAATAAGCTCCTCAACCCCACGCAGAAGGCGGGTGTAATAGCTCCCAACATCAGCAGATTGTGGCCGCCAGCCGCCGCCACCTCCAGCGCCCGCTTGGCGGTTTCCTGGCCCTTGACGTCACGAAGGTCGGGCAAGGGTCCGCCGTCCTCCTCGAGGCGCGGAATCGGCCGGCTCAGGACCTGGGTGCCCTTGAAATGGTTGATCAGGGCCGGCAGGCCGCTGGCGATCTGCACCTCGACGTCGATGTCCAGGCACTCGGTGCCGGAGAAGGCGATTGTGGGGGCGTGGGTGGTCATCGGCTCCCGACCCAGGTTGCATGCATTGTTGTTTTCCCCCGAAACACGTGTCCGCGCAAGCGCCGCGCGGTGGCAATACCAATACCCGCCATATGGTTGTAGGTCTTCCACCCCTGGGTTATGCTGATTCCCGCTGGGGGGCACCGAACGCCATTGTGGGGCGAAAGCGCATGCGTGTACCCGGGATCAAGGTCGGGGTGGGAATGGTCGGCCTGTGGGCCGCCATCGCCGGCCTGTCGGCGTGGCATAATCTCGACATGCTAAACGATCAGGACCGCCAGGCGGCGCTGACGCGGGCGCGCATGGTGGTGACGGTGATCCAGACCACCCGACTGTGGACCGCCAAGCATGGCGGCGTCTACGTCCCGGCCACCGAGGCGACGCCGCCCAACCAGTGGCTGGTCGATCCCCAGCGCGATGTCGAGATCAACGGGCGGCCCTTCACCAAGATCAACCCGTCCTACATGACCCGTCAGGTCGCCGAGATGATCAATGCCGGCGAGCAACTCAGCCTGCGACTGACCAGCCGGCGGCCGATCCGGCCGGGCAATGCCCCCGATGACTGGGAAGACCGGGCATTGATCGAGTTTGAGGCCGGCCTGGCCGAGAAGCTGGAACTGGTGGCGGGCGGCACCGGCCCGTTCTATCGCTACATTTCGCGCATGCTGGTCGAGGAGCCGTGCCTGAAGTGCCACGCCGCCCAGGGCTATCAGGTGGGCGACGTGCGCGGCGGCCTGTCGGTCAGCATTCCGCTGGCCGAATTCACCGTGGTCAGCGACCCGATCCGCCGTCAGACCCTGCTGGTGCACGGGCTGGGCTTCGTGCTGCTGGCCGGGGCCAGCCTGATCTTCCTGGCCCGGCTCCAGCGAAGCTGGCTGCGCCTGGAAGCCGCCCGCGCCCTGCAGGAACGCATGGTCGCCGAGCGGACCACCGAATTGTCGGCGGCCAATGACGAGCTGGCCCGCTCGAATGCCGAGTTGGAACACTTCGCCTACATCGCCTCGCACGATCTGCAAGAGCCGTTGCGGATGATCGGGGCCTACGCCCAGCTGGTGGAAAAACGTTACGGCCCCGCCTTGGATCAGGACGGCCGTGAATTCCTCGGCTACCTGTCCGACGGCGCCGGCCGAATGAAGAACCTGATCGACGACCTGCTGGCCTATTCCCGGGTCGGCCGCGCCGAGGCGGCCCTTGCTGATGTGTCGCTTGAAGATTTGTTAGACAATGCGTTGATAAATTTGGACGCGTCCATCGCCGAGTCGGGCGCTACCGTGGTCCGCACAACCCCCTTGCCGCAGGTCCGGGGGGCCGCGCCCCTGCTCGTTCGCCTGCTGCAGAACCTGATTGGCAATGCCCTGAAATACCGAAGCCCCGATCTGCCGCCCCGCGTGGCGGTGACCGCCGGGCGGGCAGGACCAGAGTGGGTGGTGTCAGTCAGCGACAACGGCATCGGCGTTCCGGCCGATGCGCGAGAAAGAATTTTCCAGATTTTTCAAAGGCTTCACACCAAGTCCGCCTATCCTGGAACCGGCATCGGCCTGGCCATCGCCAAGAAAATCGTCGAACGCCATGGCGGGCGCATCTGGGTCGAGGAAGGACCGGCGGGAGGGTCGGTCTTTCGCTTCACCGTGCCGGCGGCGAGTCCGGATGTTGCATCAACGCAACAGGGTCGGCCATAAAACTTCAAACGCAGTTAGCAGAGAACTTCAAACGCAGTTTTCATCTGCGTATGAAGGCACAACCGGATAACCCATTGTTTTAATTAAGCTGATGGCACCGAGCCGGAGGCGGCGCGACGCAGCTCGATGGCATCCCAGATCTGTGCCTCGATGCGAACATCGTCGAACCGGTTGATTTCCTGGATGCCGGTGGGCGAGGTCACGTTGATCTCGGTCAGGAATCCGCCGATGACGTCGATGCCGACAAACACCAGGCCACGCGCCCGCAACGTCGGGCCGATGGCCTCACAGATCTCGCGGTCGCGCACGGTCAGATCCGCCTTCATCGCCCGGCCGCCGACATGCAGGTTCGAGCGGGCCTCGCCGGCCTGCGGCACCCGATTGACCGCCCCGGCCGGCTGGCCATCGACCAGAATGATGCGCTTGTCGCCGTCGCGCACCGCCGGCAGGTATTGCTGAACGATCACCGGCTCGCGGTACAGCTGGGTGAACAATTCCAGCAGGCTGCCCAGATTCTCGTCGTCGGGTTTGACGTGGAAGACCCCGGCACCGCCGTTGCCGAACAGCGGCTTCAAGACGATGTCCTTGTATTCCTTGCGAAATTCGACCACCTGCCGGGCATCGGCGGTGATCAGGGTCGGCGGCATCAGCTTGGGGAAGTGGGTGACCAACAGCTTTTCCGGGGCGTTACGCACATGAACCGGATCATTGACCACCAGGGTCGCCGGATGAATGTGCTCGAGCAGGTGGGTGGCGGTGATATAGGCCATGTCGAAGGGCGGGTCCTGGCGCATCAGCACCACGTCCATGGTGGCCAGATCAACCATCTGCGCCTCGCCCAAGGTGGCGTGGTTGCCCAGCTCGCGGCGCACTTCCAGCGGCCGCACCGAGGCCAGCACCCGGCCGTTCTTCAAGGCCAGGGCACTGGGCAGGTAATGGTACAGGGCATGGCCGCGCCGCTGGGCTTCAAGCGCCAGCACGAAGGTCGAATCGGCATTGATGTTGATGGTTTCGATGGGGTCCATCTGAATGGCGACGGCAAGGCTCATGGACGTGGCTCCCAGGGGGCGGGGTCAGGGCAGTCGGACGCGAATCTGGGCCAGCAACTGGCTGGCCCGGCCGCGCGCCTGACCATTGTCGGTGCGGATGACGAATTGTTCCAGGGCGGCGACGGCGCCGGCCAGGTCACCCAGCCTCAGGCGCATCAGGCCCGATTCCCGCCACAGCTTGGCCTGATCGGGATCGACGCGCAAGGCGCCTTCCACGGCAAGAAGGGCGCCGGCGACGTCGCCGGCCTTCAGCAGGCGCATCTTCCGCTGGCCTTGCAGGCGCACCAGCACCTGATCGTCGGTCAGCGCCGCCAATTGGCCGGGGCCGGGCAGGATGCCGCCAAATCCGGCGGCCAGCACCCGCAGCGCGGGCGGGTCCAGCTCGCGTCCTTGCTGGCAGGGGTCCAGGATCGCCCGCCGCTCGCCGGTCAGCCGCACCAGCATGCGGCCGGGAAGGTCGACCGCCTCGGCATCGATGGCTTGGCGGCGAAAATATTCCAGCCATAAAATGGCCAGGCAGATATCGCCGCCCTGGCCCCAATCCAGGGTGGCGGCCAGATTGGCGGCGGCCGGGCCGCCATCGTCGGCATGGATCAGGGGGTGCGGGTCGGCCGCCAGCCGTTCGGCCCACCGCCCGGGCAATCCGCCGGGTTGGGCCAGCACCAGCGCGCGCGCCGCCAATCCATCCAATCCGGCCAAGGCCCAGAAGGGATCGGCGGCAGCCATGGATTTACCCGCCGGCGGCGCGGGCGGCGCCCTTCATCCGGACATAGCTGACCACGCCCCTGACGTTGGAAATCTCGCGGGCATAGGCCATCACCCGCTGCAGCTCGCCTTCCGACTGGGCGATGCCCATCAGATAGACGGTGCCGTCGGTGACATCGACGGTGAAGTTGATGTTGCGGATCTGCTTGTCGAACAGCAGCTTGGCCTTCAATTCCTGCTGGATCCACACATCGCGGCCGTCATCGATCAGCGCGCTGCCGGCGGGGCGGACCAGCACCTCGTTATAGACCTCGCGCACGCCGGCCACCTGCCAGACCAGCCGGGCGGCGTCGTCGCGGTTGGCGTCGGTCGGCACCACCCCGGTCAGCAGCACCCGGCCCTCCGAGATGGTCAGGGTGACCTTGCGGAACATCTCGACATCGTGGCGGAACCACGCCTCGTTGATGGCGGCGCGGATCTTGGTGTCCTCCAGCGCGCCCTCGAGGCCGCGTTCCTCGGCGGCGGCGACGCCGGCGGTGGCTCCGGCGCCGACCACGGCACCGGCACAGCCGGCCAGCAGGCCGGCCGAGACCATCAGAAACAAGGCGGGGACAAGCTGAGAGGCGCGCATCGGGCGATCCTTACGGTGAATTGATCGGGTTCAGTCTACCGGTCGGCGGGCGCCAGGCTCAAGTCTCGAGGCGCCAGGCATCGGCGATATGGCGCGGCAGCCGCCCGGGTGCCATCAGTATGGCGTCGAAACGATAGGTCAGGTCGTTTAATTCGGGATGTTCGGCCAGAAAGATCTCGGCGCCGCGGGCGATGCGCCGTGTCTGGGCCGGGGTGATGGCGAGCGCCGCCAGATCGGCGTCAGAGCGGGCCTTGACCTCGACGAAGGCGATCACGCCACCCCGCCGGGCGACGATGTCGATCTCGCCGCCGCCGCTGCCCCGTCCGGCCCGGTAGCGCCGGGCCAGAATGGAATAGCCCTTCAGGCGCAGCCACCAGGCCGCCCGATCCTCGGCCTGGGTGCCGCGCCGATGGTTGGTCGGGCTCACTCCTCGCCCATGGTGAACAGGCGCAGCGCCCGGGCATAGACGTCGCGGCGGGGAAAGCCGGTCTCGGCCGCCACCAGGGCGGCGGCGTCCTTGACGGTGGCGCCGTCGGCGACGGCCTTGCGCAGGCGGTCGTCCAATTCGTCGGCGCTGGCCGGGCGGGCGTCGTCGGGGGGGGCCACCACCACCACCACCTCGCCCTTGGGGGCGGTGTCGGCATAGCGGTTGGCCAGGGCGAACAGGTCGCCACGCGCCACTTCCTCGTGCAGCTTGGTCAGCTCGCGCGCCACCGCCGCCTCGCGGGAACCCAGCACCGCGGCCATGTCGGCCAGCGAGGCGCCCAGCCGGTTGGGCGATTCGTAGAACATCAAGGTGGCCGGCACGGCGGCCAGCTCGCGCAGCACCTGGCGCCGGGCGGTGGCCTTGGCCGGCAGGAAGCCGCCGAACAGGAAGCGGTCGTTGGGCAGACCCGACAGCTGCAGCGCGGTGATCACCGCCGAGGCGCCGGGCAGGGCGGTGACGGCGATATCCTCGGCGACGCAGGCGCGGACCAGGCGATAGCCGGGGTCGGACACCAGCGGCGTGCCGGCATCGGACACCAGGGCCACCACCTTGCCTTCCTTCAGCTGGGAAATCAGGTGCGGGCGGGCGCGTTCGGCATTGTGCTCGTGATAGGGGGTCAGCGGCCGGTCCAGGCCCAGCTTGGTCATCAGCCCGCCGGTGACACGGGTGTCCTCGCAGGCGACCAGATCGGCGGCGGCCAGCACCTCGACGGCGCGATAGGTGATGTCGCCCATGTTGCCGATGGGGGTGGCGATCAGGTACAGGCCGGGCGCCGGTTTACTTCCCGCCCTGGCCGGTCTACCTTCACGCGGATTCTTGATGTTTGTCCCACGGGAGGGTCGCTGTGCGGCGGGTTCCGTTCCGGTGGCGCCTGGTCGCTGCCTTGCCATTGCTCTCGGCTTTTCTGGTAAGCGGGTGTCAACAGGCAGACTTACCACCTTGGCTGACGGGAACCAAGCCCGCTCCGCAGGTCGAGGCGCCGCGCGTCCCGCTTCCGGCGGCCCGGCCCCAGGTCAAGGTGCCGGCCCCGCCGCCGCCGGCCCCGCCGGTTCCGCCCGGCCGGGTCACTGCCGTGCCGCCGCCGCCCTCGGTTACGGTCGAGCCGCTGCCGGCACCGGGCGGCAAGGCCGACCCGCTGTTTTCGCAGCAGCCGGTTCCCGCCCCGGCGCCCACCGATCCGGCCATCGCGGCGCTGCCGCCCGCCGCGCCGCCGCTGCCGCCGCAATTTCCGCCGTCCGTTTCCCGTCAGCTGGACAAGGACGAAGTCCGCGCCGCCCTTCTGGTGCCGCTGTCGGGCAGCTATGCCCCCTGGGGCCAGGCCTTGTCCAACGCCGCCCAGTTGGCTTTGTTCGAGGTGGCCGACGCCAAGCTGAACCTGATCCCGCTCGACACCCGCGGCACCCCCGAGGGTGCGGCCGAGGCTGCCCGCCAGGCCCTGACCCAAGGGGCCGACATCATCCTGGGGCCGCTCTTCTCGCCCGAGGTCAAGGCCGCCGGGCCGATCGCCCGCGAGCAGCGTGTGCCGATGATCGCCTTCACCACCGATCGATCTGCCGCCGGCCAAGGGGTCTATGCCCTGGGCTTCTTGCCGGATTCCCAGGTGTCCCGGGTGATCGGCCACGCCCGGACCCAGGGCAAGGAACGCTTCGCCCTGCTGGCGCGGTCCGACGAATATGGCCGCTCGGTCGCCGAATCCTTCCGGGCTGCCGTGGCGGCGCAAGGCGGCAAGGTCGCCAAGGTCGAGTTCTACGATCCGTCGGCCGCCGATCTGACGGCGGTGGTCAAGCGCTTCACCGAGGTCGAATCGCGCACCCGGGGCCGGCCCAAGGATGCCCGCGCCGCCAAGGACCTGCCGCCGGTGCCGCCGCCGCCCTTCGACGCGGTGATGATTCCCGACGACGGCACCCGGCTGCGCCAGGTCGCCTCGCTGATCAGCTATTACGAGGTCGACCCCGCCGACGTCCGTTTCCTCGGCACCATGTTGTGGGACGACCCGCGCCTGGCCTCCGAGCCGGCCTTGCAGGGCGGCTGGTTCGCCGCCCCCCCGGTCGCCGCCCACCAGGATTTCGAGGCCCGCTATGGCCGCGCCTTCGGGCCGCTGCCGGCGCGGGTCGGCAATCTGGCCTCGATCGCCTATGACGCCACCGCCCTGGTCGGAGCGTTAACGCGGCAGAATCTGGATTTCTCGGACGCGACGCTGACCAATGCCGGCGGTTTCGCCGGGATCGACGGATTGTTCCGCCTGCGACCCGACGGCACCAACGAGCGGGGCCTGGCGGTGCGCGAGGTGGCGCGGGGCGGCGCCAAGGAAATCGGGCCGGCCCCCACCAGCTTCTTCATGCCGGGGCAGTAGGGTCTGTCTGAGTTTGGTGGAATCGGATTTTTCTCTCGTCACCCTCGGGCTTGACCCGAGGGTCCATGCTGCCGAAGGCGGCTTCGAACCATGCTGCCGAAGGCGGCTTCGAACCATGCTGCCGAAGGCGGCTTCGAACCATGGATGGCCGGGTCAAGCCCGGCCATGACGGATGGGGGGAACGGCCTCGGATCAGGAGCGTTTTCTCGACCCTGCTCTCATGTTCGCTGTCAATAGTTTCGCGCAGGCGGCTTCGTCCTGGCTTGGCCCAGGCGCTGGATTTCAGAGATGCC
>NZ_LWQU01000145.1 GCF_001650635.1 Magnetospirillum moscoviense | reverse complement strand
TCAATGGACGGCGGCAATAAGAAGCCGGTGTCGCGGTCAATCTGGCGGAAGTTGCTCATGCCGGGGGATATCCATCAGCGGGCGATCTGTTGTGCCCACGATTCTGCCATGTCCCCGGCGTCAGGTTAAGTCCGACAGGCTGCTAGGGTTGTCCCGAAATCCCGAAATACCCGAGTAATCCAATCAGGACAGTTGTCCGGAAACCAGGTAAATACACGGCTCAAAACGGCACTCTATCGTCATCGCCTGGAAACGTAAGGGATTGAAGTTACAATCTAGCACACCCTTCACACCGGTGGGGTCGCAGGTTCAATCCCTGCATCGCCCACCATCTACTCCTTGATTTACCTGACGCTTCCTACGGCCACCACAGAGATTTCGGACACCCATCGTCCGGAAATCCTCGGTGTGATCTTTTGAGTTGGTACCGGCCTGGCGCCTGTCCGGCCGCGACCACACACCGCTGGCATCGGACCACTTACATCCTTCCCGCGAATAATATACCATGCAAACTCGTATTCGAGGTTGGATGGGGGCGACGCCTTGACCAGTGGCGGCATTAATGACGATGGACCTAGCCCTGTGGATGCGCATGTCGGCGCCCGCCTGAAACGACGGCGGGTGGAATTGCGCCTGAGTCAGGGAGAGCTGGCCAACCTGCTGGGCTTAAGCTTTCGGCAGATCCAGAAATACGAAAATGGCTCCAACCGCGTGGGGGCGTCGCGGCTTTACGACGTCGCCCGCGTCCTGGGTGTGTCGGTCGACTATTTCTTCGCCGACATGAGCGCCGAGGTCGAAGCCGCAGCCGTTCCCCGCATGGCCGCCGCGATGCCGGTTCCCGGCGCGGGCGCGCTGCAATTCCAGCATGACGTCATCGAGTTGATCCGCGCCTATCGCGCCATCACCGACCACCGGATCCGCCGCCGGGTCCAGGACCTGGCGAAGGTCCTGGCCGACATGCCCGAACCATGACCTTGTGGCGATTGACAATCATTACCGCCTCATGCGAATACACCCAATAGCTGACAAGGAGATCCACAGGACGGGCGTCGCCACCGGGAGGGGGGAGTTCGATGCTCATGGCTCGGTTGACGGTGGGCGTGGCCCTGGCCGCGATGTTTCTCGCCCCGCTGGCGGCGCTTGCCGACCAGCCCGGGGCCACACAGACCGAGATGACGCTGGACAAGATCAAGCGCACCGGCGCCATCACCTTGGGGGTGCGGGAAAGCTCTTACCCGCTGTCCTATGCGCTTGAAGGCGGTCGCTTCGTCGGATACCACGTCGATGTCTGCAACCGCGTCGTCGAAGCGGTCAAGGCCAAGCTGGCGCTGCCACGACTTGAGGTCCGTCACGTCGCGGTGACCTCGGCCAACCGCATCGCCAGCACCCTTGCCGGCACCATCGACCTGGAATGCGGATCGACCACCAACAATACCGAACGCCAGGCCCAGGTCGCCTTCGCCCCCACCACCTTCGTCTCGGCGGTGCGAGTAGCCGTCAAGAAGGACTCGGGGGTCAAGAATCTGGGGCAATTGCGCGGCGCCTCGGTCGCCACCACCAAGCGCAGCACCAGCATCCAGTTGCTGGGCGCCCGTCAGCCCGGCGGCGGCACGCCGATGCGCGAGCTGTTCGGCGAGGACCACCTGCAATCCTTCGCGCTGCTGGAAAGCGGCCAAGCCCAGGCCTTCGTCATGGACGACAATTTGCTGGCCGGCCTGATCGCCATGTCTGCCGATCCGCAGGGGTACGAACTGGTCGGCCCGTCGATGTCGATCGAGCCGATCGCCATCATGCTGCGCAGGAATGACCCGGCCTTCAAGGCGGTGGTCGATGGCACCGTCAAGGCATTGATGAAGAGCGGCGACCTGGAAAAACTGTATGTCCAGTGGTTCCAGTCACCGATTCCCCCCAAGGGCGTCAACCTCAACCTGCCGATGACCGGCCTGTTGCGGCAGCAGATTCTGTATCCCAGCGACGACCCCGCAGAATCGTTCAGGACACCGGAATAGTTCCCGCGTGAAAAAGTCCCTCGGCTTCGCCTCGGTGTACTTTTTCCCGATTCTGTTGGGAAATCCCGTGCTCAAGCAAGCTTTCCGCGCGGGATTGGTTTATTTTCCCGCCATGAGGCGAGCACGGCTCGACTCATGGCGGCTGTCAAACATGAAAAATAGGCGTAGGGCCGCCCCAAGCCTATTTTTCTCTTTTTGAATCAACGTGCAAAAGTACACAGAGCGAAGCGAAGGACTTTTGCACGGAGCCCTGATCAGGACCGGCGCCGGTCGTAATCGGCATCCAGCGCGGTCAGCGTCAGGTCCAAGGTCAGCGTGGTGTCGGTCAAGCCCTGCTGGCGGGCGTGGTTCAGCATCCGCACCAAGGCGGTGCGAAACATCTTCTGCGACATCAAAGGCGCTTCAATGAGGCTGTCGGATTCCGGCTTCAGACGCCGCAGCGACACAACATTGTTCATTGTACTCTCCCTTCTCATCCATGATGTTTTCTATTGTCGAGATCGCGTCGTAGATCACCCGCGACACCGCCGGGCTTCCCGAGCGCAACGCTTCCACCGCCAGGTAATGAAGGCCGGGCAGCAGGGCTCGGGTGGCGTCTTGTTCGGCTTCGCTCATTCGGCCGCCACTCCCTGGTAAAGAATGTCCTCGGCGGTGCGCAGCACCGGGCTGTGGATGCCGGTGGCGGCGCGCAGGCTGTGCAGATGGGCGTGCGACACCGGCAACAGGCCGACATAGCTGCTCAGCCCGTCGATTTCCTTGTTCGGCCCCAGTCGGCGCACCGGCCAGCCCTGGCGATTGAAGGAATGCTCCCAGCACCATTCGTAGCCGATGCCGATCAGGCCCTTGACCTGATGACGCAGCGAGGCCTCCATGTAGGCCAGGATCAGCTCCGACAGGATGCGACGGCGCAGCGGCTTGGGCAGATCGTGGTCGATGCCCAGACGGGTCGATTCCCAGATGTCCGGGCAGGCCGGCAGCTCGCCGTTGGTGACCAGCTCGGGCCACAAATCCTTGATCATGTAAGGGATGGTGGTCGGCGCCAGCCGGGCGACACCACGCACCACCGCGTCGTCGTCGCGCCACACGCAATAGACCGCCGCCGGCGTGTCGTACTGGTCGTACTCCATGCCGCGCCAGTTCGGCACGCCCCATTGCTGCTTCTCGACGAACACTTTGTGGCGCAGGCGAAACTGGGACGCCAAGGCATCGCCGAACAAATGCGCGGTTTCGTAGGTGAAGCAATCAATCACGGGAAGTTCCTCCGCCCAGCCGTTTTGCTGAAACGAAGAATGCCCACATTCGGGCGACTGAAACATCCCACGGAACTCCGTGGGGTCAGCTCATCCCATTGTTTTTACAGGAAAATAAGCCCGAGATGCAGCGCCTTGACCACGGCGGTGACGCGGGAATCGACCGACAATTTGCGGAAGATGTTCTTCAGGTGCCACTCGACCGAGTTCTCGGCGATGTGCAATATCTCGCCGATCGCCCACGAGCTTTTGCCACGCCCGCACCACAGCAGGATTTCCCGCTCACGCGGGGTCAGGTGGATGGCGGTCAACTGGCGCGGCTGGGTCAGTGCACTGTAGGCGGTGTGGAACTGCACCGCCATCAACTGCAGCTTGGAAAGCGAGGAGCGGCCGTCGATGCCGCCAGTGGTACTGGCGAAACCGATACCGACGCATTCGCCGTTGGGTCCGTGGATCGGCACCGCGGCACCGTCCTTCAGGCCGAATTCCTCGGCCTCGTTCAAGATGGTGCCGGCATGGCGGTTGCCCTTTTGCACCGCCTCCCACCACAGGAACGGCAGCCCCGAAACCAGCATGCGCACACCGACCGGGTCGGTATCGACATAGCCCTTCGCGACGTAATGGGCGATCCATTCCTCGGGATAGGTCTTGGCGACGCAGGGCAGCGTGGTGTCGGGATGGTTGCGCAACGCGCGGTACATCATGCGGTCATAGCCCAGCGACGCCGCCGCCGACTGGAACAGGGCGAACACGTCGTCCTGGCTTTTCGACTGATTGGTGGCCTCGATGTAGTCGTCAATCCGCATACGCCGCCCAGGCTCCCGTTTCAGGCGTCGTCCGTTGCCGGACCAAATCGCGGACTGCCCCCTTGGCGCTTAGCGTGATGATTGTGATGTTCGCGTCTTCATGCGGACTTCAGAATCACCACACGATTCACCGAATGAGTGACCTGCTTACCCCAGAAAATCGCAAGCGACTTTCTGGGGCAGGGCACTCGCGCCACGGGGGATCAGCCGATTATTCGCCCGGACCGACGACGGCGCCCAGCGCCTTGGCCAGGTCAAGCACCCGCCGGCGAACCTGCGGGTCGGCGATGCGGTAATAGGCGCGAACCAGTTCCAACGTCTCGCGCTTGGTCATCGGGTCGGCCTCGAAAGTCGCCGGCTCTTCCTTGAGGCCCAGGATCAGGCGAGGCGACAACGATTCCACTTCCTCGGTCATGTCGTCGAAAAAGAAGCTGACCGGCACGTCGAGGACGCGAGACAGGTCGAACAGGCGGCTGGCGCCGACGCGGTTGGCGCCGCGCTCGTACTTTTGAACTTGCTGGAAGGTCAGGCCCAGCGCTTCGCCCAGCTTTTCCTGGCTCATGCCAAGAAGGGTGCGGCGGAGACGGACCCGCCCCCCCACATGCACATCGATGGGGTTGGGCTTACCCGACGGCGTGCGTCCACGGCTGGACGGACGACGAGGGGTTTTGGTGACTTTCTTAGCGGCTGCGGTCATGGCGGTTCCTGTATAAATGCCCCGGTTGTAAATTTACTCTTCTTCGATCACGGATAGCAACCTCTTGTTGTGCCTGGCGAGAAATTTTTATGTCTTTCGTATCGCGGCCTCCAGGCCAACACCATCGGGCGAGCCTGCCCCGCCCGTTCAGGTATCGCCGCCACACAAAAAGGTGGGAGAGCGGTGGATTATTTTTTGAACGACTCCAATTTGCAAGCAATTTTGTTTCGTTTATCAACCTCCTTTTGATTAGTTACTTGCGAGTTCCCGCCGCCCCTGCCTATGCTGCCGTCCCGTTTGAACTATACCCGGGGCGGGCCCGTTCGGCTCGTCCCTTTCAGCACCGGACGAAGCAAACATGACCAAACGCCACCTGATCACCGTCGACGGAAACGAAGCCTGCACCTCGGTCGCCTACCGGCTGTCCGAAGTGGCGGCGATCTATCCCATCACGCCGTCCTCCACCATGGGGGAACTGGCCGATCAGTGGGCTTCGGAAGGCAAGACCAACATCTGGGGCGTGGTTCCCAACGTCGCCGAGATGCAACACGAGGGCGGTGCTGCCGGCGCCGTGCACGGTGCGCTTCAGGCGGGGTCGCTGGCGACCACCTTCACGGCGTCGCAGGGCCTGCTGCTGATGATCCCCAACATGTACAAGATCGCCGGTGAGCTGACCGCCTTCACCATGCATGTGTCGGCACGCACGGTGGCGACCCATGGCCTGTCGATCTTCGGCGACCATTCCGACGTCATGGCCTGCCGCCAGACCGGTTTCGCCATGCTGGCCGCGGCCGGCGTCCAGGAAGCCCACGACATGGCGATGGTGGCCCATGCGAGCTCGCTGCAGTCGCGTGTGCCGTTCCTGCATTTCTTCGACGGTTTCCGCACCAGCCACGAGGTCGCCAAGATCGAGGAACTGGCCGACGCCGACCTGCACCGCATGATCGACGACGATCTGGTCAGGGCGCACCGCACCCGCGCGCTTTCGCCCGACCATCCGTCCTTGCGCGGTTCGTCGCAGAATCCCGACACCTTCTTCCAGATGCAGGAAGCCAGGAACCCGTGGTACGAAGCCTGCCCCGGCATCGTGCAGCAGGTGATGGACCGCTTCGCCAAGCTGACCGGCCGCCAGTACAACCTGTTCGACTATCACGGTGCCCCCGACGCCGACCGGGTGATCGTCATCATGGGTTCGGGCGCCGACACCGTGCACGAAACCGTCGATTACCTGAACAGCCAGGGCGAGCGCCTGGGCGTGCTGAAGATCCGCCTGTTCCGTCCGTTCTCGATCGATGCCTTCGTCTCGGCGCTGCCGACCTCGGTCCGCGCCATCGCCGTGCTGGACCGCACCAAGGAATGCGGCTCGGTCGGCGAGCCCTTGTACCAGGACATCGTCACCGCCCTGGCCGAGGCCCGCGCCGCCGGCAATCGCGCCACCGCCGCCGAGCCGGTGGTGATCGGCGGCCGCTACGGCCTGGCCAGCAAGGAATTCACCCCCGCCATGGTCAAGGCGGTGTTCGACGAGTTGAAGGCCGCCAAGCCCAAGCGCCGCTTCACGGTGGGCATCACCGACGATGTCACCGGCCTGTCGCTGCCGGTCGATGGCGGTTTCGGGCTGCCGCAGCCCGGCGTCAAAAGCGCGGTGTTCTTCGGCCTGGGCGCCGACGGCACGGTGGGCGCCAACAAGAACTCCATCAAGATCATCGCCGAAAATGCCGGCTTCCAGGGCCAGGGCTATTTCGTCTACGATTCGAAGAAGTCGGGCGCGGTGACCATCTCGCACCTGCGCTTCAGCCACGATGCCATCCGCTCGGCCTATCTGGTGGGCGAGGCCGATTTCGTCGCCTGCCACCATTTCGTCTTCCTGGATCGCTATGAGGTGCTGGACCACGCCAAGCCCGGCGCCACCTTCCTGCTGAACGCGCCCTATTCCAAGGACGAGCTGTGGGATTACCTGCCGCGCGAGGTGCAGCAGGACATCATCGACAAGAACCTTCAGGTCTATACCATCGACGCCCGCAAGGTGGCCCAGGCCGCCGGCATGGGCCAGCGCATCAACACCATCATGCAGACCTGCTTCTTCGCGCTGTCGGGCGTTCTGCCCCGCGACGAGGCGATCAGCCACATCAAGAAGGCCATCGAGAAGACCTATGGCCGCAAGTCGCAATCGATGGTCGAGAAGAACTTCGAGGCCGTCGATATGGCCCTGGCCCACCTGGAGAAGGTGACCATCCCGGCCGACGCCACCTCGAACCGTACCCGCCCGCCGATCGTGCCGCAGGATGCGCCGGAATTCGTCCAGCGCGTCACCGCGATGATGCTGGCCAACAAGGGCGACCTGCTGCCGGTTTCGGCCTTCCCGCCGGACGGCGTGTGGCCGACCGGCACGGCCCGCTTCGAGCGCCGCAACATCGCCGCCGAGCTGCCGGTGTGGGAACAATCCTTGTGCATCCAGTGCAACAAGTGCGCGATGGTCTGCCCGCACGGCGCCATCCGCGCCAAGGTCGCCGAACCGGCGGCCCTGGGCTCGGCGCCGTCGACGCTCAAGCACATGGTTTACAAGGGCGCCGAGTTCAAAGGCGCCGAGTACCTGCTGCAGGTGGCCCCCGAGGATTGCACCGGCTGCTCGCTGTGCGTCAAGGTCTGCCCCGGCAAGGACAAGGCCAATCCCGACCGGCTGGCGCTGGCCATGGTCGATAAGGACCCGATCCTGGCCGACGAGAAGGATAATTGGAGCTTCTTCGTCGATCTGCCGGAAGTCGATCGCACCAAGCTCACCAAGCCGACCGTCAAGACCGCGCAGCTGCTGCAGCCCTTGTTCGAGTTCTCGGGCGCCTGCCTGGGCTGCGGCGAGACGCCCTATATCAAGCTGTTGTCGCAGCTTTACGGCGACCGCATGCTGATGGCCAATGCCACCGGCTGCTCGTCGATCTTCGGCGGCAACCTGCCGACCACTCCTTACACCAAGAATTCCGACGGCCGCGGCCCGGCCTGGGCCAACTCGCTGTTCGAGGACAATGCCGAGTTCGGTCTGGGCATCCGGCTGGCCGTCGACCAGCATGGCGAAAACGCCAAGCTGCTGTTGAAGCACATGGTGGCCAAGGGCATCGTGCCCGAGAAGCTGGCCAACGAGATCACCCACGCCACCCACGAGGACGATGCCCAGATCGCCGCCCAGCGCCTGCGCGTCGAGGAACTGCGCAAGCTGCTGGCCGGCCGCACCGAGCCCGAGGCCAAGCGTCTGGACCAACTGGCCGACTATCTGGTCGACAAGGTGGTGTGGATCGTCGGTGGCGACGGCTGGGCCTATGACATCGGCTATGGCGGTCTTGACCACGTGCTGGCGTCGGGCAAGAACGTCAACATCCTGGTGATGGACACCGAGGTCTATTCCAACACCGGCGGCCAGCAATCCAAGGCCACGCCGCTGGCGGCGACCGCCAAGTTCGCGGTGGCCGGCAAGAGCCTGCCCAAGAAGGATTTGGGCATGATGGCCATGGCCTATGGCGACGTCTATGTCGCCCATGTCGCCTTCGGCTCGAAGGACGTGCAGACGCTGCGCGCCATCCAGGACGCGGTGGCATGGCCGGGCGTGTCGCTGATCATCGCCTATTCCCATTGCATCGCCCACGGCTACGACCTGTCGTCGGGCCTGGAGCAGCAGCGTCTGGCGGTGCAGTCGGGCTATTGGCCGCTTTATCGCTGGGACCCGCGCAAGCTGGGCACCACCGACAACCCGCTGACGCTCGACAGCCCGGAGCCGACCGGCAGCCTGTACGACTTCGCCAAGGGCGAGGCCCGCTTCACCATGGTCGAGCGTGCCGATCCCGACCGCTTCCACCACCTGATGGGCGAGGCGGAAGTGCAGATCCGTCGCCGCTTCGAGATGCTGCGCCGCTTCGCCGGCCTGCCGCCGGCCCCGCCGCCGGCCGGCAAGGACGCCGCGGCGGAATAGTCGCCGGCCAACGAGAAGCCCCCCTTCGTCACCGAAGGGGGGCTTTTTCGTTACGCAGCGGTCACTGCACGGTGACGGTAACCCGGCGGTTCCTGGGCTCGGCCACCCCGTCGGCGGTGGGCACCAGCGGGTTGCGCTTGCCGTGCGACGACACCTCGACCGCCCGAGCGGTGATGCCGTCCTTGACCAGCAGCGCGCGGACCGATTCGGTCCGCTCGCGCGAGATACGGATATTGACCTCGTCCGAACCGACCGCGTCGGTGTGGCCAGCGATCAGCAGCACCACATGGGGACGGCTGGCGGCCAGGGCGCGAACCTTGGGCAGTTCGGCCTGCCCCCCGGGCGTCAGTTCGGCGGTGCCGGTCTTGAAATAAAGCTGGAAGGTCACCGGACGGTCCGGCATCGCCCGCAGGGCGTCGCCCCACAATTTGGCGATGGTGTCGGCCGGCACCGCCTCGGGGGCGGACGGCGCCTTGCCGGCCTGGATTACCGTCCCGGTGCCGGCCTGGTTCAGCACCTGGCTGCCCTGGGCGGAACTGACCTCGACCTTGCCGACCTTGCCGTCGGGATCGGCCAGCAGCACCACGCGATCGCCGCTGGCGCAGGCCGACAGCAGAATCATCAAGGCGGCAGCGGCCGCGTGCCGCGTCCTATTCATTGCCATCGACCTTGACCAGGAACGAGGTGCCGCGAATGGCCAGGCTGGCCGTCGGCGTGCGGAAATTGGTCCTTTCCGGCGCCAGTTTGGCGATCTGCCCCGACTGCACCGAGAAGGTGCCCTTGTCGAAGCTTAAGCCCAAATCCAACTGGCTGGCGGCCGGCTGGAACAACAGGCGGTCGATCACCAAGCGGCTGGACGGCCCCATGGCCAGGGTGGTGTCGTCGCGAAAGACGATCCCCAGGGTGGAGCCCGCCTTGGTCACCAGCACGTCGTCGGCCCGCAATGCCTCGCCGCCGGCCAGGGCCTGCTCGGCACCGGCGCGGATCAAGGTCGCACTGCCTTCCAACGATTTGACCTGGCCAACCGGATCGGCAGCCAGCGCCACGCCTGCCCACAAGACAAGCGCTACGGTCAACATGCGCATCGGACACCCCCTTGTTGCGATACCACCCCAGCATCGCCCAAAAAGCGTGCCCTGCCCATTAGGCCAAAGGGTTACTTCACCATGAAGGGTTGAACCCCGGTCCGAGCGGCGATATGGCGGATCACCAGCTTGGCCAGACTGAATTGCAAGGACACGAAATGCAGCCGGGTGTGCCCGTTTCCGACCCCCACCACCTCGGCAAGGGCGTTGACGGCATGGTTCAGCGCCAGCTTGGAGCCCTCACGCGGGATCAGCTGGACCTGGACGGTACGACCGCGCGTTAGCCGTTCGCCCGGAACCCGGAAGCCGGAAACCGAGACGTCGTCCACCTCGAGCAATTCCTGCTCGATGTTGGCGATCAGCCCCGCCCCTTCATAGCGCCGAAACTGGCGGCGGTCGTCGGAAGCCCCGGATCGGGCCATATGCGCCAGCCGTCGATGGTGAAGCTGAGTGACATGAGTCATCGTTTGGTCCCAACTGGATTTGCTGTATTGACATTGGTCATACCACAGCGATGTAACAACGGTTTGCGCTCGCCTTAAACCGTCGATGAACGGTTCTTGATTCCTCTGCCCGTTCGCTTCCACAATGCGCCGGGTGGAAAGCAAACTGACAGAGAGTGGACAGGCTTTTGACCAAGCTGCCGATCATCCTGGTCGTCGATGACGAGCGCCAGTCGCAGGAAGCGCTGAAGCGCGTCCTGGCCGACGAGTTCGTGGTGCTGACCGCCTCGAACGCCGACGAGGCCTGCGGCGTGCTGGACAGCGAGCTGGTGCATGCCATCTTGTGCGACCAGCGGATGCCCGGCATGCAGGGCGTCGATTTCCTGAGAAACGTGCGCGATCGCTGGCCCGACCCGGTGCGGATGATCATCTCGGGCTATACCTCGTCGGAGGACATCATCGCCGGCATCAACGAGGCCGGCATCTACCAGTACATCACCAAGCCGTGGGACCCCGACGAACTGGTCGGCACCGTGCGCCAGGCGCTGCGCCTGCGCGAGCTGCAAAACGCCAACGCCCAGGCCTCGCTGGACCTCAAGGTGGCGCCGGCCATGCTGGAAGAGGTGGTGGCCAAGAAGACCCGCGCCCTGAAGCGCGCCCACCATTTCGACCGCATCACCCACGCGCCGGGCTCGCCCATGGCCGGGATCCTGGACCTGGGCGCGCGGGTCGCGGCCTTCGACATCTCGGTGCTGATCACCGGCGAATCCGGCACCGGCAAGGAATTGCTGGCGCGCGCCATCCATTACAACTCGCCGCGCGGCAACCGGCCGTTCGTGGTGGAAAATTGCGGTGCCCTGCCCGATCAGCTGCTGGAATCCGAGCTGTTCGGCTGCAAGAAGGGCGCCTTCACCGGCGCCTACGAGGATCGGATCGGCCTGTTCGAGCAGGCCGACGGCGGCACCATCTTCCTGGACGAGGTCGGCGAGACCTCGCCAGCCTTCCAGGTGAAGCTGTTGCGCGTACTGCAAGAAGGCGAGATCCGGCCGCTGGGCGCCCGGCTGACCCGCAAGGTCGATGTCCGCGTCATCGCCGCCACCAACCGCAACCTGGAAATGGACGTCGCCGACAAGACCTTCCGCCGCGACCTTTATTATCGCCTGGCCGCCTTCCCCATCCATATCCCCTCGTTGCGCGAACGGCCGATGGATGTTCCGGTGCTGGCCGGGCGCATCCTGGCCGATACCGCCAAGGCCTTCGGCAAGGCGATTTCCGGCTTCTCGCCCGAGGCCGAGGGCCGGCTGGCCGGCTATGACTGGCCGGGCAACGTGCGCGAGATGATGAACGAGATCCAGCGCATGGTGGCGCTGTCGGAAGATGCGACCATGGGGACAGAGCTGCTGAGCCCGCGCCTGCAGGCCCACGCCCGCCCCGCCGCCATCGATGGTCACGAGCCCCTGACCCTGAAGGACCGGGTCGAGGCGCTGGAGGCCCAAATCCTGGCCGAGGCTTTGGCCCGCCACGCGGGCAATATCAGCCGCGTCGCCGACGAACTGGGCCTGTCCCGTGTCGGCCTGCGCGCCAAGATGGCCCGTTATGGGCTTGAACGGTCGCTGTGATGGCCCCGCCCGCCGACCCTCGCCCGCCCTCGGCCCTGTCGTTCGCCGGCCTGCCCGATACCGACATCGCCCAGGCCCAGGAAGCCGCCTGGATCGAGGTGATCCGCAAGATGGAGGAGGTTTATTCCGACCTCATCTCCTATGAGATCGAGCTGGAAGAGAAGAACACCGCGCTGGAAGAAGCCCAGCGCTTCATCACCTCGGTGCTGTCGTCGGTGTCGGACATCCTGGTGGTGTGCGATTCCAAGGGCCACATCCAGCAGGTCAACCTGGCCTTCCTGAAACTGACCGATATCGCCGAGATCGACCTGAAGGGCCGGCCGATGGCCGAGTTCCTGGGCGAGGATGTCGGCCCCTTGTGCCATTGGCTGGAAGCCGGAACCGGCGGCGACCGCGAGGTGCGCTTCCGACACAGGGACGGCGGCACCACCGAGCCGGTGGCCCTGACCTGCGCCACGCTGCTGGACCATCGCGGCCTGCCGGCCGGCACCGTGCTGACCGGGCGCCCGGTGGGCGAGCTGCGCCGCGCCTACGAGGCCCTGAAGCGGGCACAGGCGCAATTGGTGCAGCAGGAGAAGATGGCCTCGCTTGGCCGCCTGATCGCCGGCGTCGCCCACGAGCTCAACAACCCCATCAGCTTCATCGTCGGCAATGTCCACGCTTTGACCAAGTACCGCGACCGGTTGGAAGCCTATCTGGCCGCCATCCATGCCGGCGCCGATGCCGACAGGCGCGAATCCTTGCGCCAATCCTTGCGCATCGACGGGCTGATGGCCGACCTGCCGCCCCTGATCGCCGGCACCCAGGAAGGGGCGCAGCGGGTCGCCGACATCGTCAAATCGCTGAAGCGGCTGTCCTTTTCGGCTTCCGGCGACCCCGAGCCGGTCGCCCTGGCCGAACTGGTGGAAAACGCCGTCCAATGGGTGGCCAAGGGCCGCAAGCAGCCGCCTTCCATCAGCCTGGACCTGCCGCCCGACCTGAAGGCCCTGGGCCATGCCGGCCAATTGCATCAGGTACTGGTCAATCTGGTCGAAAACGCCCTGGACGCGGTGGCCGGCCGGGCCGACCCCAGGGTCGCCATCCGGGCCGTCGCCGCCGGCCCACAGGTGGCGGTGGAAGTGGCTGATAACGGCCCCGGCATCGGCGCCGACGATATCGGCAAGGTGTTCGACCCGTTCTTCACCACCAAGCCGGTCGGCCAGGGCACAGGCCTGGGCCTATGGATCAGCTACGGCATTGTCCGCGACCATGCCGGCAGCCTGGAGGCGGCCAACCTGCCCGACGGCGGGGCCTGTTTCCGCATGTCCCTGCCGGCCGGCTGACGGCCGCCCCATCAGCGCGAACAGGCTGTCGCAGGCATTGGCGATGCGTGCCACCGCCGCCCGGTCCAAGCGGTCATGGCGGCGCCGATCGGCCAGATCGGCTGGCCCCAGGATCAGCAACCGATCGCGCGGCTGCGCCAGGGCGGCATGGCAATGATCCTCGGCGCCGACCCGACCGGTGAGCGTGAGCGAGGTGCCGCCCGCTCCGACGGCGATATCGGCCCGGGCCGACGCGGCCGATGCCAGGAAGACAGCAATCATCATGCTCAGGTAAGGGTGCATCCGCACCTCCCGCTACGACTGCCTCCGTCCCACAGCTGGGATACGCACCATACTTTTTCAATAGAGGTTTATCCCTGGCCTTTTCGCTGGAAACGACCACAGGCGCTTGCTACGCTGCCGGCCATGTCATCCGTCATCCCGTTCGGCTCGGGCGCGCCCACTGGCGAAGGCGTGCCCTTTCGTACTCCGCCCCACAATTACGAGGCGGAGCAGGCGCTGTTGGGCGCCATCTTGCTGAACAACCGCGCCTTCGAGAAGGTGTCGGAATTCCTGCGGCCCGAGCATTTCGCCGAACCGGCGCACGGGCGCATCTTCGCCGCCTGCGGCAAGCTGGTCGAGCGCGGCCAGATCGCCAACCCGGTGACCCTGAAGACCTTCTTCGAGAATGACGGCGGCCTGGCCGAGATCGGCGGCACCCCCTATCTGGCCCAGTTGGCCAACGCGGTGGTGT
This sequence comes from Magnetospirillum moscoviense, assembly GCF_001650635.1. Classification (GTDB taxonomy): domain Bacteria; phylum Pseudomonadota; class Alphaproteobacteria; order Rhodospirillales; family Magnetospirillaceae; genus Magnetospirillum; species Magnetospirillum moscoviense. Next base: position 18,379 of record NZ_LWQU01000145.1, on the reverse strand, counting down.
CGATCATCAATGCCGAGGATTACGGCAAGCTGGTCCACGACCTGCATCTCAGGCGCGAACTGATCGCCCTGGGCGAGGAACTGGTCAACCGCGCCTTCGAGCCGCAGATCGACGATCCGGCCATGGACCAGATCGGCCGGGCCGAGGCGCAATTGTACGAGCTGGCCACCACCGGCCAGACCGAGGGCGGCTTCGAGACCTTCGGCACCGTCCTGGTCGAGGCGGTGCGTCAGGCCGAAGCGGCGCACCAGCGCCAGGGCAAGCTGTCGGGCGTGCCGACCGGCCTGATCGACATGGACAAGAAGCTGGGCGGCCTGCATGCGTCGGATCTGCTGATCCTGGCCGGGCGCCCGTCGATGGGCAAGACCTCGCTGGCCACCAACATCGCCTTCAACGCCGCCAAGGCCTACCGCGAAGAAGTCGACGCGCTGGGCCACAAGAAGGGCGTGGATGGCGCCGTGGTCGCCTTCTTCTCGCTGGAAATGTCATCCGAGCAGCTGGCCACCCGTATCCTGGCCGAGCAGGCGGAAATCTCGAGCCACAAGATCCGCCAGGGCGAGATGAGCAACGACGAGTTCGAGCGCCTGGTGGTCGCAGCGCAAGAGCTGAGCCGCCTGCCCTTGCATATCGACGACACCCCGGCCCTGTCGATTTCCGCCGTCCGCACCCGGGCGCGCCGCCTGAAGCGCCAGCACGGCCTGGGCCTGATCGTCGTCGATTACCTGCAATTGCTGCGCGGCACCGGCGGCAGTTCCGACCAGAACCGCGTCCAGGAAGTGTCGGAAATCACCCGCGGCCTGAAGGCCCTGGCCAAGGAACTGGACGTGCCGGTGATCGCGCTGTCGCAGTTGTCGCGCGCCGTCGAGCAGCGCGAGGACAAGCGGCCGCAATTGGCCGACCTGCGCGAATCCGGCTCGATCGAGCAGGACGCCGACGTGGTCATGTTCGTGTTCCGCGAACAATATTACCTGGAACGCGCCGAACCGGCGCGCCGGCCGGAAGAGGCCGAGGACAAGTTCAACGAGCGTTACGCCAAATGGCAGGAACGCTGCGAGCAGGTCTACAACACGGCGGAAGTGATCATCGCCAAGCAGCGCCATGGCCCGGTCGGCACCGTGCGCCTGTCGTTCCTGGGCGAGTTCACCAAGTTCGGCAACCTGATCACCGACGACCATTTCGAGGCGCCGGAATATTGACGCCCCCCGAGTCATTCCCCCGACCGCGTGGCATGACAGTTTTCCCCATTCGTCGTTCCAGCGCCTATGCGCGATGCGGGCATGACGGTTTTCCCACCTCGACGTTCCCGCGAACGCGGGAACCCAGAAGCCGCAAGATAGAGACCGATTGATGACCGCCCACGACCGCGCCCCCGCTTTGCTGACCGTCGATCTGGACGCCGTCGTCGCCAATTGGCGTGCCATCACCGCCCGCGCGCCGGGCGCTGAAGCGGCTGCCGTGGTCAAGGCCGACGCCTATGGCCTGGGGGCCGGACCGGTGGCCCGCGCGCTGGAAGCCGCCGGGTGCCGCACCTTCTTTGTCGCCACCATCGACGAGGGCATCGACCTGCGCGAGGATCTGCCCGATTCCCGCATCCTGGTGCTGGGTGGACCGCTGCCGGGCACCGCCGCCGACATGGCGGCCCATGGCCTGATCCCGGTGCTCAACAGCCTGGAACAGGTCGGCCAGTGGGTCGGGCTGGCCCGGGCCAGCGAGCAGGAACTGGAAGCCGCGCTGCATCTCGACACCGGCATGAGCCGCCTGGGGCTGGACCAGGCCGCCGTCGCCGACCTGGCCGACAACCCGGCCATGCTGGGCGGCATCAGGACCACTTTGGTCATGAGCCACATGGCCTGCGCCGACGAGCCCGAGCATCCCAAGAACCGCGAGCAGTTGGAGCTGTTCACCCATGCGACCCGGCGCCTGGGCGTGGCAGCCCGGCTGTCGCTGGCGGCGTCATCGACGGTGTTCCTGGGGCCCGATTACCACTTCGATCTGGTCCGCCCGGGGGCGGCGCTTTACGGCCTGAACCCGGTGCCGGGACAGCCCAATCCGCTGACCGGCGTGGTGCGCCTCGAGGCCCGGATTCTGCAGGTTCGCGACGTTGACTCCCCTCAGACCGTTGGCTATGGTGCCACCCATCGTTTCACCGGCAAAACCAAGGTCGCAGTCGTCGCGGCGGGCTATGCCGACGGATTGTTCCGCTCGCTGGGCAATCGTGGTTTCGGGATGATCGGGGGGGTACGCGTGCCGGTCGTGGGGCGAATTTCGATGGATCTGACCACCTTCGACGTCTCGGCCGTCGCGCCGGAATTGGCGCGCCCCGGCGCCCTGATCGAACTGATCGGAGACTGCCATCCCGCCGACGAACTGGCCGCCGAGGCCGGCACCATCGGTTACGAGGTCCTGACCGCTCTGGGCCGGCGCTACCACCGCACCTATCTAGGGGACGACGCCTGATGGATTTCGTCGCGACCATCGGCCGGACCTTCCTGGGCTTCCTGGCCCATGTCGGCCGCCTGTCCGCTTTCACCGGCACCGCCGTATCGCATGTTGTGCGCCCGCCCTTCTATCCGCGCCTGCTGCTGCGCTCGATGGTCGAGATCGGCTATTACTCGCTGCCGGTGGTCGGCCTGACGGCGGTGTTCACCGGCATGGTGCTGGCGCTGCAATCCTATTCCGGCTTCTCGCGCTTCGCCGCCGAGGGCGCGGTCGCCACCGTGGTCGTGCTGTCGGTCACCCGCGAGCTGGCCCCGGTGCTGGCCGGCCTGATGGTGGCGGGCCGCATCGGCGCCTCGATGGCCGCCGAGATCGGCACCATGCGCGTCACCGAGCAGATCGACGCGCTGACCACGCTGTCGACCAATCCGTTCAAGTATCTGGTGGCGCCGCGCCTGCTGGCCGGCCTGTTGATGGTGCCGTTCCTGGTGCTGGTGGCCGACATCATCGGCGTGTTCGGCGGCTATATCGTCGGCATCTACAAGCTGGGTTTCAATCCCGCCACCTATCTGGCCCGCACCTGGGAGTTCCTGGAACCGCTGGACGTCATCTCGGGCCTGACCAAGGCGGCGGTGTTCGGCTTCCTGATCTCGCTGATGGGCTGCTATCACGGATATTATTCCAAGGGCGGCGCCCAGGGCGTGGGTGCTGCGACCACCAACTCGGTGGTGTCGGCGGCGATCATGATCCTGATCTGCAATTACATCATCACCGCGCTGTATTTCGGGAAATGACCATGAGCGCGCACCCCATGATCGACATCAAGAACGTCCACAAGTCGTTTGGCCCCAAGGTGGTGCTGGACGGCGTCGATCTGTCGATCGCCCGGGGCGAATCGGTGGTGGTGATCGGCGGCTCGGGCACCGGCAAGTCGGTGCTGCTGAAGTCGATCCTGGGCATCCTGCGGCCGGAAAAGGGCTCGATCAAGGTCGATGGCGAGGAAGTCATCGGCATGCGGGCCAAGGACCGCGACCGCATGATGCTGAAGTTCGGCATGCTGTTCCAGGGCGCCGCCTTGTTCGATTCCTTGAAGGTGTGGGAAAACGTCGCCTTCGGCCTGATCCAGGGACGCGGCATGGACCGCGTCGGCGCGCGCGCCGTCGCCATCGAGAAGCTGGCCCAGGTCGGCCTGGCCGAATCGACCGGCGAGCTGTTTCCGGCCGAATTGTCGGGCGGCATGCAAAAGCGCGTGGCGCTGGCCCGCGCCATCGCGGCGTCGCCGGACATCATCTTCTTCGACGAACCGACCACCGGCCTGGACCCGATCATGGCCGACGTCATCAACGATTTAATCGTCAAGTGCACCAAGGAACTGGGCGCCACGGCGCTGTCGATCACCCACGACATGGCCTCGGCCCGCAAGATCGCCGACCGCATCGCCATGCTGTACAAGGGCCGCCTGATCTGGGTCGGCCCGGCCAAGGACATCGACCATTCCGGCAACGAATTCGTCGATCAGTTCATCCATGGCAGGGCCGAAGGCCCGATCAAAATGGAATTGCGGGCCTAGGGTCGCCCCCCTCTCGCCAATCAATACCTTTAGTATTATAGTTGTGCGTCGATCTCCGCCGGGGGACTTGCATGGTGCGCTTTCTGTTGATCTGCCTTCTCGTTGTCGCCGCCGGCACGGCCCAGGCGGCCGAGCGGTTGACGCTGTCTTCGGGCATGCGCGAACCGTGGACCAATGCCGAGCAGACCGGGTTCACCAACCAATTGCTGGCCGAGCTGTTTCGAAGCACCGGGCTTGATGGCCAAGTCTTGTTCAACCCGGCGGCGGCCCGGGCACTGGCCTTGGCCAACGACGGCACCGACGACGGGCTGGCGGCCCGCATCGCCGGCCTCGAGCTCGAATACCCCAACCTGATCCGCGTCCCCGAGCCGATCTTCTTCAACGATTTCGTCGCCGCCTCGGCCATCGACGCGCCGGTGGCGATCCGCGCCTGGGGCGACCTGGGCACGTTCTCGGTCGCCTATATCCTGGGTTGGCAGATCTTCGACCACAACGTCCCCAAAGTGCGCGAGCTGACCCAGCCCAAGGATTCCGCCCAATTGCTGAACCTTGTTCGTGCCGGCCGAGCCGAGGTGATCTTGCACGAACGCTGGCAGGTGTTGTGGCATGCCCGCCAGTTGGGAATCGCCCTGCGTATCCACGAGCCGCCCCTGGTGGCGGTCCCGATGTATCTTTACCTGCACAAGCACCATGCCGGGCTGGTCGACAAGTTCGACCAGGCCTTGAAGGCCATGAAGGCCGACGGCCGTTACGCCCGTCTGCGCGAGCGGGTGCTGGGACCGCTGGCGCCGACGGTGAGCCCACGAAAATGACAGCGCCGTCCTTCAAGACCGGCGCCGTTGCGCGACACCTCATCACCCGCCTGGCCATCGTCGGAATCGTCCTCAGCCTTGCGGTGTCGTCGCTGCAGCTGGCCAACGATTATCGTCAAAGCGCCAGCCAGTTGGTCGAGGCGCTGGATCGGATCGAGACCACCTATCTGCCCAGCGTGGTCGAAAATGCCTGGCTGGACGACCGCGACCGAATCGGAACCCTGCTGGATGGGATCATCCGCCTGCCGGCCTTCGCCAACGCGGTGGTGCGGGGCAGCGATGGCGCCGTCCTGGTCGAACGCGGCGCCCCGGCCCGAACCCCGCTGACCCGTTCGTTCGCCCTGACCCGCCCCTATGGCGACAAGAATGTCGACCTGGGCGCCTTGACCGTTTCCGCCGATCTGGGGGTGTTGCGGGACGAGGCGCTGCACCACCTCGTCAGCGCAATCGCCGGCAATGTCGTCTTGCTGGCCGCGCTGGCCGTGCTGTTGTACCTGCTGGTCCACAGGACCGTGACCGCTCGCCTGGAACTCATCGCCGCCCAGGCCGAACGCCTGGGTCGGCTGGGACCCAGCCAGGCGCCGCCCCTGGATCTTGGCCCGGCGCCGCAGCCCGACGAATTGACCGAGCTGGGCCAAAGCCTGAACCGGATGCAAGGCCAACTGGCCGACGCCATCCGCGACGTCGCCGTCAACGAAGAACGCTATCGCGAGTTGTTCGCCAGATCGCCGGTGTCGCTGTGGGAAGAGGATTTCTCGGCGGTGCACCAGGCGATCGAAGCGGTCAGTCACGACATCACCGACATCTCGACCTATCTGGACCAGCACCCGCAATTCGTCCGCGACTGCGCCGCCAAGGTCCGCATCATTGCCGTCAACGACGCCACCGTGACGTTGCACCGAGCGGGCGACGCAGCCGACCTGTGCGACCGTTTGCCGACCGTCTTCACCCCGGCCTCGTTCGACGCCTTCCGCCAACAACTGGCGGCGATATGGCTGGGCGAGGGCGACGTGACCGCCACCAGCGAAGTCCGCACCCTTGAAGGCGACATCCGCGACGTCGTGATCCGCTGGCATGTTCCGCCGGCCCACCGCGACATTTACGACCGGGTGATCGTGTCGCAGGAAGACATCACCGACATCAAGGTGGCGCAACGCTCGGCCGAGATCACCATGGAAAAGCTGATGCAGGCCAAGGCCGAGCTGGAACGCTTCACCTTCGTCGCCTCGCACGATCTGCGCGAGCCGATCCGTTCCATCATCAGTTTCTCGCAATTGCTGGAACGGACCATGGCCCAGACCGGACCGTTGCCGCACGAGGTGGCCGAGTACCTGGACTACCTGAAGGCGGCGGCGATCCGCATGCAAGATCAGGTGACCGGCCTTTACGACTATGCCCGAGCCGGCCAACCGAAGGAGGCCTTCCAGCCGGTCGCCCTGAATGAACCGCTGGCCGACGCCCAGCAGGCCTTGAACGAGGTGATCGAGCAAACGGGCGCCATCATCCGGGCCGGAACCCTTCCCCTGGTGTCGGGCCATCGCCAGCAATTGGCCGAGATGTTCCGCCACCTGTTGGACAATTCCATCAAGTTCCGTCGCCCGGGCGTCCCCCCCGAGATCTCCGTCGCTTCCTGCCCGGCCGGCGATTTCGTGCGCGTCACCATCTCGGACAACGGCATCGGCATCGATCCCCTTTATGTCGCCGGCATCTTCGACGTGTTCCGCCGCCTGCACGGGCCGGGGGAATATCCCGGGGCCGGGCTGGGGCTGTCGATCTGCCGACGCATCGTCGAGACCCATGGCGGCCATATCAGCGCCGACCCGACGCAAACGGTCGGCACCGCGATCGTCGTCTTGCTGCCGGCGGCGAATTCCAAATCCTGATCAAGCCCGAGCGAGCGTGAAATCTGGACAGACGCACCGTCATGGGTGAAGCTGCAGGAAACCTGTGGGGAGGTTTTGCCATGACTTTTGTCGGATGGCGCGCGGGGGTCCGGGTCATTGCGGCGGGTCTGGTCGGCCTGTGGTTCGGCGCGACAAGCGCCGCCGAGACGCCGACCGTCACCATCGGGGTCTATCCCTATCCGCCGTTCGGCTATGTCGCCGAAGGCCGTCATACCGGCTATGCCTACGACATGATCGAGGCGGTGGTGCGCCGGGCCGGGTTTGCCGTCGCCGTCGAAGAGGTCCCGGTGATGCGGGCGGTGGTGATGCTTCGCGAGTCCACCAACCTTTTGATCATGGCCACCAAGACCGCCGAGACGGTGGCGCGCTACGAAGCCCATTGGCCGTTCTGTTTCGAGACCGTCACCCATGCGCTGTTGATGAAGAAGGGGACGCGGTACGCCCGGCTCGAGGATTTGCCGCGCGACACGGTCATCGGGGCTTTCCTCGGCTATACCTTGAAGACCCACCTGGCCGAGTTGGGCTTCACCGACATCCAGTTCGCCAGCGAGAACGGACAGGTCGCCGACATGCTGATGCACGGCCGGGTCGAGGCCTGGGCGAGCTTCGAATCCGCCGCCTATTACCTTCTCGAGGCCAAGGGCGTCGGCCAGGACGCGGTCAAAAGCATCCCGGTTCAACGTTTTCCCTTCTGCGTGATGGCCAGCCGCAATACCAGCCCGGACATCCTGGCCCGTCTTCATGCCGCCTCCGCCGCGATCGAGGCCGACGGGACCCGCGCGGCCATCCGTGCCCGCTACGCCCGCTATCTCGGACCCGATCTGCCGTTGCCGGCGAAACCGTGATGGATCGCGGCCGATGATCGTGCTGCTGCGCGCCACCAACCGGATCAGCAAGCTGGGCAAGAAGCTGATCTTGTTGTTGGTGACGTTCAGCTCGGCGATCACCCTGGTGATCACCGCAATCCAGTTGTTCATGGATTACCGGGTCCAGCGCGATCAGGTCGAGACGTTGCTGGAAAGGATGTCGATCCTGTTCCCGCCCATCGCCGCCCAGGTGTGGAGCTTCGACGACGCGCAAATTCAGCTTTCGCTGGATTCCCTGGCCCACCTGCCCAACATCGAGCGGGTTACCGTGACGGCCACCGACCACGGCGCCCGGTGGACGGCGCAATCCGGCCATTCAAAGCGCCAGATCGTCCATGTCTACCCCTTGATCTACAAGGTGAAGGGCGACGACCGCCAGATCGCCACCATGGAGATCGCCGCCGGACTGGACGAGGTTTACGGCACCTTGGTCTGGCAGGGGGGGACGATCCTGTTCAGCAACAGCATCAAGACCTTCTGCGTGGTCATCTTCATCTACTGGGTGTTCCGCCATCTGGTGACGGTCCGGATCGAGGAATTGGATCGACGGGTTCAGGGGCTGGTGCCCCACCTCAGCAACGACCACCAGATGACCCCGGTCGGCCTGGATGACCGTCCCGCCCATGGCGATGAACTGGACGCGGTGCGCTGGGCCTTCGACGACATGGCCGACCGATTGAAGCTGCTGGTCCTCGACCTCAACGCCCGCAATCAGCAACTGGCCGCCGAAAACCGCCAGCGGGTGCGGGTCGAAATGGAACTGCGCGAGACGGTCGATAAGCTGTCGCGGGCGATGGTCGAGATCGAACGCTTCGCCTATGTCGCCGCCCACGACCTGAAAGAGCCGATCCGCTCGATCATCAGCTTCTCGCAGATGCTGGACAAAGGCTATGCCGCCCAACTGGGCGACGAGGGGCGGGAATTGCTGGGGTTCCTGATCCAGGGCGCACGCCACATGTCCAGCCTGATCACCGACCTCTTGGATTACGGCGCCTGCGAAAGGCGGCGAATGGCGGTCGGCCCCGCCGATTGCAACCGGATCGTCGCCGAAATCGTCGCCGGCCTTGCCGCCCTGATCGAGCAAAAGCACGCCGAAATCGTCGTGGAATCGCTGCCCGTCCTTGAAGCCGATCCCGGCCAGTTGCACCAACTGTTCCACAATCTGCTGGCCAATGCCTTGAAGTTCAGCCGGGACGACCGGCCCCCTCGGGTGACGGTGTCGGCCGAACGGGTCGAGGACGGATGGCTGTTGCGCGTAGCCGACAACGGCATCGGCATCGACCCACAATACCGCGACTACATCTTCGAGGTGTTCCGCCGGCTGCACACGCGCGACACCTTCCCCGGCACCGGTATCGGCCTGTCCATCTGCAAGCGCGTGGTCGAAAACCATGGCGGCCGCATCTGGCTGGAGAACGGTAACACCGACGGCGCCACCTTCTGCATCCTGCTGCCCTAGCTGTGGAGTCGCAGGCCGACATTGATTTTCCGGCGGCGATCGGTTACGCCTCGCCCCATTGATCGATCACAGCGCGGATTGTTTCCCGGCATGTCCAAATCCGCTCCCCGCTTCATTTGTCAGGATTGCGGCGCCGTCACCTCGCGGTGGGTCGGCAAGTGCGAAGCCTGCGGCGCCTGGAACTCGATCGTCGAGGAAGCCCGGCGGGAAGAGGCCCCCAAGGGCCTGGGCGGCAAGCCCGGCAAGAAGATCGACTTCGTCGGCCTGGAAGGCATCGCCAAGCCGCTGCCGCGCCTGATCACCACCATCGGCGAACTGGACCGCGTCTGCGGCGGCGGGCTGGTGCCCGGGTCGGCCCTGCTGGTCGGCGGCGATCCCGGCATCGGCAAATCGACCCTGCTGACCCAGGCCGCCGCCCTGTTGGGCGCCACCCACCCGGTCGCCTATATCTCGGGCGAAGAGGCGGTCGATCAGGTGCGCCTGCGGGCAGGACGACTGGGCCTGGCCAAGGCCAACGTCGCCCTGGCGTCGGCCACCAATCTGCGCGACATCGTCGCCAGCCTGGACCAATCCGACGCACCCCGGGTGGTGGTGATCGATTCGATCCAGACCATGTATGCCGACAATGTCGATTCGGCGCCGGGCACGGTGACCCAGGTGCGCACCTGCGCCCACGAACTGATCCGCCTGGCCAAGCGCCGGGGCTTCGTGCTGTTCCTGGTGGGCCACGTCACCAAGGAAGGCACCATCGCCGGCCCGCGCGTGCTGGAACACATGGTCGATACCGTCCTTTATTTCGAAGGCGATCGCGGCCACCAGTTCCGCATCCTCAGGGCGGTCAAGAACCGCTTCGGCGCCACCGACGAGATCGGGGTGTTCGAGATGACCGATGCCGGCCTGGCCGAGGTTTTGAACCCGTCGGCCCTGTTCCTGGCCGAGCGGCGCGGCAACGTGTCGGGCAGTTGCGTGTTCGCCGGCATCGAGGGAACCCGGCCGATGCTGGTGGAAATCCAGGCCCTGGTCGCGCCCAGCACCCTGTCCTCGCCCCGGCGCGCGGTGGTCGGCTGGGATTCCGGCCGGCTGTCGATGATCCTGGCGGTGCTCGACGCCCGTTGCGGGCTTGCTTTGTCGGGCAATGACGTTTATTTGAACGTCGCAGGTGGACTGCGCATCACCGAGCCGGCGGCGGACCTTGCGGTCGCGGCGGCCCTGGTGTCTTCGGCGACCGATGTGCCGGTGCCGGCCGACATGGCGGTGTTCGGAGAAATCGGCCTGTCGGGCGAGATTCGCGCTGTCGCCCAGGGGGACATCCGCCTGAAAGAGGCGGCCAAGCTGGGGTTTGCGCAGGCGTTGGTGCCGGCCAGCCCACGAAAAGGAAAAGGCCAACCGGGTGGCAATGTGCTGACCGTGCGGCCGATCGGACACCTGCAGGACCTGCTGGGGCTGTTCCGCCCCGGCAAGTAAGCCCGGCCACTTAAGGACACGAGAACCGCGCTTTCATGGGCAACCTTCCCGTCACCGCCGTCGACATCGTCGTGGCCGTCGTGCTGTTGGGCTCGGCCGGGTTCGCCTTCATGCGCGGCTTCGTCCACGAGGTGCTGGCCATCACCGCCTGGGTCGGCGCCGCCTTCGCCGCCCTTTACGGATTTACCCACGTCCAGCCGCTGTTTCGCGCCCAGATCGGCAGCGCCCTGGTCGCCGACATCGCCGCCGGCGCCACGCTGTTCCTGGTCACCTTGCTGATCTTGTCGGTGGTCACCAAGATGGTGGCCGACCGCGTGCGCCGATCGGCGCTGAACAGCGTCGATTCGTCGCTGGGATTCGTTTTCGGTCTGGTCCGGGGTGCGGTTCTGGTCAGCCTTGCCTATATGGGAATGGTGATGGTCACCGAAGAGCCGCCGGAATGGCTGGCCCGGGCCAAAACCCAACCTTGGCTGGAACACGGTTCCAACCTGTTGCGCGGCCTGGCCCCGGAAGGGTTCGGCGCCGCCGAGGCCAAGGCGCGCGAAAGCGCCAAGGACGCCAAGGACCTGAAGCAGGCGGAAGAAACTTTCCGCAAATACGTAGCCCCCCAGCCTTCGGCGCCCAGCGCCGACGGAAAGAAGACGGGGGACAAGTCAGGGTCGGGATACGACAAGGAAAGCCGGAGCCAGTTGGACCGGCTGATCCAATCAAACCAGTGATGCGAGCGGCGAGAACGGGCATGTTCACCACCAATCCTTATGACGATGACCATCTGCGCGAGGAATGCGGGGTGTTCGGCATTTACGGCCACCCCGAGGCCGCGGCCCTGACGGCGCTAGGCCTGCACGCGCTGCAGCATCGCGGACAGGAAGCCGCCGGCATCGTCTCGCTGGACGGCGACAAGTTCCACAACCACCGCGACCTCGGCCATGTCGAGGATTGCTTCGGCTCCGAGAACGTCATCCGCAAGCTGAAGGGCGCCAAGGCGGTCGGCCATGTCCGCTATTCCACCACCGGCGAGACCTTGCTGAGAAACGTCCAGCCCTTGTTCGCCGAAATGGAGTTCGGCGGCCTGGCGCTGGGCCATAACGGCAACCTGACCAACGCCCAGGCGCTCCGGCGCTCGCTGGTCAAGCGCGGCTGCCTGTTCCAAAGCACCACCGACACCGAAGTCATCATCCATCTGATCGCCATCAGCCTGCATGGCCCGGTCGAGGACCGCGTCATCGACGCGCTGCGCCAGATCGACGGCGCCTATTCGCTGGTCTGCCTGACCGGCGAGGGTCTGATGGGCATGCGCGACCCCCAGGGCATCCGCCCGCTGGTGCTGGGCAAGCTGGACGGCGCCTGGTGCCTGGCGTCCGAAACCTGCGCGCTGGACATCATCGGCGCCGAGTTCGTCCGCGACATCGAGGCCGGCGAGGTGGTGATCATCACCGATGCCGGCGTTCGTTCGGTCAAGCCGTTCGGCGACACCAAACGTCGCTTCTGCATCTTCGAGTACATCTATTTCGCCCGCCCCGATTCGATCGTCGAGGGCACCAGCGTCTATGATGCTCGTAAGCGCATCGGCGCCGAACTGGCGCGCGAAAGCTTCGTCGATGCCGACGTGGTGGTGCCGGTGCCCGATTCCGGCGTTCCGGCCGCCCTGGGCTTCGCCACCGAAGCCAAGCTGCCGTTCGACCTGGGCATCATCCGTAACCATTATGTGGGCCGCACCTTCATCCAGCCGACCGACCAGACCCGTCATGTCGGCGTCAAGATGAAGCACAACCCCAACAAGGCCACCATCCAGGGCAAGCGCGTCATTCTGGTCGACGATTCCATCGTGCGCGGCACCACCAGCCGCAAGATCGTCGAGATGGTCCGCCAGGCCGGCGCCACCGAGGTCCATATGCGCATCTCGTCGCCGCCGACCACCCATTCCTGCTATTTCGGCATCGACACCCCCGAGCGCGACAAGCTGCTGGCGTCCCGCTACGACGTCCAGGGCATGGCCGACCTGATCGGCGTCGATTCCTTGGCCTTCATCTCGATCGACGGCCTGTACCGCGCCGTCGGCGAGCCGGGCCGCAACTCCCACAGCCCGCAATTCTGCGATGCCTGCTTCACCGGCGACTATCCGGTCATCCCCACCGACTACATGGACGGGCTGACCGAGTCCAAGCAATTGTCGCTGCTGACGGACCCCAAGAAATGAGTGGTCGTCTGGCCGGCCGGGTCGCGGTCGTCACCGGCGCCTCGCGCGGGATCGGCCGGGCGGTGGCCAAGCGCTTCGCCGCCGAGGGCGCCGAGGTGGTGTGCATCGCCCGCACGCAAGGAGCGCTGGAAGAGCTGGACGACGAAATCGCCGATGCCGGCGGCAAGGCGGTGCTGTGCCCGCTGGATCTGCGCCAGTTCGATTCCATCGATCAGGTCGGGGCCGCCTTGTTCCAGCGCTTCGGCCGCGTCGATGTCCTGGCCGGGATCGCCGGTGATATCGGCGGCGGGCTGGGGCCTGTCGGCCACCAGAAGCCCAAGCACTTCCAGGAAGCCTTCGACGTCAACGTCACCGCCAACTACCGCCTGATCCGCGCCTTCGACCCGCTGCTGCGCATGGCGCCGGCCGGCCGCGCGCTGTTCGTCACCTCGGGCGCGGCCCATGCCGGCTTGCCCTATTGGGGCTGCTACGGCGCCACCAAGGCGGCGCTGGAGCAATTGGTGCTCAGTTGGGCCGCCGAGGTGGCCAACATCACCGCCTTGAAGGTCAACCTGATCGATCCCGGCGCCGTCGCCACCCGCATGCGTGCCATCGCCTTCCCCGGCGAGGATCAGGCGACACTGCGCCAGCCCGACCAGATCACCGATACTTTCGTCGAGGCGGCCGAGACTGCCTGCGCCCGCCACGGCGAAGTCATAAAAATTTAGGGCACTTCCTCGGCTATCTGCCGGATTGACGCCTTCTTGTCATAAGTTGAAGATGCGCACAGATGGGCTAGGGCTTGCGCCATGGACAGGAGTCCTGTAATCCCCATCTGGGAAGAACCGCTACAATGCGGGCATATGGGCGGGACGAGGCCTGGATGACGGAAGCGCGTGACAACAAGACGTTCGAGGCGAAGGTCTCGAATCTGATTGCCACGACCCGGCACCTTGAGGTGCCGCACATCCTGATGCTGCGCCGCCTGACTTTGTCCGACCCCGAAAGCCTGAAATGGGCCAACGAACGCCAACTGAACGTGGTGTTCAACGTGCTGGTCACCAAGGCGCTGGAGCGCATGGACAAGACCGCGCTGATCGCCGCACGCGACGGCGATTACAAGACTTTGGTCATGCCCGGCAAGCCCGAGGCCCAGGCCGAGGATCTGCGGGTGGTCAACGCCATCGCGACCCAGATGATCGGGCCGAAGCCCAAGCCGGCGGCGATCGAAGCCGAACATGGCAACTCGCTGGCCAAGCTGCTGTCCCTTAGCCCCACTGCCCCCGGCGAGAAGGTCAGCCGGACGGTGTGCAAGCCCAAAGAGCCGCCGCCCCTGTTCGCCGCGCAACTGGGTCCCGATTCCGAACGAATGATGCCGTCGGCCAATTCCCGCTCGGTCGAGGGATCCGAGGAAAGGCCGTTCAGCGATTTCAAGACGCTGTTCGACGACACTCTGTCCGCCTATTCGCGCAATATCCTGGCGCTGTTCAGCATCCAGGGCGCCATCAAGGGCGGCCGCCCGCCCTTCCCGCTGGCCCCCGAATTCGGCCGCTGCTACGAAGAGGTTCTGCGCCGCTACGTCCTGCCGCCGATGCACGCCTCGCGCCATATCCAGCAGCTGGGCATGAGCTACAACTGGGCCGAGGTCGGCGGCGCCAAGCTGATCGACATCATCGGCTCGGGCGACCACAACAACCCGGTCCTGCACAATTGGGACACGCGCTGGGGCGCGATGCGCGCCCCCAAGGGCAAGAAGCCCAAGCCCGAGGAAAACCCGTGGCCTCTGTTCCGCGAGGACGCCACCAACGGCAATTACGACCCGCCGACCGAGGAACACCTGCAATTGCTGCAGGATTTCATCCGCTTCGAGGTCGAGGCCATCGCCAAGGCCTGGCGCGAGATCTCGCAATTGTACGAGCAGGAATTCGCCCCCTCGGGACGCCAGGAGCAGGCGCGCGAAGGCGCCTTCCGCGACGGCCTGATGCGCTGGTCGGCCAAGCTGCCCGACCATGTCGGCGAGTTCCTGGCCATCAAGTCCTATTTCATGTTTCCCAACATCAACGGCAACTTCATCCGCCGCCTGCTGACCAATTTCGGTCGCACCGACAGCGAGCGCTACCGTCAGGCCCCGTTCCTGGCGGGCTTTGCCCAGACCGTGCCGGAATAACTTTCCAGGTGTCGCACCATGCGGCGATGCATGACAAAAGCTTGCGCTGTCTCCAAGCCTGCCGATAATGGACTGCCTGGGGAGAGCAAGCACGGGACAGGGGATGAGCGGGGGAAATTTCGAAAGCAAGGTGGCTGACCTGGTTTCGGTGACCCGCCGTCTGGAGGTGCCACAAATCCTGCTGCTGCGCCGCCTGACCCTGGGCGACCCGGAGACACTGAAATGGGCCAACCTCAAGCAGTTGGATCTGATCTTCAACGTCATCTTGGACCATGCGCTGCGCCGCACCGGCCAGGCGGCGGTCGAGGCCGCCAGCCGCGACCAATTCGACCCGCTGCTGCCGACCGGCGACGAGGGCGCGCGCGACAAGGAACGCTGGCTGCTGTTCGACCTGGCCAAACCGATGCTGAGCGGCAAGGTCGCCGCCGAAGAGGAAACCACCGAAGCGGTCATGGACCGGCTGCCCCCCGCCGACGAAGACCTGTCCAGCCTGTCGTTCGGCGACTTTCCCACCTTGTTCGACGAAGCCATATCCCGCTATCTCCGCCGTACCCTGACGGTGCTGGCGGTCACCGGCACCCGCCACCACATCCCGCCGCCCTTCATCGTCGCACCCGGCTTCGCCGCCTGTTTCGACAAGGTGGTGCGCGAATGCGTGCTGCCGACCATGCGCGGCAGCCGCCGGCTGAAGGAACTGGCCAACACCCGCGACTGGACCGAGGACGGCGCCGCCGCCCGCCTGATCGGCATGGCGCAGTCCCAGGACATCAACAACCCGATCATGCATCAATGGCACAGCCGCTGGGCCAGCCTGCATCCGGACGCGGCCCTGAAGGGCAAGGACGGCAAGCCGCGCCCGCGCCAGGCCCATGACGATCCCTGGCCGGATTTCCAGGAAGACGCCGCCAAGCGCGGCTATATCCCGCCTTATCCGGCCGACATCCCGGCGCTGGAACGCATCTTGCTGTTGGATGGCGAGGTGCTGGCGGCGGCCTGGGAATCGCTGGCGCAATTGTACGAGCAGGAATTCCAGCCCAAGAGCAGATCCGATTACGGCCGCCCGGGATCGTTCCGCGACGGGCTGCTGGCGCAGATCGAACGGCTGGAGCACCATGGCGGCGACCTTTTGGCCATCAAGGCCTTTTTCGACTTCCCCAAGGTCGATCGGGTATTCATCAGGCAATTGATCCAGACACTGGGCCGATCCGACATCGAGCGCGAGCGCAAGGCGCCGGTACTGATCGCCTTCTATAACGACCTGCCGAAATGACCCTGCTGGACCATGTCAACCTGGTGGTGACCGACCCGGTGGCATCCAGGGATTTCTATGGCCGGCTGCTGGGGTTGGCGCCGGTGATGGATCGCTGGCTCGAGGGCGAGTGGTTCGACCGCCTGACCGGCATCGACGGCGCCCGTGCCCGCTGCATCATCCTGGATGCCCCCGACGGCGGCTGCCGGATCGAGTTGCTGGCCTTCGCCACCCCCGAAGGGACGACAGAAGCCGACCTGTCCGACCACGCCGCCACCGGGCTGCGCCACGTCGCCATCCGGGTCGATGATCTGGATGCCTGCCTGGCCCGGCTGGAGACGCCGCCGCCGGCAATCGAGGTGCCGCGCGCCATCGTGCCGGTGGGCAAGCGCATGGCCTATGTGCCCGACCCCGACGGGATCATCGTCGAGCTGGCCGAATATGGTGGAACACCCAGTTTCACCTTTGGGGGTTGTTAACCTCTTGGGTGGCAGTCTGATCAATGACTCGACTGTTTTGGACTGGGCTTCATGGGTACGCGCGGGCCGCGCCTTTTGCGTCAGACCACCAACCACGTCCTTGACGCGCTGCTGAAGGCGGCGGAGGCGGCCTATCACGGCCAGCCGATCGGCATGAAGTCGTTGCACGACATCGTCGAAGGATTGAAGGCCGGCGCCCATTTCGACGAATTCTACCGCCACGCCTATACCGAGATCATCGACGCCGTCGAGCAGGACAAGCTGGCCCAGGAACGGACCAACGCCTATGGCCGCCTGATGATCCACCCGTTGAACGAGGATCTGCAGGACGGCCGGCTGGACCGCGACATGCTGCCCAACGTGTTCTCGTTCTTCCATCTGGTACTGGGCGACGACGCCCAGAAATACGGCGACCAGTGCAAGGCGATCGTCGCCGGCATGAAGGAAGAACTGGGCGACCAGTTCCACTGGGACCTGTTCTACGCCGATCCCCAGGCCAAGCGCATCCAGTGGCACACGCTGACCCGCATCGCCACCTCGTTCAAGCGGTGGGAGCTGCGCAAGGACTGGTTCATCAAGCTGATGCAATACACGCCGACCACGGTCAGCCTGGGCCAAAGCGCCTTCGTCACCCGCGAGATCGACCATAGTGAAGAACCGCGCGTGTTCGGCAACCGCGAATTCTGCGCTTTTTTCCAGGCTCTGTTCCGGCCGCTGACCGAAATCGCCCCGACCGACGACGCCGCGTTCCGCAAGGAATTCGGCTCGGACCCGCACCACCTGATCGGCCACTTCCTGGTCCACCTCGCCACCTGCGAGGTGTGACGGCCGGGGCTGGACGCGTGACAGCGTCAGGCGGCAGCAGACAGTGATTCCTCCATCATTTGGATTTAGGCCGGGCGTGAAGCAGGCCATGAGTGGTAATTACATAGATATTCGCAAATACAGCGAATATCCAGACAGCTCAACTGAGTGATTTTATACCGAATGGTGAATTGTTCTTGGCCCGCTATCCTGGGACAAGGCTCCTGGGTTCATCCTGGGGGCGGAAATCTTGGACATCACCTTTTCGGACGCAGCCGTCCGCTTTCTCGATCATTGCCGAGTTGCCAAGACGTTGTCGTCCCACACGCTCCGGGCCTATGACACCGACTTGGCCCACGCGCGGGCAAGATTGGGTTCCGCAGTCCCGGTCGGCGAGATCGATCGCGACAGGCTGCGCCGCTATATCGGCGGCATGCTGAACGACGAGGGATTGAAGGAAACCAGCGTCAAGCGGCGCCTGGCCACCATCAAGCAATTGTTCAAGTGGCTGGAAGTCCGTGAAAAGGCCGACGCGCGCGCTGCACAATCCAGATGCTACGGCTACTTCCTGCGCAGCACGGCTGCCTGCTATATGTGGGGTGAAGGGAAAGACTTGGCACGCGCCCAAAGTCAGCTGCAAAAGGCGAAGATTCGCTTTTTAGAAGATGGCGACCAGTTCGGCGCCCTGACGGCGCAAGCCAACATGGGAGCGGTAGCCGCAGAATCGGGCGACCTGGAATTAGCCCTGGAACTGACCAAGAACGCCTATCGGGGGTTGGCGGTCTTCGGACTGCATAATGTCGAGGAGGTTGGCGTGAATCTCGGCACCGCCCTCTTGCTCACCGGCCGCGTCGATGCTGCCGCGCAGCACTTGCGCAGCCTTTTGCCTGCCCTTGCAGATGACTTTCCTAAGCCCGGATTTCCCAGATGGTGCTGCGATTTCGTGACAGCGACTGCCAAATCTGATATAGAAATCAAGGCGGTACGGAC
>NZ_LWQU01000144.1 GCF_001650635.1 Magnetospirillum moscoviense | reverse complement strand
ATGCAAGCCGCCGCAGCCGCCAGCCCCGCCCAATGCCGTCTGGATCAATCCGCCAGCTGAGAGAATTGCTGCCTAAATTGTCAGACGCAGTGTCGCGGATTCATTGACAGGTTCCGGTGCGGCGGCTTGAGGTGTTCGGCTCGGCCGCGCGAGAGGAGGACTTCGATCCCGTGGCTAGCGACGCCGATTTCCTGGTGGCCTTCGACCCGGTGGTGTCCGACATCTCGCCGTTGGAGCAATATTTCGGTCTTGCAGCGGCGCTTGAACGTCTGCTGAAACGTCCAGTGGACTTGGTGGAATCCGGGGCGCTACGTAACCCATTTATCCTGGCCTCGGTCTACCAGACGCGCGAGGTGGTTTACGCCCCGTGACGCACGGGCCTATCTGTGGGACATCCAGCAGGCGGCTGATGCGATTATGCGTTTCCTGGACGGGCTCGACGCGGCAACCTTCACTGAAAACGAATTGGTTTATTCGGCGGCGGAGCGGAAGTTCGAGATCATCGGCGAAGCCTTGGGCTAGTTGTCTAAGATCGCCCCGGAAACGGCGCAGCGCATTCCCGATAAGCGCGACACCAAATCGGAGATTTGCGTAACGGAGGATTTCTGGCTCTTTGTCATACAGCCGCGTCACTGATGGCTATAACTCGCGAGCCTGGGAAGTGGATGCAGGCGGTGGTGCCTTTACCCTCGATACTGTCGATGGTGAGGGTGCCGTTGTGCAACTCCATAAGCGACTTGGAGATGGGCAGGCCAAGACCAACCCCCTCGCTCTCTTTGCGCAGAACCCGCTGGCCGCCCTGCTCAAACGGCATCAATACTCGATCTAAGTCAGCGGGACTGATGCCGATGCCGGTATCCTTGACGCAGATGGTCACGCCGCTCTGGTCCTGAGTGGCCGTCAAGGTAATAGAATCACCAGACTTGGTAAATTTAAGTGAGTTGCCAAGAAGATTGATTAAAACCCGCTGGATTGCTGTGATGTCTCCACGCAATAACGGCAGTTCTTCTGGAACAAACGCAGTCATTTTGACGTTGCTTTCCTCTGCCTGGGATGACAGCAGCCGAATCGAGCTTGTGATGACATCGATTAGATTGACGGAACTCTCGCGAATGGTGGCGCGCCCAGCCTCGATCACCGACATTTCGAGGACCTGCCCAATCAGCGACAGCAGGTGCTGGCCGCTGTTGACGATGATTCCCACATATTCCTTGTATCGTTCATTGCCGATTTCACCCCACATCTCGTCGGCCATGATCTGGGCGAATCCCAGCACGGCATTAAGCGGGGTGCGCAATTCGTGGCTCATATTGGCCAAGAACTCCGATTTGGCGCGGTTGGCGCTTTCGGCGATTTCCTTGGCCTCACGCAGCTCATCTTGAGTGCTGCGCAGACTTACAACCGTATCTTCCAGGCTCTTCTGGGTGGTGCGCAGGGCGGTTTCATCGATAAAGGTAAGGATAGCCCCCGCCGTCTGCTCCCGCAGGTCCCGATAGGGGACAATCCCCATACGATAGATGCACCCCTCGGCTTCGATAATGTCCTCATGGGATAATCCGCTGGAAACCACGGTCATCAGCAGATTACGTAGGTCCTTAATATGAAATTGGCTAGGCACCGCCGTGATCAGCTGCCCCGCATCGGAAGGCAGCAGCCCGAAAAGTCGGGCGGCCTGATGGGTAAAGCGAGTGATCCGCAGCCCCTTATCAACGACCAGCATGGGAAAGCCGACATTGTTCTGGATGTTCTGGAGATCGGCATTGGCCGCGCCCAAATCGGAGGTGCGGACCTGAAGCTCTTCGTTGACGGTGGTCAGTTCCTCGTTGGTGGATTGCAATTCCTCATTGGAGGTTTCAAGCTCCTCGTTGGAGGATTGCAGTTCCTCGTTTGCTGCCTGCATTTCTTCGTTGAGGGCCTGAAGCTCCTCGTTGGAGGTCTCCAACTCCTCCACCACAGTCTGAAGATGCTCTCGCGTGGCGGTCAGCTCTTGCTCCAACTCGTTCAGACGCGTCTCACCGCCAGGAGGCAATGCCGCCTCGACCGGAGCGCCCTCGACCACGGCTTCAACCTTCTCGCAACTGACCAGAAACAGCCCTTCGCTTCCCGCATCAGAAAGAAGAGGCCGAACCACCAGTCGAGCGATTATGTCGCCCTCGCGGACCCGAAGGGAGCGCTTACTCCCCATGACCATGGCTTTGGACTCACGGGCGCGGTGGACCAAGCCACGAAGGTCGATGCGGAAATCGTCGGCGATCAGCTTGCCCAGATTCTGGTTGGGGCGCCCCTGGGGGAAGCGGACGAAGCTGTCCACGTCGCCGTGATAGAAGAGAATGTCCAGGTTCTCATTGATTGCCACGCTGGCGGGCATGCACGACTTGACGAAACCATCGCGGACGATGGATTCGATGGATGCCCCCCCTACCGGCAGCATAGTTTCTGCGGATTCGGAGACCTTGAGCCGGAAGGCCCCGAATACCGGATTGCTGGAGCGTGGGCTGCCCATCCGTTTTTGGAAGATCTTGGAGGTGGTCTTGATGGACCTGAACAGGTCAGTGCAATGGCCGACCGATTCTGACTTTCCGAGAAACAAATGCCCTTCCGGATTGATGGCGTAGTGGAAGACCTGGAAGATGCGGTCCTGAAGATCAGAATTGAAATAGATCAGGACATTACGACAGCTGACAACATCAATCTTGACGAAGGGCGGGTCCTTGATCAGATCCTGGCGGGCGAAGACGACCATCTCGCGGATGGGCTTCTTGATCTGATAATTTTGGCCCATGGCGTCGAAGTATTTCGAGACATACCCCCGATCCAGTCCCTCGACCGCGGTTGCGGAATAGGTGCCCTTGCGGGCGTGGCGCATGGCGTCCATGTCGATGTCGGTGGCGAAGACCTGGATTTTGTAGGATTTGGCGCCATCCCCCAGCAGGTCGGTCAACATCATGGCAAAGGTATAGGCCTCCTCGCCGGTGGCGCAGGCCGGAACCCAAATGCGGATACTGTCACCAGGGCGCTTGGTCGCCAGAAGCTCTGCCAGCGTCACCTTAATGTCCTCGAACGCCTTGGTGTCGCGGAAGAATGAGGTGACCGAGATCAAGATGTCCTTGCACAACAGATCCAACTCAGTCGGGTTGCGCTGGACGAAATCCAGATAGGAGTCCAGGGTCTCAATCCGATTGGCGGCCATGCGACGTTCCAGGCGACGACGCACTGTGTTCAATTTATATTGGGAAAAATCCACCTCGGTCCGCTTCCTGACCAACAGGAAGATCTCGTTGACGGTATCCTGGGTCTTGGTTTCTTCCGACTTCTGGCTAACCACGGGCCTGGGAAAGCGTGAGATGGAGGCCAGTTCAGGGCCGATTCCATCGGGCGGTAAGGTCTGGTCGACGCAGCCGGAATCGATGGCTGCCTTGGGCATTCCATCATATTTGGCCGTCTCGGGTTCTTGGGCTACGGTCAGGCCGCCACTGGCCTTGATGGCACGCATCCCGTGCGCACCATCGCTGCCGGTTCCCGACAGGATCACCCCTATGGCGTGCTGGCCGCGATCCTCGGCCAGAGAGGCAAAGAACACATCCACCGACGGCTTCGGCCCCAGCGGGGCGGAAGGCTCACGCAGCCACAGCGTCGAATTTTTGACCCGGACGTCCTTGTTGGGGGGGGTGATGTAGATGGTGTTGGCGACCAGGACGGTGCCGTCCTTGATCTCCTCCACCGGCAACTTGGTCTCGCGCGCCAATAGCTGGACCATCATGCTGCGATAGGCCGGCGATAGATGCTGGACGATGACATAGGCCATGTTGACCGCAAACGGCAGATTGGCCACGAAGGGGCGCAGGGCTTCCAGCCCGCCCGCCGAGGCACCGACCCCTACAACATACAGGTTGCTGCGGCGCGCCCTTGTCTTCTTGGAGACTTCGACAACCGCATCCGGCTCTGCCCCGATGGATGTCTCATTCAGCGCAGAGCTTTGCGCACTCGGCTTACGTGCCATTATCGCCCCCAAATGCCCGTTAATGACCGCATATGAACCCTGCCGCCTTTGTTAGGAACCTTATAATTTGTCGCATCCTATGGCTATTTCTTTTATGCTGAGGTCGCCTGTCATAGTTACGGGAAAGATATTCATGATCGTCATACTAAGATGATGGGTAGAAGTGGTAAATCGAAAACTAAGGCTCAGCTTGAGGCTGAGAATCTAGCACTCCTCAAGGAGGTCGAGGCGCTACGTAATCGGCCGCTGGACGGTGTCCAACGACGAATGACGGAAGCCCTGCATAACCTCCAAGTTCATCAAGAGGAGTTGCGGGCGCAGAACGAGGAGCTTCACCAGGCCCAGGGGCATATCGAGAAGGTCAGCGCCCGCTATCGCGACCTGTTCGAATATTCGCCCGTCGGCTATTTCATCATCGACGATAACGTCTCGGTGGTGGATGCCAATATCACCGGAATGGGGATGCTGGGCAGAACCAAGGGCCGTATCGCCGGCAAGCCGTTCCTGCTGTTCATCGACAAGAAATGCCGTCATGACCTGGACGATCATTTCGCCACGGTGCGAAGCGTCGGGCGCGCCTCCACCGAGCTATGGCTGTTGCCGGATCAGCGCCCCCCTTTTCCGGTGAACCTGGAAAGCGTCCGGTTGGGTGATGGGTGGGGCGAAGGGTGGCGCTGTCTTTCTACCGCCATGGACGTCACTGAGCGCAACCGGGCCGAAATGGCGTTACGGGAGTCCGAAATTCGATTTCGCGCCATCTTTGAACAAAGCCCCCTGGCCATCCAGATCGTCGATGCCGAGTCGGTTCCTCGAATGTCGAACCGGGCTTGGGTAAGGTTATGGGGGCAGGCTTCCTCCATCCCTGTCGCTGGTGGTGGGCATCCTGTTCTCAACCAGATAGGCGCGGAGAGTCTTCTTGTTGAGGGTTTAGCGGGGCGCAGCCTGGAAATTTCGGCCATTCATGTCGTTGCCGACGGCGAGCAAGGCGAAGACCGCTGGGTGCACGGCTATGCCTATCCTATCCTCGGACAGGGCGATTCCGTTCCGGAAGTCGTACTGGTTCACGAGGACATCACCGAGCGCAAGCGTATTGAGCTGGCATTGACCGATCGGACGGCGCTGTTGCGCCGCCAATACGAGAATCTTCGGGTGTTGAGCGAGATCGCTGCCCTGCCTCCTGGGCCGGCATCGCAAAAGCTGGCCGATGCCCTCGACCTGGGGCGGCGGCACCTGGACCTTTCCATGGGAATGATCAGCCGGGTTGAAGGCAGCCGGTTCACCGTTGAGCATCACTCTGCCTCCGAAGAAACGGCTATGGCCGATTTTGACCTCGCCAGCACGTATTGCGCCCTGGTGATGGAGCAGGACGATGTGGTCGCCATCGCCCACTGGGCGCGCTCGCCCCATGCTGATCATCCCTGTTACCGTACCCATGGACTTGAAAGCTATGTCGGAGTCCCGATCCGTGTCCGGGGCAAGGCTTATGGCACGGTGAACTTCTGTTCCACGACATCGAGTCCACGGGATTTCGACGATGGCGACAAGGAGTTCATGCGGCTATTGGCGCGTTGGATCGGTGCCGTGCTGGAAGAAGACGCCATCCGTCGCGATCTTGCCCGCTCGAATGCCGAGTTGGAGCAATTCGCTTATATCGCATCCCACGATCTACGTTCTCCGCTGCGTCAGGTTTCCAGTTACGTCTCCCTGCTGGAGCGCCGCTATGGGGACAAGTTGGACGCCGATGCCCGTGAGTTCATCGCCTTTGCTCATGACGGAGCGGTGCGCATGGACCAGTTGGTCGTTGATCTGCTGGAGTTCTCGCGGATCGGCCGCAACGCCAAGCCTGTCGCACTCGTCGCTTTGAGCGAAGTCGTGCACGAGTCCTGCGCCAATCTGCACTCCAACATCATCGACGCCAATGGCAGGGTGGATATCGTGGGAGCGCTGCCCATGATTCAATGCGACCCCGCCGATCTGGTCCGGCTGTTCCAGAACCTGATCGGCAACGCCATCAAGTACAGCCTGCCGGAACGCCCTCCCGTGGTGACCATCACCGCCGCGACCGGCCCCATGAGCCATGTCGTGACGGTCAGGGATAACGGCATCGGCATCGAGCAGATCTATCACGACACCATTTTCGGCGTGTTCAAGCGGCTCCACACCCCCGATAAGTACGAGGGAACTGGCATCGGCCTCGCTATCTGCAAAAAGATTGTCGACCAGCATAATGGCCGTATCTGGGTGGAATCTTCACTGGGCGAAGGAACGGCTTTCCATGTGGAACTGCCCAGAGGGAGTTGATGGTGTCGCCCAAAGCTCGTTGCCGGGGCCGCGAGCAGTCGTTACCGGACTGCTTGAGGGGCTTGGCGGGTAACGACCCGGAAGCCCCCCGGCGGATCAAATACCGCGGCGCATCGTCTACACCTCCCCTTTACCCTTGGCGTGCGATTCTTTGGCCCAGCTTCGTGTGGTCGATGGGAGTGGATCAGGATGCAGACCGAAGATTTTGGCAAAATCGATGCGCGCACGGCCATGATGTTCCTGCGCTCGATGTCCGAGGTCGGGCACCAATTCATCAACTCGCTCAGCGACGACCAGCGCCGAGTGTGGGCCAACGTCCTGGCCGAGGCGGTCAATCAGCAGATTCCCTCGGATCCGGTCGGACAGACGGCCCAGGATGCCGCCCACCAATTGGAAGAAGACGGCATCTACAATTTGGGCGCCGGCCTGCCGGCCGACCAACTCGAGGAATTGCGCGAATATCTGCTGGAATGCCCGGTCTATAACACCCACGTCTACGAATCCTTCAATGCGGCGGTGCGCCGGTCCGACCATGTGCCGCGCACCATCGGCCTGGGCGCCGAGGCCTTCCGCTTCGGCGCCTATGCCTTCCCCACCTTGATGATGGCGCCGCATCTTCTGGATTTCCTGCTGCAGCCGCGCATTCTAGACGCCGCCACCGCCTTCCTGGGCGCCGCCCCGACCCTTTACTCGGTCAACATCTGGTGGTCGTTTCCCGGCCAATATGCCGACATCAAATACGGCCAGCACTTCCATCGCGACTGGGACCACGGCAAGGTCTGCACCGCCTTCATGTACCTGACCGACGTCGACATGGAGACCGGCCCCCACACCTATCTGGCCGGCAGCAACAATTTCCGCCGCACCAAGGAGGTGCTGGAAGGCAACCGCTGGCACATGACCGCCGAACGGCTGCAGACCAACGATTTCTGCGGCGCCGAACCCGACGAGTTCTATCTGGAAGTCTGGAAGGACCATGTCCGCCACCTGACCGGACCGGCCGGCAGTTCCTTCATGACCGACACCTTCGGCTTCCATCGCGGCGAGGAGCCGGTACGGGCGCCGCGCCTGGCCTTGTGGGCCAGGTTCAGCCTGTTCGGCGCGCCGCCGCTGCACGAGAAGATTCCGCGCTCCCGCCTGGGGGATGCCTATCCCACCGACGAACGCCGCCGCTACGCCCTGCGCGGCCTGGTCGAGCCCGACTAGACCGTTTTCCGCCCGGGCGGAACCCGATCTAGAGTCTTATGCTTGGCCCGTGCCGGGCCGCTCAGGCGCCGCTCTGGCTAGTCGCGTGTTCACGCTTGGCGTGAAACCGCTAACCGCCAAGGATGCCTTTGGCGCGCAAGTCGGCGATGGCGGCCGGGTCCAGCCCCAGAATATCGGCCAGCACCCCTGCACTGTCGGCGCCCAAAAGCGGCGGCGCCCGGTCATAGGTCACCGGGGTCTCGGAGAAATGGATCGGGTTGGCGACCAGATCGACGCGACCGGCCAGCGGATGGTCCAGGCCCGCCACCATGCCGCGATGGCGCACCTGCGGATTGTCGAACACCTGGGCCAGAGTGTTGATCGGTCCGCACGGTACGCCGGCCACTTCCAGCACCTCGATCCACTCGGCCATCGGGCGCGCGGCCAGAATCGGGCGCAGCAGCGCGATCAAGGTCTCGCGCTCGCGCACTCGGCCGGCATTGGTGGCGAAACGCGGGTCCTCGGCCAGGGCCGGGCAGCCGGCCACCGTGCAGAAGCGCTGGAACTGGGAATCGTTGCCGATGGCCAAGATGACGTGGCCGTCACTGGTGGCGAAGGCCTGGTAGGGCACGATGTTGGGATGGGAATTGCCCAGCCGCTGGGGAACGATGCCGCCGACCAGATAATTGCTGGCCTGGTTGGCCAGCACCGCCACCTGGACGTCCAGCAGGGCCAGATCGATATGCTGGCCCTGGCCGGTGCGGTCGCGGTGAGCCAGGGCGGCCAGGATGGCGACCGAGGCATACATGCCGGTGAAGATGTCGGTCAGCGCCACGCCGACCTTCATCGGCTCGCCGTCGGGCTCGCCGGTCAGGCTCATCAACCCGCCCATGCCCTGGACCAGGAAATCATAGCCGGCGCGCTGGGCATAGGGGCCGTCCTGGCCGAAGCCGGTGATGGAACAATAGACGATGTCGGGCTTGACCGCCTTCAAGGACGGGTAATCCAGGCCGTACTTGGCCAGACCGCCGGCCTTGAAATTCTCGATGACCACGTCGCACCGGGCGGCCAACCGGCGCACCAGTTCTTGCCCCTCGGGTTGGGTGAAGTCGATGGCCAGCGAGCGCTTGCCGCGGTTGGTCGACAGGTAATAGGCGCTTTCGTGGGTGTCGGCGCCGTCCTTGTCCTTCAGAAAGGGCGGCCCCCAGGCGCGGGTGTCGTCGCCCTCGCCCGGCTTTTCAACCTTGATGACCTCGGCGCCCAGATCGGCCAGCAACTGGCCGGACCAAGGTCCGGCCAGCACGCGGCTGAGATCGAGAACACGCAAATGCGACAATGCTTGGGCCATGTGGCCTCCCGCTTACCCTGAAAAGGCCTGGATGCCGGTCTGGGCACGGCCCAGGATCAGGGCGTGCACATCCTGGGTGCCTTCATAGGTGTTGACCGTCTCCAGGTTTACCATATGACGGATCACCTGGAACTCGTCGGAAACGCCGTTGCCGCCGTGCATGTCGCGGGCCAGGCGGGCGATGTCCAGCGACTTGATGCAATTGTTGCGCTTGATCAGCGAGATCATCTCGGGGGCCCAGCTGCCGTCATCCATGGTCCGTCCGACCCGTAGCGCCGCCTGCAGGGCCAGGGTGATCTCGGTCTGCATGTTGGCCAGCTTGAACTGGATCAATTGATTGGCGGCCAGGGGCCGGCCGAATTGCTTCCTGTCCAGGGTATATTGCCGGGCGGCGTGCCAGCAGAATTCGGCGGCGCCGACCACCCCCCAGGCGATGCCATAGCGCGCCTTGTTCAGACAGCCGAACGGCCCGGCCAGGCCGGTGGCCCCGGGCAGCAGGGCATCTTCGGGAACGAACACCTCGTCCAGCACGATCTCGCCGGTGATCGAGGCGCGCAGGCTCATCTTGCCCTCGATCTTGGGGGTCGAGAAGCCCTTGGCGCCGCGCTCGACGATGAAGCCCTTGATCTTGCCGTCATGGGCGTCGGACTTGGCCCAGACGATGGCGACGTCGGCGATGGGGGAATTGGTGATCCACATCTTGGTGCCGGTCAGCACATAGCCGCCATCGACCTTCCTGGCCCGGGTCCGCATCGACCCCGGATCCGATCCGGCATCGGGCTCGGTCAGGCCGAAGCAGCCGATCACCCGGCCGGTGGCCAGCCGGGGCAGCCAGGTCTTTTTCTGCTCCTCGGTGCCGTAGGCGTAGATCGGGTGCATCACCAGGGACGACTGCACGCTCATGGCCGAGCGATAGCCGCTATCGACCCGCTCGACCTCGCGCGCGATCAGGCCATAGGCGACGTGGTTGACCCCCGGCCCGCCATATTCTTCCGGGATGGTCGGACCCAGCAGGCCCATCTCGCCCATCTCGGCCATGATGTCCGGGTCGAAGCGCTCCTCGCGGAAGGCGGCGATGACGCGCGGCTGCAATTTGTCCTGGCAATAGGATCGGGCCGAATCGCGGATCAGCTTCTCGTCCTCGGTTAATTGGGCATCAAGCAGGAAGGGGTCGTCCCAGCGAAAGCTTTGCACGGCGGCGGTCTCCTTGGTGTGGTGCGAGACAGGGTGGCCCATGCCTGGTATATTTGGAAAAATATCTTTTCTATCGCTGCCATAACGGATTTCTATCGCAATGGCCGACCTTCGCCACCTGCGCTATTTCCTGGGCATCGTCGAGCACCGCTCGCTGTCCCGGGCCGCCGAGATGCTGCACGTCGCCCAGCCGGCCCTGAGTTTGCACCTGAAGCGGCTGGAGGCCGAGTTCGGCTGCCGCCTGCTGCACCGGACCACCCGTGGCGTGGTACCGACCGAAAGCGGCCTGCGGCTGGCGCGGCGCGCCCAGGCCTTGTTGGAGCAGATGACCAGCCTGGCCGACGAGGTGCGGGGCGGCCAGGCCCTGCCGGCCGGCCCGGCGGTGATCGGCATCCCCACCTCGCTGGGCACCATCTTGACGGTGCCGCTGGTCAAACGGGTGCGCGAGCGCTTCCCCGACATCCGCCTGAAGGTGGTCGAGGCCTTGTCCGGCCACATGCAGGAATGGGTGCTGTCGGGCGCGGTCGATCTGGCGGTGATGTTCGCCGCCCAGCCGCCGCCCGGCCTCGCCACCGAGTTCCTGGTCCGCGAAAGCCTGTGCCTGGTCGGCCCGCAGGGCGCCGGGATCATGGCATCCCATCGCCCCATCGAGATGGATCGGGTGCTGGATCTGCCACTGATCATGCCCAGCCGCCCGCATGGCGTGCGCGAGGAATTGGAACGCGCCGCCACCATCCGCCGCCGCCCACCCAACGTGGTGGTCGAACTGGACGGGCTGGACCAGATCAAGGCGCTGGTGGCCGACGGCGTCGGCTACACCATCTTGTCGCAGCGCTTCGCCCGCCACGGCCCGCTGGCAGAGCGCCTGGACACCATCTTGATCCGACGCCCCGAGATCGAGCGGGTCATCTCGCTGGCCCACGCCACCGACCGGCCGCTCTCGGCCGCCGCCGGCGCGGTCCGCGGCCAGCTGCTCGAGGTGATCGGCGACCATACCCACGACGGACGGTGGAACTGAAAAAGGCCCCGGCACAAGGCCGGGGCTGCTTTCAAGGTGCGGGGTCAAAGCCACAGCTAAAGAACAATCCGCGCCGCCACAACACGCAGCCAAAAAACGCGGGGCCAAGAAGTGACTCTAAGCGAATGCTAACCCGTAAATGACGGCAGAGTCAATTACTGTTTGACACAAATACACCAACCAATAACTACTGCAAATAACCTACACCAATGCGGAAAAAATCCCACCCCATGGCGGCTTTCACTTACGCCATGGGGTGGGGTGATTACCTTACGCCCGCTTCAGGTTCGGATAGCGAACGTCATCGACCAGACGCTGAACTTCTTCAGACGGCGCCTTGGTCACCATGGACACCAGGATGATCACCACGAAGCCCAGCGGGATACCGAAGATACCGGCCGAGATCGGGTTGATGTCCCACCACAGATTGGCCGGAACGGCGCGGGGAATTCCGAAGAACATCTCGCGCAGCCACGGCTGGGTGGTGGCCATGTAGTAGAAGGTGATGCCGACACCGGCGCTCATGCCCAGGGTGGCGGCAATGCCGGTGGCACGCCGCCAGAAAATACCCAGGGTCAAAGCCGGGAAGAAGCCGGCAGCCGCCAACGAGAAGGCCGCAGACACCAGGAACAAGATGTCGGCAGGCTTCTGCGCCGCCACCAGGGCCGCCATGACGGCGACGACCAGCAGCAGGGTCTTGGACAGCATGACGCGACGGGCCACCGGGGCGTTGGGATCGATCATCTTGTAGTACAGATCGTGGCTCAACGCGTTGGCGATGGTCAGCAGCAGACCGTCGGCGGTGGACAGCGCGGCGGCAAGACCGCCGGCGGCCACCAGGCCCGACACGACATAGGGCAGACCGGCGATTTCCGGGGTGGCCAGCACCACGATGTCGCCGCCGATGGCGATTTCCGCCAACTGCAAAATACCGTCCTTGTTAACATCGGAAATCGACAACAAGGCCGGATCAACCGCCGCCCAGTTGGCGACCCATGCCGGCAAGGCGGTAAAGGCCGTGCCGACCACGTCATGATAGACCACGTATTTCACCAGCACGGCCAGGGCCGGGGCAGTGAAGTACAAAAGGAAGATGAAGAACAGCGACCACGTCACCGAGGCGCGGGCGGCGCGGACCGACGGCGTGGTGTAATAGCGCATCAGGATGTGCGGCAGGGCGGCAGTGCCGACCATCAAGCACAAGATCAGCGCCAGGAAGTTCTTCTTGGCGATGGCCCGCGCGGCCTCGTCCTTGGCGGCGAAGGCCTCGCCGTGGGCGGCGATCGGGTTGGCACGGGCGGCCACGGCGGCTTCCTTGCTCCAGGCGGCCTTGGCCGAAGCCTCGTCCTTCGGGAACTTGGCCAAGGCCTCTTCCGCCTTGGTCACCGCAGCTGCGTCACCCGACGCCTTGGCATCGGCAACACCCTGTTCCAGGGCGGCCTTGCCGGTGGCCAGGGACTTCGGAATGTCGGCCAACTTGGCCTTGGCGTCGTCGGCCCGCTTCTTGAAGATGCCGCGAACCTCCAGTTCCTTGGGGTCGGCGTTGAGCTTGACTTCAAGCTCGGTGACCTTGGCCAACTGGAAGCCGTACACCGCCTGCGGAATCGGCACGCCGGTCTGCTTGACCGACAGCCACACTACCGGAACCATGTAGGCGATGATCAAGATGACATACTGGGCCACCTGGGTCCAGGTGACGGCACGCATGCCGCCAAGGAACGAGCAGACCAGAATACCGCCCAGACCGACGAAGATGCCCAGCGTGAAATCGACGCCGGACAAGCGGGTGGTGATCAGACCGACACCGTAGATCTGCGCCACGACATAGGTGAACGAGCACAGAATGGCGATGACGATGCCGACGAACCGTGGGCCGTGACCACCGAAGCGGGCGCCCAGGAAGTCGGGGATGGTGAACTGACCGAACTTGCGCAGGTAGGGCGCCAGGAACAGCGCCACCAGGCAGTAACCACCGGTCCAGCCCATGATGAAGGCCAGGCCGGAATAGCCGGTCAGGTAAAGGGTGCCGGCCATACCGATGAACGAGGCCGCGCTCATCCAGTCGGCACCGGTGGCCATGCCGTTGAACACCGCCGGCACGCGGCGGCCGGCGACGTAATATTCATCGGCATCGCTGGTGCGGCTCATGATGCCGATACCGGCATAGAGCAGCACCGTCATGACCAGGAACGAATAGCCGATCCATGCCCTGGGCATACCCATGGCCTCGGCGATCGCCAGTAAAATCACGAAGCCGATGAAGCCGCCGGTATAGAAACCGTAGACCTTGGTCAGCTGGGACTGAAAGCTTTTGATGGATTGGGTGGGCGCCGCGGAGGGCGCATCGCCTGGAATACCAGCCATTAGTCTTCTCCCTCCTCGACCCCATATTCCTGATCCAGATTATTCATGTACTTGGCATAGTACCAAATGATCCAGACATAGACGATCAGCGCACCCTGAGCGCCGACCCAGAAACTGAATGGCCAACCCAAGAAGTTGAAGTTCAGTTCGCGAGCGAACCAGGCGATGACGAAAGTCACGAAGAACCAAAGGCCAAGCAAGACTGCCGTGATCTTTAGATTCTTGTGCCAGTACTCTTCATGTTTTTGCGTGAGCTGCATGCTTCCTCCCCATATCCCGACATTGACCGGGTCACTATGGTTGATGGTTTATGTTATTGGCCCCGCTAAAAGGGCAGTTTGACCCCCGATGGGATGCCCGTCTCTTGCTCCAACTGAAGGGCAACCTTGGGTTCAAATTTCGCGAGCCGCAGAATGACCCGTTCCGCCTTGTCGCGCTGATCCAGGCGCAAATAGGCATGGGCCAACTGGTACCAGCCGTACGGGCTCATCGGCTGCAGTTCGGTATTTCGTTTCAGGGCTGTCACCGCCTCATCGACCTGCCCCAGCTTGATCAGCGACAGGGCCAGGCCGTACCAGGCCCGGTCCAGCTTGGGGTCCAGTTCGGTGGCACGGCGCAGCGCGACAAGGGATTCGGCCTCCTGGCCGGCTTCCTGCAGCAGGTAGCCCAGGTTGAACCAGGTCCCCGGCTGGCTGGAATCCATCTCGACCGCCTTGTTGAGATAGGCGATCGCCACGTCACGCCGTCCACGGGCGGCGTGGGCGTGGGCGATCGACGACACCAATCGGGCATCATCGGGCTCGATGGCGCGGGCGCGTTCCCAGTAATGGATGGCCTGGTCCTCGCGCTTGGCGTACAGGCACAAGATGGCCATTTTCCGGCAGTACCACGATTCGAGACTCATGCTCAGACACTCCCCTGCGCCATATCCAGGCGCACGACGATCAACAAGACCCAGGCCCAGAACAGCAGCAGGAACGACACGAACGGCACATGGCGGTCGGCGATCTTGGCCGGGGTGATGCGGCGCACCGACTTGACCACCGGCGAGGTCAGGAAGCGCATCGCCTTGTAGACGGGATTGGTGTCGTGCCGCCCGAAACTCATGACATAGACGAGAAACTGGCCGATCAGCAGAAGCCCCGCGAACTTGACCAACTCGTGCGTCAAAGTAAGTGCAAACTCCATATGCGTACAAACCCCTACACCGAAGGTTTAACCCACCCGAATGGGCGGTAGTTATTGCAGTGCAAATGCTGCATTGCAGTAGTTATTACATTTTCTTATTTTGCACTTAAAGCATGATCAACTGCGCGTGCAAATGTATATGAGCCATATACATCGCGCAAGTGCTTGCGTTTGGTCAGGTTTGCTTACTCTTTTAAGGCATACAAAAAGTATGCTTAAAAGTGCTTTTGCACTTGGCGCATCTCGGCAGCCATGTTCGAAGCAGACATGGATTCGCGTAGTGTGCGAATACCAATGGAGTCCAAACGATCGACCAGCCGGATGAACAGTTCGGCAGTCGCCAGCGCATCACCCAGGGCAGTGTGCCGATTGGGGGCAGGAATGGAAAAACGATCGAGGACGCTATCCAGGGAATGGAATTCCTCTTCCCTGTCGATCAACACCGACAGCAGCAGCGTATCGATGGCCGGATTGGAAAAGGACACCTGGGACGCCGCTTCCTTCATTCGCAGGAACTTGAGGTCGAAGGCGGCATTATGGGCGACCAGGACAGCGTCACCGACAAAGGCCTTGAATTGGGGCAACACCACCTCGATGGGTGGCTTGTCCGCGACCATGTCGTCGGTGATGCCGTGGAAGCGGATCGATCCGCGTGGAATCTTGCGCTTCGGGTTGACCAGCCGCTCGAACCGTTCGGCCGAAAGGATGCGCTGGTTGACCACCCGCACCCCGGCCAACGAGATGATTTCGTCGCCATCGGTCGGGCGCAGGCCGGTGGTCTCGGTGTCGAACACCACATAGTCCAAATCGCGCAAGCGGCGGTCGGCGATGGATGCCGGCGCCTCGGACCGGGTGACCGGACTGAAGTCATAGAATTCCGGCCGTGGCGGCAACGGACGCGACGGCCCTTTCAGCGGCTCGGCCGCCGGCAGCGGCAAGGGCAGGCGCAACAAGGCCCGCCCGCCCGCCTGGTCCAGGCACCACAGGTCGGTGCCATGCCGTTCCAGCACGTCGCGGATGGTCAGGCCGGTATGGACGGCGTCGAGTTGGTCGTCCTGCCACGATTCGATCACCGCCGACGGCACCGCCGGGCCGGTCCACGACACATCGACATAGACCTGGCGTTCGGTGGTCCGGGTCTCCAGATCGAAGGCGGTGGCGCCGTTCAGGCGATGGACATGGCCCAGCACGGTCTTCAGCAACAGCAGCAGCGAAAACGAATCGCCGCGCAGCCATTGCGGGATGCCGACCAGGGTCAGGGTGGCCGGACCGTCCTCGGCCAAAGCACGGCCGACGCAGGCGGCCAGGTCGGCGGAATGGATGTCGCCCATCGGCCAGCGCAGCAATTCGTGGCCGCGATACTCGCCCGACAGGGTGTCGATCTGGCGGGCGATCTCGGTCGCCTCGGCGACGATGACCTGCTCGAAGGCCCGGCGCTGGACAGCCTCCATGTCGGGAAACCCGGCCAGGGTCTCGGCCGCCGCCCGCAACGAGGCCGCCGGTCCGCGCAGGCCGTAGCCGAGCGCCCGGCGCAGATTGGTCATCCGGGTCAGGCCGGCGATTTCCGAGCGGATGTCGGTCAGGGTGATGGCATAGCCGTCGACCTCGCGCACTGGCCCCAGGATCAACGCCATCCGCCCATGCAGCATGGTGCTGGAATCCATGGTGGCGCACACGAAGGGGGCCACCAGTTCGGCGGCGCCGCCGCCTTCGGCGCGACGATATTCCAGCCGCTCAAGCGCGTGCAGGATCGGCTCGCGGGTCAGGCACGAGAACAGGGGCCGGCCCAACCCCAGCGCCTGGACCGATGGCAGCAGCCGGACGGCGGCCTGGTTGTACAACAGCACCCGATGCTGGGGGTCGCACACCACCACCCCGTCCGAGAAATCCAGCAAGATGGCTTCCAGCCATTCCTTCTGCCGCGCCACTTCGGCGGTGGCCGTCTCCATGGCGCGCACCATGTCGCGCCGGGCCAGTCGCAACTGGTCGGTCAATGCGACCACCGCCTGGGGCAAGGGGCCCAGTCGATGACCTTGCGGCACTTCGACCGGATGTTCGCCCAGCTTGGATTGCGCCTGGCGCCGGACCTGGCGGCCCAGGGCCTCGGCCGGGGCGATCAGCCAGCGATCCACCAGCAGGAAAAGACCCAGCAGGGCCAGGGCGAGCGCCAACCCGGCGGCCCCGGCCTTGACCGTGCCGCCGGTCAGCAGGGCCTCGTCATCGATTCCGGCTGCCAGCAAGGACCAGCGCACCACCAGCGCGCTTGCCAGATAGCCCCCCAGGGCGATGGCGGCGCTAACTGCCGCGATCCATTGCCGGGTGGTCATGGCGACAAGCCTCCTACACCGAGGATAAGGCGTTCTTCATCACCCAGTTCAAGGCGTTGATGGTCTTGAAGGTCTGCTTCAGGCGATCACGATCGTCCGGGGCCAGCCGCTTGGGATCGATGCGGTTCGAGGTGGGGATGCCGGCGGCCAGGTCGGCCTGCTGCTGTTCCAGCAGGATGCGGACCATCAACTCGTGGTTGGCCTGCAGCGACGCAGCCTCGACGGCCGACATGTGGCCGCCCTCGGCCAGGGCGCGCAGGCGCTCGCCGGTGCCGGTGGCCTCGATGCCATGCTTCAAGGCCAGGATGCGGGCCGCCGAGGTCAGCGGCAGCAATCCGCTCATCTTGAGGTCCAGGCGGCCGTCCTTGGTGATGAACTGGCCCAGCACCCCCAACGGCGCCTTGATGTCACCGGCGGCCTGGGCCATGGCATGCAGAAAGCGCGGCGACTTGGCCGCCTGGTCGCGCAGATAGGCCCGCAGCCGGGTCGCAAGGTCGATGTCGCCATAGACCGGGCGGAAATCGACGAAGATGTGGACGTTCAGCAATTCCTTGCCGTCGGCCTCGCGGATCCACTGGGTGATGCGTTCCTCCCAGCCGGCCTGGTTATGACGCCATTCGCCGTTGCAGGCCATCACCCCGCCGTTGCAGAACGGCACCCCGGCGGCATCCAGCGTGTCGCAGATGCGCTTGCCCAGTTCGGCGAACCACGGATCGTCGTCGCGGCTGCCGGCATGGACGATGGCATTGTCCTGGTCGGCGCCGAACAGGCTTTCGCGGCGCCCGCCCGAGCCCAGCAGCAACAGGCTCCACGGCGCCGGTGCCGCCCCCCAGCCCTTTTCGATCATGCTCTGCTCGGCCATGCGGGCGGCCCGCTCGGTCAGCGCCCGCAACACCGAGGTCAGCACCCGGGCCACCCCCAGCGCCTCGACCCGTTCGGCCAGCAGTTCGCCAGCCAGGCGCGGCAGCTTCATCTTGGCCGCCAGCATGTCCTGGGGATTGGTGGCGGCATCGACCTCGTCGCCGACCAGCAAGGCATAGGACGAGCGCATCTTCATCAAGCCGCGCACGGTGACCATGCCGACGCCGATGCCATGTTCATCGACCGCCACCAGATGGCGGACCCGCAGCCGGTCCATGCGCCCCATGGCGACATACGAGAAGGCGTCGGAACGGATGGTGGCGACCGGGCTGGACATGATGGTGCCCAACGGCACGTCGGCGACCTCGCGGCGGTGGGTGGCGACCGCCTTCAAGACGTCGCGCTCGGTGATGATGCCGACCGGGCGGCCGCGTTCATCGACCACCACCAGCGAGCTGATGCCCTTGGCGGCCATGGTGCGCGAGGCCTCGGCGATGGTCGCACCCGGGCGCGCGGTAGCCAAAGGCGTTCCCATCACCTCGGCGACACGATGGCGATAGGCGAAGCTGTCCAAACGTTCCAACCCGGTTTCGCCACTCATCGCGCATTCCCCCCCATTTGGCTGTCTTCGTCCCATCCCATTTCGCGATGGCGTTCCATCTGCTGGCGGGCCTGGCGGGAAAAGGCCCGCGCCGCCCCCAGCGTCTTGATGCCCTGCCGTTCCAGTTGCGGCACCAGACGAACCCAGATTTCCGCCGTGACCAACGCGTCACCCAGCGCGGTGTGGCGGCCGCTGATGTTGATGCCCAGGCGCGCCGCCTGATGGTCCAGTTCCAACGCCGTCTCGTCAGGATTGAGGGCGGCCGCCAGCAGCAAGATGTCGAGACGCGGCGGCGGCACCCATGCCTGCCCGGTTCGCACCGCCGCGTTGTGCAACAGCGCCAGATCGAAGCCGATATTGTGGCCGACCATCACCGTGCCGGCCATCATCGCCAGAATGTCGGGAAACACCTGCGCGATCGAAGGCTTGCCGGTCACCATCGCGTCGTCGATGCCGTGGACGGCGATCGCGCGGGCCGGAATGCGCCGTCCGGGATCGACCAGCAGATCCAGCACGGTCGAGCGATAGATCCGGGTGCCGTGACAACGCACCGCGCCCACCGACACGATGGAATCGCGGGCCGCATCCAGGCCGGTGGTCTCGGTGTCCAGCACCAGGACCGGCAACTCGGCCAGCAAGGTGTCGTCGACCGGGGAGGCGGCGACCGGGGGCGCATCGTGCAGATCAAGCGCCAGTTCGACCTCGCCTGTCGCATGCAGCTCTTCCGAGGGAATGGTGATGACGGCGCCGCGATGTTCGCCGAAATCCAGCACTTGCACCGAATGGACGGTGCCGTCCAGCAGTGCCAGCCCCGCCTCGATCGGCTTGCCGCCGGTCCGCTGGGCGCGCGCGGTGGCGGCCACCAGGCTTTCGCGATCGACGCTGGCGAAGATCGAGCCGCCGACGGCGGCGCGCTCGCCCCCCAACATGGCCTTGGCCGGGCCGTTGATCAGACTGATCAGTCCGGTTTCGGTCACCACCACCACGCCGTCATGCAAGGCGCGCAACACCGCCGCCAGGCGCTGATCGGGCTTGGCGCCGGCAATCACCCGCTTGTCGGCGATCTCGCCAATCAACCGCGCCATGTCGGCCAGCTCGCCTTTTTGCTTGTCGAAATGCTGGACCAGGGTCGGCGGCACCGCCTGACCATGCGCCACCGCTTCCAGGCAGCTTCGCAACGAGCGGCGCTCGCGCAAGCCCGATTGCGCCATTTCGTGGATTCCGATCAGCGCCAGCCACGCCCCCACCGCGACCAGCCCCGCCAACCAAGGCGGGGGCGAAAATCCAGGGACGAAATGCGGCAGCAGGGCCAGGACCGCCAGGGCCAGCACCACCAGCGCGAAGCCAACGACCATGGTCGAGATGTGCCCGGGGCGCACGTTCATGCCGACCGCCCCCCTTTCGGGAAACGGTACCGACACCGCTCGCGTGGCTCGACAGGCAGGCCGATCATGTTCCCCCCGGCAACAACCGCCCGCCAGCATAGCGCGATGGGGGGGCGAAGAGAAGTAGCGTAAGGACGATGCGCCCACCAGGAAAGGCCATTAGGATAGGCGCCAGCCCCACAGGAGATTTCATGGACGACGAAACCCTTGCCCGCCTGACCGATCTGGAAATGCGCGCCGCCCATCACGAACGCCAGGCCGAGGAAATGTCCGATGTCCTGGCCCGCCAGCATGACGAGATCGACCGGCTGAACCTGCTGGTGCGCCGCCTGCTGGAACGGCTGCAGGCGGTCGAGGCCGGAATCGAGCGCTCGCCCCAGGACGACCGGCCGCCGCCCCATTATTGAGCCCAACCGATCAAGACGCTTTCGCATTCGCGAAGCTGTGGCATAAGGAGGCCGACCGAGCCCCAAGGAACCCAGCCGCACATGATCCGTTTCGAAAGCATCAGCAAGCAGAACAGTCACCGCATCTTGTTCCTTGACGCCTCGGCGGCGCTCAACCGGGGCGAAAAGGTCGGCCTGGTCGGCCCCAACGGCGCCGGCAAGACCACGCTTTTCCGCATGATCACCGGGGAAGAGCCGCCCGATGCCGGCCAGGTGTCCATCGAGAAGCAGGTCACAATCGGCTATTTCAACCAGGATGTCGGCGAGATGGAGGGCCGCAGCGCCGTCGCCGAGGTGATGGACGGGGCCGGGCCGGTGAGCCAGGTGGCGGCCGAGATGGCCACCCTGGAAGCGGCAATGTGCGACCCCGACCAGGCCGACCGGATGGATTCCATCATCGAGCGCTATGGCGAGGTCCAGGCCCGTTTCGAGGAACTGGGCGGCTATGAACTGGACGGCCGCGCCCGCGAGGTACTGGCGGGCCTAAGCTTCAGCCAGGAGATGATGGACGGCGATGTCGGCGCCCTGTCGGGCGGCTGGAAGATGCGCGTGGCCCTGGCCCGCATCTTGTTGATGCGCCCCGACGCCATGCTGCTGGACGAACCCAGCAACCACCTGGACCTTGAAAGCCTGATCTGGCTGGAACAGTTCCTGAAGAATTATGAGGGCGCGCTTCTGATGACCTCGCACGATCGCGAGTTCATGAACCGCATCGTCAACAAGATCATCGAGATCGATGGCGGCTCGCTCAATTCCTATGCCGGCGACTATTCCTTCTTTGAACGCCAGCGGGCCTTGAACG
Source organism: Magnetospirillum moscoviense (assembly GCF_001650635.1). Taxonomy (GTDB): domain Bacteria; phylum Pseudomonadota; class Alphaproteobacteria; order Rhodospirillales; family Magnetospirillaceae; genus Magnetospirillum; species Magnetospirillum moscoviense. The sequence goes on along the minus strand of NZ_LWQU01000144.1, from coordinate 11,654 downwards.
AGAAGCAGCAGCAGGCCCAGTTCGAACGCCAGCAGGCCATGCTGGCCAAGGAAATCAAGTTCATCGAGCGTTTCAAGGCGCGCGCCTCGCACGCCGCCCAGGTGCAAAGCCGGGTCAAGAAGCTCGACAAGATCGAACGCTTCGAGCCGCCCAAGCGCCGCCACGTCGTCGCCTTCGACTTCCCCACCCCGCCCCGCTCGGGCGAGGATGTCGCGGTGTTGAAGAACGTCCACAAGGGTTATGGCAGCAAAGCCATCTATCAGGGGCTGGACCTGACCATCCGCCGCAAGGAACGCTGGTGCGTCATGGGCGTCAACGGCGCCGGCAAGTCGACGCTGCTGAAGCTGGTGGCCGGCGGCGCCGATCCCGATTCCGGCACCGTCACCGTCGGGGCCAGCGTCAAGATGGGCTATTTCTCGCAGCACGCCATGGAATTGCTGGATGGCGACGCCACCATCTTCGAGCAATTGGAAAGCACGTTCCCCCAGGCCAACCAGGGCTCCCTTCGGGCTCTGGCCGGCTGCTTCGGCTTTTCCGGCGACGACGTGGAAAAGAAGTGCCGGGTGCTGTCGGGCGGCGAGAAGGCCCGGCTGGTGATGGCCATCATGCTATTCAATCCGCCCAACTTCCTGGTGCTGGACGAGCCGACCAACCACCTTGACCTCGACACCAAGCAGATGCTGATCCAGGCGCTGGAAGCCTATGAGGGCACCATGCTGTTCGTGTCGCACGACCGTCATTTCCTGGCCCGGCTGTCCAACCGGGTGCTGGAACTGACCCCGGACGGAATCCACCAATATAGCGGCGGCTACACCGAATACGTCGCCCGCACCGGGCACGAGGCCCCGGGATTGCGCAGCTGACGGGGCGGCCTGGACGGCGGCGGAACGCGGTCAGGCGCTAACCTGCCCCATGGGCACATCGGCGAAGGCCAGGAACTCCACCGGCTCGATCCGGCCTTTCACCATCACCTGATGGCGGGGCACGCCGGGAAAGGCCTGGCCGCCGGCCTCGGCAGCCGCCGCCGACAGGACCAGCGGGCAATCATGCTCCTTGGTCAGCCCTTCCAGCCGGGCGGCGGTGTTGATGGTGTCGCCGATGGCGCTGATGATCTGCGCGCCGGGCGGCCCCATGGTCCCGACGATGGCCTCGCCGTAATGGATGCCGATGCCCATGCGCAGCGGAACGGGCAACTCGGCCGCCAGTTCTGAATTCAGCCGCTCCAGGCTGGCGGTCATCTCGCGGGCGCCGGCCAGGGCCGCCGTCACCGCCTTGCGGGAATCGCTTCCCTTCAGCCCGTAAAGCGCCATCAGTCCGTCACCGGTGAAGTTGGAATAATGCCCGCCCGTCAGGGTCAGGGCGCGGGTCATCTGCTGGAAGAAGCGGTGCAGGATGAACAGCATGTCGAAAGGCATCTTGGCTTCGCCCAAGGTGGTCGAGCCGCGCAGATCGATGAACATCACGACGACATGACGCTCGCGCCCATCCAGCCCGCCATGCAAGCGGCCATCGGCGGCCACCGCGTCGGATGGCAGCAAGGGCATGATGCTGAGATCGTGTTCGGGCCTCAACTGGCAGGCCAGGCGGACTTCAGCCGGCGCCTCGATGCGGGCCAGCGCCGCGCCTTCCAGCAGGCTGGGCGGCGGCAATTGGGCGAGGCCGCCGCGAATCCTCACCCGGCAGGTGGTGCAACGCCCCTTGCCGCCACAGGCCGACGCATGGGGGATGCCGTGATCCTGAAGCGCTTCGAGGACGCTCGATCCCGGCGCCATCCGCACCACCCGGCCGCTGGAATGGGTCAGCTGCGGACGCTTGCCGCCGCGCAAACCCCGCACGCTCCGGAAGACGAAAGGCAAGGCGATCAGCAGCAGATGCAAGCCGACACCGTTCAGCGCCAGCCTCATAACCTGCGCCTGGGTCTGCGGGCCGGAATGCGCATCGGCCAGGACAGTGCCGACCCAGGCGGGATCGGCAGCCGCTCGAATGACATGGCTGCCGCCCGCCACCCATCCCGCCAGCGACAGGGTGGGAATGACCACGGCCAGGGCCAGAAGCCAAGCTTGAGACCGAATGTACCAATCCCGCGCCGAGTAACGGAGGTGTAGGCCGGAGCAGGCATGCCCCCAGACCACCAGGACCAAGGCGCCCTGGATCGCCCCCTTCCAGGGACTGAACACCCATTGGTTCAGCAGGACAGAGGGATAGCCAGGATCAAGATCGAGAAAGACCTCGCCAAGCCTGGTCCCGCTTAGATGAATCATCATCAGGAAGGGAATGGTCAGTCCCAACCCAAGCTGCCAGGCTTCGGCCGTGCCCATGCGCAGGGTCCGTCGCCGATACACCGCCCACAGGGCGTTGGCATAGTGCGTGATGCCGGCGGCAAGCAGCAGACCGGTGCCGAATGCACTCTCCCAGGGCTCCATCAGCACATCGTGCCCCGCGATGGCCATATCCAACGAGACCAGGGCCAGCATGTGGTTGATCAAATGGCAGAGCACGAACGCCAGAAGCACCAGCGCCCCGGCCAAACGCATATCAGCGCGGCTTCCAAAAGATGCCATGCCTCGGCGATGCCCCTAAACCTAGCGCGATCAGAGACGGATTTTGCCTGCCAAGCGTATCGATCTCGTGGAAGGCCAGCTATATCAGCCATGCCTCGTGCCGTGCAACACGAACGCAAAGCCGGCAGGAGCGTTGGGGTAGCGGGTCGACGCTATATTCAGACCCCAAGCGCAACACCCAGAACTAATGCCGTCGAAATAGGCGCGAACACACCGCCCCACCGGCCTCGGCACTCCATGGCGGCAGACCTTCCAGCAGCAATTCGCCGGACGGCATGATACGGCCCCTGCCCTTCGCCGACCGTTCCGATGGAATCCTGTTTCCGCCAGTGATATTCAGCGTGAGTGCTCCTGAGGCAGGCGCGTGGCGATAGGTTCCCCAATAATCGAAGTAGCTCTCGAAGGGCACGCGGGCCAGGGTGAAGGCCCCGTTCGCCTTGAAGACCAGTTCGCCGATGGGCTCTGCCGGCTTTCGCCAATCGCCGCCGCTGCACAATTTCTCCTGGGTCTCGGACCAGGTTCCAGCGAGCGGATGGCGGGCGGGATCGGTCACCCGCACGGCTCCACGGACCGTGATGTGCTGCGAATGGCCTGCGACCCGTGCGCTGATATCAAATATCGCTCCCTCAGGCGCATCCGGCGCCGTGATAACCAGGCCAAGGCCGGCATGCATCACCGCCCGGGCTCCTTCGCTGAGACTCCAGCCGGTCAGGCAGGCCTGCGCGATAGGGTCATAGATGCCGGGACGGGGCGTCCAATAGGCGCTTGGCGTGATCAGAGCGCCGGGGGCAACCTCCAAGGTATCCAGCCAGAAGATCGGCCCTCCCCGCTCTGGCGTCGGGCAGCGAGCGTCGGCAGTGCCAAGGGTGGGATCCGCAGGATCAATGTGCAGGGTGGCCGAGGATGCATCCCAGTGCCAGGCATGATTGCTGTTGTTTCCTGCCGAATGGGACGGCAGCAGGGGCGCTTTGGGAAGGCTGCCCGCGTTTGGCCGAAGGACCAGCTTTCCTCCCGTGAGGGCGGTCGCCAACTTCCCCTTGGGCGCCAGGACGGTACGCCAGGCTTTGGCCGCAGGCTCCTTCAGTCGCAGGATCACCCGCGCCGTCGGGCCGAGCCCTTCGAACTGGGCGGACACATGGCAATCACTCAGGGTGAGGGCGGGAGCCTTATTCGAATCCTCGTGTTCGACTCTCAGCAGTTCGGCACATCCAGCCATCGCCGCTCGGGAGACGCCCCCCAATGCCAATATTGTCAGTGCCGCAAGAAAGCCGATGCGCAGGCCCCGTGATCGCTCTTCTCTGCCGATAGGCACACCCGCGGTCATTATTGTCCCCCATCCTTATGCCGACGGCCGCTCCTGCTTGATCAACAAGAGATCATGTGCGCCAAATCATGGTGGCATGATGGAGGGATTTGGTCCGCAGGATCAATGCTTCCAGGCATGAAGGGGGATAAATCTGGAAAAGATCCGTAATTGATGGATATGCCGCAGCCAAATTGGCCTGGAACGCCGCGCTTGCCGTCTGCTGCTTGGTCACGGACATCCTTGCGGCACGGACGGCCATGACTCAGCTAGAAATGAACCGCAGAACCGTCATTGCCTTTGCCGTGTCACCGATCGCGGCGGTCGTGGCGGTCTTCGTTCTGATCGCCCCGATATCGCTGTCCGCCGCCTTGCTGTCGGCGGGAATTGGCGCCATCGTCAGTTATTCGGTGGCACTGGCCTTCGGAATTCCCTGCCACGTCCTTATGGTCAAGGCGAGTGTCAGGACATCGACCGGATACGTGGCTGCCGGATTCATCCTCGGGTCCGTCGTCCCGACATCCTTGTTCCTGTTTTCCGGCGAAACGTTCGAGACGGCTACCGACTATTTTATCGATCAACTTCCCAGCTGGACAATTCTCTCAGGGATTTTCGGCCTGCTGGGTGGGCTGAACAGCTATGTGTTCTGGCGGATGACCCGCCCTGACCGGCGGGTTGTGGAGGGAACATGACCCTCGATGTCATCTACTTTGCCCCGATCCACCGGGTCGGTCGGCCATCGGACCAATGTTCGATGGTGGGCCGCATGGCGGCCGGAAGACCAACCATTCCCGAGACCGGGGAATGGACGAGCACCGAGTCATTCGTCAGAAGAGCGACGTAGAGCGCGCCGTTGGAACAGATGGCCAGGACGGCTTCCTCGCTTCCCCCGCTATGGGGGGCCAGTCCTTCGGCGATCAGACAGCCGTCATTGAAGACCAGAGGGCCACGGACAGAAAGATTGCGCAGCAGAATCGGGTAATGGACACCCAGGCCCGTCTTCAACCGCGCGCGTATCCCGGTAGCCTGGAGTGCGGACAATAGATCATGCATCCCTGCCAACGTCCGTAAATTCCGGCCATTGCCATTCGCCGGTTGGCGTAGGGCAGGACCTTCGATGGTCTCCTCCGCCCGCCATTTCGTGCCATTCCACCGGTAAATGAGGTCGGCGAACTCGCCGATGGTCGCAATGATGTCCGGCAGATCGCCCTTGGCGGACACGACGAAGCGAACCCCGGAAAGGCATTCCTGATCCATGAGAACCGGGCGTTTTCCACTTTGGCCGGGTGGTCCGAAAATGGATAGCGTGATCTCGCCGCAATTGGAAAAGGACGGCATTCGGACCAGAAAGAGACCGCCCCCAGTACCGGGACTCAGATAGCCCCCCCTTGCCTCATTCCGAACGAATTTGTTCATCTCGTCGCTGTCGGAATCCTGATCGTCACCGGTCTTCTCGGCGACGACACGCCGCGCCAACGCCCGTTCGGCCTTGGGTAATTTGCCGATGGCCGTCCATTGCGGCACCAGCTCCGCAGCCAATGCCGGACCGGCGCAAGCCAGGACCAGGAACGATGCCAACACCATGGCGACCTTGAGCATATCACCCCCTCCCCAGCCAAGAGGCTGACCGCCGGCACGCCTCACCATTTCCCCGGAGTTTTATGGTAGTTTACTGCGCAAATCCACCTGTCTGAATCGGCTTTACTCTTGTCATAATTTCGGTGACCGAGAGATGCAGAAGTACGGTCGGCACATGAGCAGCTCTCTATTGTATAGAACTCCTCAAGTTCGACGTAGTCATCGCAGTCAGGCCTCTTGGATCCTTTGCACGCAATTTCCGTGGGGGGGATCTCCATATCGAGAATCGCGGCAGCGTTGGCACGCAGACAGGCATCAGGCTCGCTGTGCGCCGTGCCCGTAGCCTGTCCCGCCTGGGCGAGGGAAACGGTCACGACCAGCCACGTGGCTGTCAGATAAATCAGCCGCATATGGTGCCTCATTTTTGAAATTCGGTGATGCGCGCCCAGACAGTGAATGCCATCATGAGGAAATAATAAAGGAAATATTGTGGGTATTATTTGAACGGGCGATCCTGAAGTTTCTCTCCGCCAGGAGCGGGGGCCATTTTGACGGATACCTCAAGGTTGTCGCCTGACATCCATGAAAAGGACGTAATTATGGAGAATTGTCTCAACCGTTCATCCGGGTTCGCTCGGGAGGAAAGCGATGATGTTGCGGTATCGCATGCTTCTCGTAATGGCGTTGACCGTAGCGGCGTGGCCTGCCGGGGCCGCGGACATCCTGTCCTGCCAATCGGCCGGAGGATTCGAGTGCCGCACAGGGCGCTGTGAGGGGCAGCGTCTGTACGCGAACCTGACCGTCGATTTCAGCCGCAAGAAGATCAAATACTGCGCTGGCGAGGGATGCTACGGCGCGCGGGTTGCAATGGTAGGCGCCGAGGATGGCGGAGTATCGTTTGCCTTCGACGCCAAGCCCGAGTTGGGACGAAGTGATGGTCGGGTGGACAGGCTGGTCACCATTCATCCCGGTAGAAAAGCCGCGACAGTCGGAAACTTCCTTGCCGACGGCAGTGTGGCCTTCAGCCACATGAACTGTGAAAAGGCGCCATGATCTCGCGCCTTTTCATCCTAGCGATTTTTGTTGTGGCCGGGTTTCCCGCCCGTGCCCAGGCCAGGCCGGATTGTCCGGAGCCATGTGTCGCCGAGGTTTCTTCCGGCGCCATGGATGACAGGTTCAACCTCGACACCGGCAGCACCATCCGGAAACAGGCTTTGGACAGTGCCATGCGGGAGAATACGGCGGTGGGGCCTTTCGCCAATGGTGGCGGAATCATCCCGTTTGCGGTCGGCTCCTCCAATCTGGGCAAGGGGGCCAGGGCCAAGCTTGATCCGCTGATCACCTGGCTCAAGGCGCATCCCGAGCGCCAGGCACGGCTTGCCGGTCATTCCGACGATCCCGGCAGCGATGAATACAATCTTGCCCTGGGCGACAAACGGGCGAACGGCGCGCTGGCTTACATGGCGGCCCATGGCATCGAGCCATCCCGGCTATCCACCATCACCTTCGGTCGCTCGCGACCGCTTTCAGCGGACGCGAAACAGAATGGCCGGGTCGAAGTGATCCTTGGCCAATAGAAGGGAAACACGGATGACGCAGCGGCAATTGACCCTGGCCTTGAACAAGATCCTGCGCGAGGAATCGCGCTATACAACAGGGCTGGAGACGGGAGGCGAACTGGGCCTGTCTGATGTGCGGGCACTGCCGGAGCATGGGATGCGCCCCGAACCCCGAGGGTGATCCCGCCCTTACCAACCGAATTCCCGGAATTGATTTTTCGGCGTCCCGTATTTCCTGGTCCCTTCCGGCGTGGAAGCCTGTCGAGCATTGGCTGAGAACGCCATGTTGTGGGGAGACGTTGTGGGCCTAACATTTGGAGCACCTTCTGTATCTGAAGGCATTCATCGCAGCCGGCCTTCGGGAACGCCGCCCAGAACGCGTCCCCCCAGAAGCCTGGTGATTTGGCAGGACAAGGCCTTGATCAGCCGAATGCCGCGATGGATGAAAGACCGTCGGAATCGGGGTGCCATTCTGGCCGCGATTGCCAAACTGGAACAGATGACACCGCCTGCTCTTCCATTGTCCGCGCTTTGCCCCTGAATGATCCAATAATGAAGCACGGATGTAGCCGTCTGATCAGCCTCGTGCATAATAGCCCATGAAGGAGGTCCCATGACGCAGCATCATGCCGCCATCGAATTCGCCCGATGCCATGTGCTGGTGGTCGAGGACAATGCAACCAACCGTCAACTGATTTTTGCCATGCTCGAAGCCATGAGCGTCGGCCGGATCGAGGAGGCGGTGGATGGCATCGACGGTCTGGACAAACTGGCGAAGGCACCGCCGGATCTCATCATCTTGGACATCATGATGCCGCGCATGGACGGGTTTGAGTTTTTGGCTCACCTACGCGCCGATCCCGTCCATGGCGAGATACCCGTCTTGGTCGCCACCGCCCTGCATGATGCCAACGAGCGGGCGCGGGCTTTCGACGCCGGGGCTTCCGATTATGTGACCAAGCCCATCGACCGGCGGGAATTCATGGCGCGGGCATCGGTTCATTTGCGGTCGCAAATGCAGCTTACCAGTTTGCGGCAATATCAAGACCGCATGAGCCGCGATATCGCCGCCGCCCAATCCATGCAGCAGGCCTTGCTTCCCAAGCCGGATCGCATCGCCGAAATCGAAGGCATCTACGGCGTAAAGCTGGCATCGCTGTTTCAAAGTTCCGATGAGGTCGGCGGCGATCTGTGGGACGTGATCCCCATCGACCATGATCGCTTCGGGGTCTATCTGGCCGACTTCACCGGCCACGGCGTGCCCGCCGCCATCAATACTTTCCGCCTGCATCTGATGATGCGGAAGAAAAAGGACGGCAGGGCCATCGATCCGGCCGCCGTGCTGGACCGCATGAACAAGAGGTTGTTGGCGGTGTTGCAGCGCGGCCAACTTGCTACCATGACATGCGCCGTCTTCGACATGGCGGAGCGCAAGGTCACCATTGCTTGCGCCGGGGCTCCGTCGCCGATCCATGTGGGCGTGGATGGAGCCGCCGGTCTGATCACAGAGCATTCTCACCCGCTTGCCCTTGTGGCGGCGGCTTCCTATCGCGGCATTGAGATTCCGTTTCGCCCTGGCGATGCCGTCTTTCTGTATAGCGACGGATTGAGCGAGGCTGCCGGTCCAAACGGCGAGTTGCTGGGCGAGGAAGGCGTCAGGCTTTTGAGCGAGCGTTGCGCTGGCGACCTGGAGGCGGAAGTGCAGGCGCTGCGCAACGGCGGTTGGAGCTTCAATGACGATCTGACGGCAGTCTGGATATCCGGCTAAAGCCGGAATCCCATGATGATACACCGGCCGCCGCTATCGAAGCGAAGCTGGGCGCAGCAGCGGTGGATGATGGTAAGGCCGTGCCCACTGGCCGCGACTGCGGGGATCGAGTCCGCTTGGATGTTCGGCGGCGTGAATCCGCCGCCCATGTCCTCGACGGAAATGTCGATGCCGTCTTGGCGCGCCCTGGCGCAGATGGTGATGGGCAAGCCTGCAAAGGCTGGATCGGATTGGCGCTGTTCCATGGTGGCGGAAAAGATCCGCAATCCCTCCAAGGTGGCGCGCAACGATCCGTCCAGGGCAAGATTTCCATGGATGACCGCGTTGCCCACGGATTCTTGAAGGGCGCAGCGAATCTCGGATTCAAGGGGCTGAAGATGATGGAAACGTTCCATCACGGTCCACGCCACCGCATCGGCCACATCGAGACGTATGGCCGCAGCGGTGGAAATCCGTAACACGAGGTCGGCATCAGGCGGTATTTGAAACGCCCCATGCCCGGTAGAGGCAATGTCGATCCAAACGCCGGTCGGCGTCTCCAGGGACTGCCGCAGGTCCTCGACCTTGCCGCCGTCGAAGGCGGCGAACTCCTGCGGCCCCGTCGTGCGGCTCACTTGAATTCGAACAGCGTGTCGAAACGGGCCTTGCGCAGTGTGTCTGACACCGGCCCGGTGGCGTTTCTGACCACGATCTTAAGGCCGGATACTTGCGCCGCGTCATAGACGTGGACGAATAGGCTCATTCCGGTGGAGTCGATGAAGCTGAGTTCTCGGAGATCAAAGTCGCAGATGCCGACCCCCTTGGTGACCTGATCGACGAACTGGGGAAACGTCGCTGCGTCGGCGAAGGTCAGCCTGCCGGACACTGCGACGTCGATCCGGTTGCCATCGCGCTTGGTGGTAAACTGCATGACTCTACTCTCCCGCGATCAGGCCGCACGGATATTGGTGAGGAAGGTATCCACCTGAAGGCGTAAAGTCGCGGCCCTCTCGGCGACGGTATGGGCGGTATCGTACACGTCGGAGGCGGCATGGCCAGTCTCCATCGCCGCCTGATTGACCCCAACCACGTTTGAGCTGACTTCGTCGGTGGCCTGCGAGACTTGGCCGACATTGTTTGCGATCTCGGCGGTTGCGGCGTCCTGCTCAGACACCGAGGCGGCAATGGCGGCCGATAATTCGTTTATCTGTTCCATGATCTCCCCGATATCGGTAATGGCGGCGACGGCGCCATGGGTTCCCTTTTGGATGGTGCCGATCTGGGTGGAAATCTCGTCGGTGGCCCGCGCGGTTTGGTTCGCCAGCGTCTTGACCTCGTTGGCCACCACGGCGAAGCCCTTGCCAGCGTCACCTGCCCGGGCGGCCTCAATGGTGGCATTGAGCGCCAACAGATTGGTCTGGGCGGCGATGTCATTGATCAGAGTGACCACATCACCAATCTTTTGCACCGCCTGCGACAGGACCCGAACCATCAGATTGGCATGTTGCACCTTTTCCCTGGCCGATCCCACCATATAAACGGAATCGGAAACCCGTTGGTTGATGGCCTCGACCGAGCCGGCCAGATTATCGGCAGCCCCTGCGACAGTCCTCATATTGACAGCCATTTCCTCCACAGCCGCCGCCACGGTCGTCGCCCGATGCGAGGTTTTCTCGGCGGTCTCAGACATGCCCTGGGAGGTGGCCTCCAACTCCGTCGCCGAAGCCGCCATGGTATCCAGCATCTCGGCGACCTCGACATTGAACTGCCCAAGGATGCCGTCGATGACAAGGGCGCGGCGATCCTTGACGACTTGGTTTTGCTCTTGCAGCCTAGTCAGTTCCTCCGCCCGGATCAGGCCGTCGCGAAACACCTTTACTGCGCGGGCGATATCACCGATCTCGTCCTTGCGCTCCACTTCGGGAACCTCGGCGGCATAGTTACCATCCGCCAGGACGGACATGAACCCCGTCATGGCGCCGATAGGATTGGCGATAATGCGATTAAGGACGATGCGAACGGCGAGCACCGTCAAGATGGTCGCTGCCATTCCGCCCAGACTCAGCCACAGCAATACGTTGGACAGTCGCGCTTCGGCCTCGTTGGTGGACAGCGACGATGACAACACGGCGATGACATCGCCGTCCTTCAGACCCATGGCGCCGTGGCAGCTGTGGCAAACTTCTGCCTTGGCGCCTTCGGTGACGCCAAGAACGATAGGCAGGGAGTAGCGGAAGGATCCGTCCGTCAGGCGCGCCACCGGAACCTTCGACTCGAAGGCCTCGCGATCGACCTCGTCTTGGGCCAGCTTGGGGGGCCTGCCGGGTTCCATATCCTTCATATAGGCCGTCACCGGAGCGCTCCAAGCGCTCCACACCTTGCCGGGATAGTCGCTGTTGCGGCTGCCGAACCAGTTGTTGAAGACACTGATGCCGATATTGTCGCCGTCCTCCGGGCGCTTCGCCATCACGTTGACGATAAAGGCGTGAAGCGACGTCACCTCGTTGACGGAGAGCTGGCGCAATTGCCGCTCCATTTCAGATCTTTCAAACCGGGCGACGGTGACCACGAAGGTCGCAATCAGGGCGCTGACGATCATGCCGACTATGATCATGAAGCGACTGGACAGCCGCAAATTGGCAAATGCGTTCATCAAGTGGACTCCGGCCGTTGTGCCCGTGACGGGGCCAACCTGCTTTGAATGCTTCCAAAAAATAGCCATATAGACTTTATGGCTACTGGACAACTGTGCATAGGGCTTAGAGTCCGTCCGGAAGGTTCTTGAGTCCGATGAATCAGTTGTGATTCCATAGCTCTCCAGACGAATCGGGGGGGCAGCATGTGGACGAAGGAGAACCGGCGGGTCTATGAGCGGCGCGGCCTCCGCTATCCCAGCGACTTGACGG
>NZ_LWQU01000143.1 GCF_001650635.1 Magnetospirillum moscoviense | reverse complement strand
ACCAGCCTCGCTGTACGCCTCGCCGACACCCCAAGAAAGCGAAAACGCCAAGTGTGTGCGCTATGTTAACGCCTATGCGGGTGCGCCTCCCCATCCATTTCGGCGGGTTTCGTCCTAGACCTTTACTCCTATTCGGTTTAACGCTGTCGTTTGCTAACGTTCCAGACGGATGGAGACGGATCGGTGAAACCTGCGGTGTCGGGACGATTGAAGAAATGGGGGCTGGTCGTCCTGGCGGCGGCGCTCGGGTTTCAGATTCACGCCTGGGGCATCCACCGACCCGAGCGGCTCATGGCGCTCTACGCCAAATATATCGAGGGCCAGCCGAACCTGGCCAAGCGGCCGAAATCCCTTGATGGAATCCATCCGGGCGTCAAGGTGACCGATTTTCACCACCTCAACACCCTCGGCGGACCCGAGGATGTCGCGCGGCGGCGCCAGATGGTGACGGATTATGTGTGGCGCGGGTTCGGCCTGCCGTTCGGGGTAAGGCCCGACAAGGTCGAACACGCGGTGGCGTTTCCGCCCCTGATGGGAATATCCAACCTGGCCTCGGTCGATCGCCTGACGATCGAGATGCCGTATGGCATCAAGTCGGTGGCGTTCGTGTTGCATCCCGACAAGGCGCGCTCCTGCCTGATGATCTATCAGGAGGGCCACCTTCATTCCTTCCTCGAGCGCCGGGGCTATCTCGAAAAGGTGGTGGCCGGCGGCTGCACGGCGTTGGCGTTGTCGCTGCCCCTGACCGGGGGCATCAACAATCAGCCGACCATCGATCATCCGCGTTTCGGCGTACTTAATCTGCTCAACGTCGATGCCCTCGAACTGCTGCATACCCGGACCTTCTCGGCCATGGGCTTCTACCTGACCCCGGTGATCGTCGGCCTGAACCATCTGTTGGCGGAGCATTCGTTCGACCGGGTCGGCATGACCGGCTTTTCGGGCGGTGGCTGGGTGACTGTGATGGCCGCGGCGCTGGACCAGCGCATTCAGAGAAGCTACCCGGTGGCCGGCACAGCCACGATACCGGTCTTCGCCGCCGAGCCGGGCTGGGGGGACTGGGTCCAGCGCGATGGCCGCCTGTACGACATCGTCACCTATACCGAACTCTATGTGCTGGGGACGGTACAGCCGGCGCGCCGGCAATTGCAGGTGTTCAACCTGCGAGACGAGTGCTGCTTCCGAGGTCGCAACGCCGAAGCCTACGCCCCCGCGGTTGCCGACAAGGCCCAGGCGCTGGGCGGGTCGTTCGCGGCGATAATCCGCGACGACGGCGAGGTCCATGATTTCACCGAAGGTGCCCAGGCGGGGGTGCTGGCCGATTTCTTCGGCAGCGCGGTAGCCGGCACGAACCCCTCGCCGGACTACCGGTAACGCGACACCAGCTTCAGCATGGTATCCAGGCTGATCGAGGCGAAGGTGGCGCGCGCCGTATCCTCGATCTCGGTCAGCACTTGGCACAGGCCCTGGCCCTCGGGGGTGTCGTCGCCATCCTCGCGCTCGCCCTGGGCGATGGGGTCGATGGTTTCGAACAATTGGATCACGTCCAAAAGCGTGGTGCGCCGGGCGTTGCCGGAAAAGCGATAGCCGCCGCCGGCCCCGCGGACCGCCTCGACCAGGCCGACGCGGCCCAGCGAGCGCAGCACCTTGGCCAGGTGGTTGGTCGAGATGCCGAACTTCTCGGCGATTTCGTTGGCCGACAATTGCCGCGCCGGGTCGGCGGCCAGCTCCAGCACGGCGAACAGGGCGCAACGGGTGGCCTTTTGCAGTTTCATGGCGCCAGATCCGTTTCCAGCTGGATGAAGGGGCCGGCCATCAGGCCCTGGCTGCGAAAGAAGCTCATCACCAGGGTATCGTCACGGGCCAACATGGTGCGGACCTTGGTGACTCCGGCCTTGCGGAAGCGGTCGCACACCGCCTGGAACAGCATCTCGGCGACGCGCATGCCGCGCGCTTCCTGATCGACGCCGATGGCGAACACCCAGCCGCACGGCGGCGAGCCGAATTCCCAGGCGCGAATCTCGCCGATGATGAAGCCCAGCACCTTGTCGCCGTCGGCGGCGCACAGAAAGAAGCGGTTCAGGCGGGTCTTCGAGGCGCGGGGATTGGTTTCGTCGCCCGAACAGGAATAGCGCCCGAAGATATCGTTCCAGTATTCGGGCTTCTCGATGCCGGTGATCTCGACGTCGAGAGCCACGACCTGCGGCAGGTCTTCCGGCCGCGCCAGGCGGATCACATAGGTACGGTCACCCGCACGACACTGCCCTGTGGACATGCGTCACACCTCTCGTTGTTCTTGATTCTGTTCTATGGCAGGGCAAGAAGAATGACAATGGTAAATCGGCACGGAAATGCGGAATTCTTGACGTTGATTAAGTTCTGGGTCCTCACCCCTCGTGGCGGCGATAGGCGATGCAATCGTCGCACACGGTGCCGGCAACGTCCTTGGCCAGGTTGGCGGCGCGCAAATCCTGGAATTTCTGCGAGTTCCACGCTTCCAGGAAGGGTGTCTTGGTCAGGTCGCCCATGTTGAATCGGCCGTCATGGTCGAAGCAGCAGGCCGACAGGTGGCCGTCCCAGGTGACGTGGCCTTCGGTGAACAAGGCCCAGCAGGGCAGCGGGTCGCGCATCGCCTCGGCGCGGCCGACATTGCCGGCCACCGGCATGGTGCCGCGCTCGCCGGTGGTCAGGCCGGCCTGACCGTACAGCGGCAGCCAGTAATGCTGGTCGACGAACGGGGCGATCTTGTCCACCGCCGCCGCCATGCGCTCGCGCTGTTCGCCGTCATACTGGATCGACGAGGCATAAAGGCCGCAGGAATGGCCGGTGCGGGCCGCCACCTCGTCGCGCACGCACCTAGATGCCTGAATGTTGGCGACGACGGTGTCGAAGCAATCGACCCGGGTGATTTCCTTGGCCTGGTCGGCATCGGCCCAGTTGAACGAGAATTTCAGCGAATTCAGCCCGGCCTCGAACAGTGATTTCAGTTTCTCTGGCGTGGCCAGCCGGCCGTTGGTGGTCAGGAAGACGTAAGGATAGCCGAGATCGTGCTTGGCCACGGCGATGGCCTCGGCCAGGCGGGGATACAGCATCGATTCGCCTAGATAGAACATGCCCAGTTCCTGGACGCCGGCCTCGCGCATCTCGCGCATCAGACGGACCAGGAAGTCCCAATCCATGTCGCGCTTGTCGCGCAGGCGCTGGCTGGTGGCGCAGAAGAAGCAGGCCAGGTCGCAGCGCGCCGTCAGCTCGATCTTGACGCTGGGCGGGCAGGGCGGTGTTGCCGTGCGATAGGCGGGGGGGATGCGGGTGATGGCGTCGATGCGTTCGGTGATCATGCGCGGCTGGCCTCCCTGGACACGGACCATGATCTAGCACGGAAGGGTTACCGAACCGTGACCCCGCACCACTGGCGCCACAGGTCGCGCATCGCTTCTTCCAACTGCCGGCAATGGCCGTCGAAATCCATGATCGACGACGAAAGCATGGCCGGGCGCATTGACGTTCGATAATCGGCCAGGCGGTCGGGGCTGGCGGCCAGCGCCGCCGCCTTGTCGATATACTGGTCGGCGGTGAAGGCGGCCAGTTCGGGACAGCCGATCCGGTTCAGGTGGCTGAAGGTGTAGCGCCCATACACGCCCGGCCCCACCAGCGTCACCACCGGCACCCCCATCCACAGCGCATCCTCGCTGGTGCGCCCGCCGGTGAAGGGAATGGTGTCGAGCATGATATCGACGCGGTTCAGGCTGGCCAGATGCTGTTCGTAGCCGGGCACCCGGCCCAGCAATTCCAGCCGCTCGGCGCCGACGCCGTGGGCGGCCAGCCGGTGGCGGACCCGGGCCGCCAGGTCAGGATCGTCCAGGCCGCCGCCCTTCAGCAGCAGGCGCGAGCCGGGCACGCGGGCCAGCACCGAAGCCCACAGGGCCAGGGTCGAGTCCGACAGCTTGGCCGGGTTGTTGAAGCTGGCGAAGGTGACGAAGCCGTTGGCCCGGCTGGGCGGCGGGCCGATGTCGGGGCTGGCATCGTAACGGGTGACCTGGAAGCCGCCAGCCAGCGAGACCGGTTTCTCGACGCACCAATCCTTGACGCGGCCGTCATGATCCAGCCACGGATCGACGATGGTGGCGTCCATCGCCGCCAGGCCCGAGGTCGGCGAGTTGCACAGATAGCTGATCTGCACCGGGGCGGGCTTCCTGGCGCAGACCAGGATGCGGTTGTCGCTCCAATGGCCCATGGGGTGGACCAGGATGTCGATGCGGTCGGCGCGGATGCGCTGGGCCACCTGCTCGTCGCTCATGGCATGGATGAAGCACCAGGCATCGGCATCGGCTTGCATTCGCAGGGTTTCGTCGTCGGGCGCCGGCACATGGGCATAGACCGAGACATGAACCTCGTCGCGATGGTGATGGGCCAGCACCGGGCCGATATTCTGGCGCAGCACATGGTGGTACAGCGCGGGCGACAGATAGGCGATGCGCAAGCGCCGGTTGGCGTCGCGATCGACCAGGGCCGGCCTTGCCAGTTTCGCCAGGGCCGGCTCGCGCATTTGGCCGAAGCGTTTGAACTCGGCCGCCACCTCGAAGGCGTTCACCCCATCCATGAAGGGCAGGGTGACCAGCAGCGAATGGTGCGGCAGCGCCACCTCGGGGGCCAGCGAAATGGCCTCGCGGAAGCAGGCCACCGCCTGATCCATCTCGCCCAGGGTTTCCAGGGCATTGCCCAGATTGGTCAGTTGCGCCGGTGATTTCGGCGCCTGGCGCAGCATGGCGACCGCTTCGGCCGGCCGGCCCAGCTTGTGCAGCGCCTGGCCCAGATTGACCAGGGAATCGGCGAAGGCCGGCGCGCGGTCCAGGGCGCGGCGCAGGGCCTGTTCGGCCCGGTCGGCCCGGCCCAGGCGCAGCAGCGCCCGGCCCAGATTGTTGAGCGGGCGCGGGTCGGCGGGCGAGAGCTTCGCCGCCTGTTCGAACAGCTCGATGGAGGTGGCCGGGTCGGGGCCGTCGGCCAGCAGGGTGGCCAGGTTATAGGCGGCGTCGCCCAGGGTGGGATCGGCGGCGAAGGCCCGGCGGAAGGCCTGCTGGGCGCCGTCCAGGTCGGCCAAGGCGTATCGCGCGTTGCCCAGGGTGTTCCACGCCTTGGCGTGATCGGGCGCCAGTTCGACGGCGCGTTGCGCTAGGGGGATTGCTTCGGCCGGCTTGCCCCGTTGCAGGCAGACGACGGCCAGCAGGTGATGGGCCTCGGCATGGTCGGGGCAGGCGGCGATGACCGAACGATAGACCGGCTCGGCCTGGTCCAGCCGGCCGGCGCGGTGGTCGGCCAGGGCGGCGGCCAAGGCGTCGTCGAATGCGCTCATCGGGTCGCCATCGGCTCGTACCAGTCGCGGGCGAAGCCGGCCCGGGCGCGGGCGTCATGGTTGAACGGGCTTTTCAGCCCCCCGGGGAAGCGGGCGGTCAGCAGGGATTGGTACAGGGCCTTGGCATCCTGGCCCCGGGCCTCGGCCAGATGGGTGAACCAGCGCACTCCGGCGGCGACATGGGTGATCTCGTCTCGGTAGATCAGCTCAAGGGCCGGCGGCGTCAGCGTGTCGCCGTTGGCGGCCAGCTTGGCCATGGTGGCCGGCGTGGTGTCGAGGCCGCGCGCTTCCAGCGTCATCGGCACCACCACCAGGCGGGCGGCCAGGTCGTCGGCGGTCTTCTCGGCGGCCTGCCACAGCCCGTCATGGGCCGGCAGGTCGCCATAGGCGGCGCCCAATCGGGCCAGCAGATCGACCAGCATCTCGAAATGGACGGCCTCGTCCAGCGCCACCTGGACCCAATCGTCATAGAAGGCCTTGGGCATGGCATCGTTGGGAAAGCGGGCGACGATGTCCCAGGCCAGGTCGATGGCGTTCAGCTCGATATGGGCCAGGGCGTGCAGCAGGCCGATGCGGCCCTTGTCGCCGCCGTAAGCCCGCTTGGGCATCTCGCGCGGGGGCAACAATGCCGGTCGGGCCGGCCGGGCCGGGCGGGGCGGCGGCGGGCAATCACCGATGGCGGTGATCCGGCCCTGGTGCCAATCGGCGGCCAGGGCGCGGGTCAGCCGACATTTCTGGGTGGCATCATTGGTGGCGAGGACGCTGATCGCGGCCTCGGACAGGCTGGTCATCCGACAATCCTTTTCAGGATGTCGGCCGCGTGGCCGGTGACCTTGACCTTGCGCCATTCGGCCATCAGCACGCCCTGTTCGTCGATCAGGAAGGTGGAACGCTCGATGCCCATATAGGTGCGGCCATACATCGATTTCTGCTTCCACACCCCGAACAGTTCGCAAAGCGCGCCGGTTTCGTCGGACGCCAGCGGGAAGGGCAATTCATGCTTGGCGCGGAACTTGGCGTGGCTGGTCAGGCTATCCTTGGACACGCCCAGGATGGCGGCGCCGGCCTTTTCGAATTCGGCCATGGCGTCGCGGAACTGCTTGGCCTCGGTGGTGCAGCCCGAGGTGTCGTCCTTGGGATAGAAGTACAGAACCAGCTTGCGGCCGGCATAATCGGCCAGGCGACGCGGGCCTTCGTCGGTGATTGTTTCAAAGGCGGGGATTGCTTGTCCAACACTGACGCTCATCTTGGTGTTCCTTTCAGGTTTCGTCGGGGCCGATGCGTTCGCGCACCAGCCGACCCGGCTGGCCGACCAGGCGATCGAACACCTCGAGGGCGGCCTGGGCGCAATCGTCCATGCGATCGACCAGGGTCTTGAAATCCACCAATCCGGTGGTGCGGACCAGCACGTCCTTCAGGCCGCTGGGCGCGGTCTTTTCGTCGAAATTACCGGCGATGGTCTGGCGCAGCACCAATTGCACCGCCGACCACAGCCGCCAGGCCTCGACCAGGCAATCGCGGTCGGCATCGGCCAGAAGGCCGGCCGCCGCCGCCCGGTCCAGGGCGTCCTTGGTGTTGGTGCCAAAGATGCCGGGATGCGTGGCGCCGTGGCGCAATTGCAGATACTGGGCGGTGAACTCGATATCGACCAGGCCGCCGCGCAGATGCTTGACCTCCCAGTGGCTGGCGGCCTTGTGCTCGCGGGCCATGCGCTCGCGCATCTCGGCGACGTCCATCACCAGCCGGTCGGGATCGCGGGCACGGCCCAGGGTGCGGCCGATCAGATCCTCGACCTTGGCGCCGACATCGCCCTTGGCGGTGACCACCCGCGCCCGGGTCAGGGCCATGTGCTCCCAGGTCCAGGCGGAATCGGCCTGATAGCGTTCGAACGCCTCGATGCTGGCGGCGATCGGGCCGGAATTGCCCGATGGCCGCAGCCGCATGTCGACCTCGTACAAGGTGCCCTCGCCGGTCTGGGCGGTCAGGGCGTTGACGATGCGCTGGGTCAGGCGGGCGAACCAGACCGGCGCCGCCAGCGGGCGGGTCCCATCGGATTCGGTGGCCGGGTCCGGGCAGTCATAGACCAGGATCAGGTCCATGTCCGAGGTGGCGGTCATCTCGTGGCCGCCCATCTTGCCCAAGGCCAGGATGCACCACGATCCATTGGGGACATGGCCGTGGGCGCGGGCGAATTCCGCCTCGACCCAGGGGCACAGGCGATCCAGCACCGCATCGGCGATGTCGGCGAAGGCGCGCGCGGCCTTTTCCGGAGCCAGCATGGCCCGAAGGGTCTGCACGCCGACCTGGAACTTGCGGTCGGCCGCCCACCGGCGCGAGATGTCCAGCACCTCCTGATAATCGGTGGCCTCGGCCAGGGCCTTTTCCAGATCGGCGGCCAGCGCTTCGAATGGCGGCGGCGGTTCGGAAAAGGCCGGCGTCAGCACCGAATCCAGCAAATTGGGGCGATGCGCCAGGTGCTGGGCCAGCTTGGGGGCGTTGCCCATCAACTCGGCCACCAGATCCAGCAGCGACGGATTGGAATAGAACAGCGAGAACACCGGCACGCCGGCCGGCAACCGCGACAGGAACTCGTCGAAGCGCATGAAGGCGTCGTCGGGGCTGGCGGTGGCGGCCAGGGCCGACAACAGGGTCGGCGTCAACTCGGTTAACAGCTCGCGCGCGCGGGTCGAGCGGGTGGCGCGGATGCGGCCATGGTGCCAGCCGCGAATGGTCGAACACACCGAATCGGCGTTGGCGAAGCCCATGCCGGTGATGGTGCCGACCGTCTCGGGGTCGTTCTCGCCGCCGGTGAACACCAGATTGCCGCCGACGCTTAGGGCCGGAGCCTCCTCGAACAGGCCGGCATAATGGGTTTCGACGGTCTGCAGCCGCCTGGTCAGGCCGGCGGCGAAGGCGTCAATCCCGTCGAAGCCGCAAAAGCCGGCGATCTCGGCCAGCCGCTCGGGGGAATCGGGCAGGGTCTGGGTTTGCTTGTCGTCGATCATCTGCAGCCGGTGTTCCAACTGGCGCAGGAAACGGTAGGCCTCTTCCAGTTCGGTCGCGGCATGGGCATCGACATGGCCGGCCGCCGCCAGGGCGTGCAGCGCGTCCAGCGTGCGCGAGCTGCGCACCTCGGGCTGGCGGCCACCCCAGATCAGCTGCTGGGTCTGGGCGAAGAACTCGATCTCGCGGATGCCGCCGCGGCCCAGCTTGATGTTGTGGCCGGCCACCGCGATGGCGCGGCCGCCGCGATGGGCGTTGATCTGGCGCTTGATGGAATGGATGTCCTGGATGGCGGCGAAATCCAGCGACTTGCGCCAGATGAAGGGCCTAAGGAAGCGGATGAAGGCGGCCCCGGCCGCCGCGTCGCCGGCCACCGGGCGCGCCTTGATCATGGCGGCGCGTTCCCAGTTCTGGCCGAAGCCCTCGTAATAGCTTTCCGCCGCCACCAGCGACACCGCGACCGGAGTGGCGCCGGGATCGGGGCGCAGGCGCAGATCGGTGCGGAAGACGTAGCCGTCGACGGTGCGCTCGTCCAGGATCTTCACCAGATCCTTGGTCAGGGCGATCATGCATTCGGGCAGCGACTTACGGCCGCGATAATCCAGCTTCTCGTGGTCGTAGAAGACGATGATGTCGATGTCGGACGAATAATTCAGTTCGCGGGCGCCGAACTTGCCCATGCCCAGCACGATGACCCCGCAATCCTTCTCGGGGTCCTCGGGGTGGGCCAGCACCAGATTGCCGCGTTGGGCCTCGCGCCGCAGCAGGAAGGCCAGGCCCTGTCGGCAGGCCAGCTCGGCAAGGTCGGACAGCGCCCCGGTGACCATCTCCAGCGGCCAGGCCCCCGAAATGTCGGCCGCCGCCGCCAACAAGGCGACGCGACGCTTGGCCGTGCGCAATGCGGTCATCAGGCGGGCCTGGTCGGTCTCGTCGGCCAGCTGGGCCTTCACGGATTCCATCAGGTCGGCCAGGGCCTGGTCCGGCCCGGTCTCGACGGCGTCGCACAGGAAGGCCGGCTCGAAGGCGGCGCAATGGGTCAGGAACGGCGAGTGGGCGAAAAGGGCGCCCAGCAGCGTCGCCGCCTTCAAATCGCCCGAAAGTGCCCGCATCCTGGCGGCCAAGGTGGGATCGTCGCATTGGGCGGCGGCTTCCTCCCAGCGTTCGAAACCGAGCGCCTGCCGGGCCGGGTCGCCGGCGGCGGGCAAAACCCGTTCATCGATTGGAAACTTCACCTTGTTATGTCCTTGCGGGTGTGATTGCTTCCCAACTTGGCCGAAGCAACGCGGCAGGGTCAAGTCGGTCTTGGAGGCGAAGGTCTAGTGGTTCACGGCGCGGTCAGAAGTCTGTTCCAACTTCTAGGTGCCCTTGTTGTCGGTTTGTTGGTCGCGTTGCCGGTGCTCCTGTGGCGTTTGTCCGAGGGGCCGATCTCGCTCGCGTTCCTGACGCCCTACATCGAGGAAGCGCTGACCGCCAGGGATGGCGGCTTTTCCGTGCGCCTGGACGACACCGTACTGGCGCTGTCGGGCAAGGGCAACCGGCTGGAGATTCGCGCCATCGGCGTGCAGGCCTTCGCGGGCGAGTCGCCCCAGCCGGTGGCGGTCATCCCGGAAATGGCGCTGAGCTTGAACGGCCGGGCCCTGTTCAGGGGCGTCATCGCGCCCAATTCCATCAGCCTTTATCGTCCCCGCCTGATGTTGGTGCGCGGAACCGACGGCAACATCCAGTGGGGGATCGGCGTCGAGCATGGAATCGAGGCCCCGGTTGCCGATACCGGTGCCGCCGATCCGGTGCGCCGCCTGCTGGAAACGCTGGTCGGCGAGCCCGACCCCAGCCAGCCCGGCCGACATCTGCAGCGTGCCGCCATCATCGACGCCGACCTGATGGTCGATGACCGCCTGCTGGGTGTGCAGTGGCACGCCCCCGATGCCGATCTGACCATGAAAAGGGTACCGCAGGGCCTGACGGTATCGACGTCGATGGCGCTGGACCTGGCCGGCGAGCAGGGCTCGCTCGAGGGCGAGGCGACCTATGCCAAGGCCGACAATTCCATCAAGGGCGAGCTGTTCATCAGCGGCATCCGCCCGGCCGCCCTGGCGCGGATCGGCGGGCCGCTGACCCAGCTGAAGCTGTTGGACCTGCCGCTGGCCGGCACGGTGCGGGTCAAGGGGCGCCTTGACGGCAGCCTTCCCGACCTGGAAATCGAGATGGCCGGCGGCGCCGGCACCCTGGATCTGCCGGCACCCGTCGATATGCATCGCACCGTCGATAGCGTTTCGTTGAAGCTGGCGGCCCGGGCCGGGCTCAGCCAGGTCGCCTTGCAGGAACTGGCCATCGATTTCGGCGGGCCGGTCCTGTCGTTGACCGCCAAGGCCGAGGGCCTGGGCGGGGCCAGCCAGGTCACGCTGGATGCCACCCTGACCAATGTGCCCTTCGACGAACTGCCCCGGCTGTGGCCGGCCATCGTCGCCCCCAACGCCCGCGAATGGGTGTTGGCCAACATGTCCAAGGGCATCGCCCGCGAGGCGAAGGCGTCGATTTCCGGCCGTTCGGCGCTGGGCACCTTCGAGGATTTGGTGATCGACCATGTCGGCGGCGAGATCAAGGGCGACGGCGTCACCGTCGATTATCTGCGCCCGATGCCGGCGGTGAAGAACGCCGCCGCCATCGCCACCTTCGACACCAAGGATTTCCGCATCAACGTCAAGGCCGGCGACGTCTATGGCCTGAAGGCCAAGGAAGGGCTGATCATCCTGGGCGGCCTGGACCAGCCCGACCAGTTCGCCGACATCGACCTGACCATCAGTGGGCCGGCCGCCGACGCCTTGAAGGTGATCGACAGCAAGCCGCTTCGCTATGCCCAGGCGCTGGGCATCGACCCGCAGACGGTGGGCGGCGACGCCCAGGCGCGGGTCCGCCTGAAGTTCCCGCTCTTGAAGAATCTGCGTCTCGACGACGTGTCGGTCAACGTCACCGCCCAGGTCAAGAAGATCAGCCTGCCGCAGGTGGTGATGGGCCTGGACCTGACCGACGGCGAACTGGACCTGACCGTCGATGCCAAGGGCCTGGACGCCAAGGGGCCGATCGTCCTGGGCTCGATCCCCGGCGATCTGAAATGGCGCGAGAATTTCTCGAAGAACGCGCCCTTCCGCTCGCGCTACGACGTCAAGGCACCGGCCATCGACGAAGCCCAGCGGCGCCTGTTGGGCCTGGACACGGTGCCGTTCGTGGCGCCCTTCCTGACCGGCCCGGTGGCGACCCAGGTGACCGCCATCTTGTATGGCGGCGGCCGGGGCGACATCGAGGTGCGCGCCGACCTGTCCACCGCCGCCATGCAGCTGCCCGGCCTGGGTTGGCGCAAAGAGGTGCGCACCACCGGCGGCGCCGAGCTGTCGATCCGCCTGGAAAACAACAAGCTGGCCGCCATCCCGCGTTTCGTGGTCAATGCCGGCGACCTATCGACCAAGGGCTCGGTGGGGTTCGGGAGCGACGGCAAGATCCGCCGGGTCGAGTTCGCCCGGCTGGCCTATGGCGGGCGCACCGACATCGAGGGCGCCATCGGGTTCCGCCCCAACGGCGCCGGCCTGGACATCACCGCCAGGGGCGAGCAATTCAACGCCGAGCCGATCGTCGGCAAGGAAGACGAGCGGGCCGGCGATGCCGAGGCGCGCGCCCGTGACGGCGCCAGGAAGCGCAAGGCCGACCTGCCGCCGATGAGTGTCACCGGCCAGATCAAGACCATGTGGCTGTCGAAATCGGGCAAGCTGACCAATGCCAGCGTCGCCCTGGCCCGCGACGGCGACGACTGGCACACCGTGACCGCCAGGGGCGGTTTGCCCGGCGACAAGCATTTCCTGGCCGAGATCAGGCCGGGCGGCCCGAAGCGGCGCACCGTCAAGGTCAGCTCGGACGATGCCGGCGAAACCCTGCGCGCCTTCGACAGCTACGAGCATCTGATGGGCGGCAGCCTCGAGGTCGAGGGCGCCTATGACGACAGCAAGGAAGACCAGCCGCTGTCCGGATTGGTCCGCATCACCGATTACAACATCGTCAAGGCGCCGGCCCTGGCCCGATTGCTGACGGTGGCGGCGCTGACCGGCATCGTCGATGTGCTGAAGGGCGAAGGGGTCGGCTTCTCGACGCTGGACGCGCCCTTCACCCTGACCGACGGCTTGCTGACGGTGAAGGACGCCCGCGCCTATGGCGCCGCGCTGGGCATCACCGGCTCGGGCGAGATCGACGTCGATGCCAGCCGCATCGCCCTGGAAGGGACGGTGGTGCCGGCCTATGCACTCAATTCGGCGCTGGGCAAGATCCCGGTGCTGGGCTGGCTGATCACCGGCGGCGAGAAGGGCGGCGGCCTGGTCGCCTTCAACTACCGCATGAAGGGACCGACAGCCGATCCCGACGTGTGGGTCAATCCGCTGTCGGCGCTGACGCCGGGCTTTTTGCGCAACCTGTTCAACATCTTCGACGACGGCTCGGAAACCGAGGCCCGGAAACGCCCGACCCCGACCAAGAAGCCGCCGCCAGAGACAGCGCCCGCGCAATAATCGATCAAAGCCTGGTCAGCAGGCTTTCCGCCAAGGCGATCCCCTCGGCGTTGCGCGCCTGTTGCAGGCTGCGCGCCGCCGGCAGCAGGTTGGCGATGCAGGTCTTGGCGTCACGGCGCAGGCGGGCGGTCTCGCGCCGTTCCCGCCGGGCCTCCAATTCATCGACCGCCATCGCCGCCAGTTCCTTCAGCAGGCGGGCATCCCGATCCGACAGGGGCGAGCGGGCCTGGCTGTCGATGATGCACAAGGTGCCCATGGCCAGATCATCGTTGGTGACCAGTGGCGCGCCGGCATAGAAGCGGATGTGCGGGGCGCCCGACACCAGCGGATTGTCGCGAAAGCGCGGGTCCAGCGGGGCGTCGGGGACCACCATCACCTCGCGGCCCATGATCGCGTGGGTACAAAACGAGATTTCGCGCGGGGTCTCCTTCGCTTCCAGGCCAACCGCCGACTTGAACCATTGGCGGTTGGCATCGACCAGCGACAGCAAGGCGATGGGGGCCTCGAAGGCGACCGCAGCAATACGGGTCAGTCGGTCGAAGCATTCCTCGTGCTCGGTATCCAGGATGCCGTAGCGCACCAGGCAAGCCAAGCGCTCGGCTTCGTTGACGGGCAGTTCCATGGTGAGGCTCCAGCCTTGTGCAGACCTCCATGTTATTCCGTCGGTATGGGATTGCAAGGGGACTGGACCGGCCGGCGTTGACTCGCCTACCGGCGGGCCGTAGGCTCTTGCCGAGATTGGAAAGTCCTGGCCGGGGAAGGTATTTGGTGTCCGAATCCGCATTCAACCGCACCGAGGCGGCGATCGATCGCCTGGGGACCGCCATCGACCGGCTGGAATCGGCCGCCGCCCGGGTCGGCGCCGGCGATTTGCTGCTGGCCGGCGAATTGCGCGACGCCCGCGACCAGCAGGCCGCCTTGGCCGACACCAACCGGGTGGTCTCGGCCCGGCTTGACCAGGCGATCGCCCGCCTGCGCACCCTGCTCGAGGAGTGAAGCCGGTGGCCGTCGTCTCCGTCACCGTCAACGGCCGTGTCTACGAGATCGGCTGTGACGATTCGCAAATCGCGCGCATCCAGCAACTGGGCCGCATGGTCGATGACAAGGCGCAGGAATTGCTGCGCCAGATCGGCACCGTTCCCGATTCCCGCCTGCTGGTGATGGTCGGGCTGATGCTGGCCGACGAATTGACCGAGGCGCGCGATCTGGTCAAGGCGGCCGGAACCGACCTTGCCGCCGTCGCCGAGGGCGACAACCGCATGGCCGCCGGCATCGAGGCTTTGGCCGGCCGGATCGAAAGCATTGCGGATCGTCTGGAAAGGTCCTAGTTTGAACCCTAGGGAGCGGCCCGCTGCGCGGTTCGTCAGGCAGCTAATGTCCCTGGGGCGATAATGATCCTCATGGGAGCTGTCCCTGTCGGGGCCCTGGCCCCGACACATGGTGCCCACCTGTTCACACAGGCCACGGAGGACTTACAACGCCAACGGCCGAGGCGGCACCGCTCCCGCATGACCTCACCTTTCGACAAGCCCGCCCTTCGCCTTCTGGCCCGCCATCGGCGGGCCGCGGCCTTCGCCGCCCGCCCCGATGCTGGGCAGGCCTTGGCCGGCTTCGTCGATGACCTGGATATTCCCGACAGCGCCGTGGTGGCCGGCTATTGGCCGATGGCCGACGAGATCGATCCCCGTCCTTTGATGGAGGTTCTGGCCGGCACCGGCTGTCGCCTGTGCCTGCCGGTGGTCGAGACCAGGGCCGCACCCTTGCTGTTCCGCGCCTGGCAGCCGGGCCAGGCCCTGGAGCCCGGCCCGCACGGCACGTTCCATCCCGCGGCCCAGGCGGAAGTCGTGGTGCCGGGTGTGCTGCTGGTGCCGCTTCTGGCCTTCGACGAAAGCCTGCACCGGCTGGGCTATGGCGGCGGCTATTACGATCGCACCTTGCAATCCCTGCGCTTGGCCGGGCCGGTTCGGGCCGTCGGCCTGGCCTTCGCCGCCCAACGGCTGGACAGCCTGCCGGCCGAAGCGGATGATCAGCGATTGGATGCGGTTCTGACCGAGTGTGGTTTGATCCTCGCGGAGGAATGATGCGGATTTTGTTTGTCGGTGACGTGGTCGGCCGGTCGGGCCGGGATGTGGTGGTGTCGCGAATGGCGGAAATCCGCAGCCGGCTGGCGCTGGACTTCGTTGTCGCCAATGGCGAGAATTCCGCCCACGGCTTCGGCATCACGCCTAAATTCTGCGAGGAATTCTATGCGGCGGGCGTCGATGTGGTGACGCTGGGCAACCATAGCTGGGACCAGCGCGAGATCTTGCCCTATATCGACGGCGATGGCCGCCTGCTCCGGCCCTTGAATTATCCGGCCGGCACGCCGGGCAAGGGGGTGGGGATCTATCCGGCCACCCGGGGCCGCAAGGTGATGGTGGTGCAGGTGATGGGCCGGCTGTTCATGGACCCGCTGGACGACCCCTTCGCCGCCCTCGAGCGAGAACTGAACCGGATGCGGCTGGGGCCGGGCGGGGCCGAGGCGATCATCGTCGATATCCACGCCGAGGCCACTTCCGAGAAGATGGCCATCGGCCACACCGCCGACGGCCGCGCCTCGCTGGTGGTGGGCAGCCATTCGCATATCCCCACCGCCGACTGCCAGATCCTGCCCAAGGGCACCGCCTATCAGACCGACGCCGGCATGTGCGGCGATTACGATTCGGTGATCGGCATGAAGAAGGACGCCGCCATCCACAAATTCGTCCGCAAGATGCCGGGCGAGCGGCTGTCGCCGGCCGAAGGTCCCGGCACCTTGTGCGGCGTGGTAGTGGAAACCGACGACCGCACCGGCCTGGCGGTCAGGGTGGCGCCGCTGCGCCTGGGCGCCCGGCTGGCCGAGACCTGGCCCGATTGGTGACGATCAGAGGGACCTGAACAGCCTTCCGCCGGCCAGCGCGGCCAGGCCCGACATCGCCGCCACCGCGCCCAGGTGCCAGACCAGGGCGATGATGGCCGTCTCGGAATGGTGGAACAGCTCCAGCGCCGCCGTCCCCAGGGCCGCGGCGGCCAGTGCGGCCAGGGCGGCGGTGCGGGCCGGATGCAGGCTGGCGCCCTTGCGGGCCAGCCACACCAGCGCCAGGGCGGGCAGGGCGCCGGCCATCAGGATTTCCGGGAAGCATTGCGGCGTGCCGATGCCGGCCAGCGCATCCGGCCCCTGCACCAGCCATTGGCGCCAGCAGCCGTCGCCGGTCACCGCCAGCCACAGGGCGGCCGGGATCAGGGGCACGGCCTGGCGGATGCCCGGCAGCCCCGGCACCGTCGAGGCCAGCGCCGCCCAGCCTGCACTGACGCCGGTGGCCAGGGCGGCGATCAGGCCCAGTAGGAAGCGGGGATCACCCAGGCGCTGGGCCAGGTCGGCACGCGGGCCTTCCAGCCACACCAGCACCGCCAGCACCGGAAGCGCCAATGCCAGCCAGCGGCCCAGGCGGACGGCCGGGCTGGGCAGCGGCTCCACCGGGGTAAGGTGGTCGGTCAGATCGCGGATCAGCGTGTCGGTGTTCATCGGTCCAGCTTCTCCTTCAGCGCCTTGATGGCGCGGTGAACCGCCACCTTCAAGGCGCCGACGCTTTGGCCGCTGGCGGCCGAGGCCTCGGCCAGCGACATTTCCTTCAGCTTCACCAGCTCGATCGCCTGGCGTTGGCCGGCCGGCAGGTCGGCGACGGCGCGGCGCAGCGGCTCGGCATCCAGTGCATGGATATTCGTTTCAATGGCCGAAAAGGTTTCAGCCGCTTCGTCGAATTCCTCCTCGCGGCCGCTGCGGCGATAGCGCTTGCGCAGGCCGTCGGCGACGCGGCGCTCGACGATGGCCGCCAGCCACGGCAGGAACGGCCGGGTCGGGTCATAGGTGTGGCGCACCGCATGCAGGGTCAACAGCGCGTCCTGCACCACGTCCTCGGCATCGGCGGCGCCGTGCCAGCGCCGGCCGACCAGGCGGCGCACCACCGGAACCAGATCGGCCAGCAGCCGGCCATAGGCTGCCTTGTCGCCGGCCTGCGCCGCCGCCATCCATGCCCGCCATTGGCTGTCCTGATCCATGGCCGGTATTGGAAGGCCAACGCCGGCCGACGGCAACCGCAAATTTTCGCGTAACCTTTGGTCGGCGGGTGGCGAACCCCCAAACATCGATCGTCAATCTGGAGGAACCGTCATGCTTCGTTTGATCGCGTCAGCCTTTGCCCTGGTCTTGCTGGCGTTGCCGGCCCTGGCCGCCGAGACCTTCACCAAGGCCGCCTTCATGAAGGCGCAGGAAATGGGCCAGCCCATCCTGGTTCACGTCACCGCGCCGTGGTGCCCGACCTGCAAGGCCCAGGCGCCGGTGGTGTCGCTGTTGGAAAAGGAACGCGCCGAGCTGAAGGTCTTCCTGGTCGATTTCGACAGTCAGAAGGACGTGCTGCGCGACTTCCGGGTCAGCACCCAAAGCACCCTGATCGCCTTCGACGGTAAGACGGAAAAGGCCCGCTCGGCCGGCGAGACCGATCCCGCCAAGATCCGCGCCTTGCTGCCCTGATCCCATGGGAACGCTGATCGCCGGTTATCTGGCGGGCATGCTGTCGACCTTGTCGCCCTGCGTCCTGCCGCTGATTCCGGTGCTGCTGGCCAGCGCCTTGCAGGCCCACCGCCTGGGGCCGCTGGCCCTGGCCGCCGGTCTGGCGGTGTCGTTCGCTGGTCTGGGGTTGCTGCTGGCCTCGGCCGGTTTCGCCCTGGGGCTGGATGGCGGGGTGGTCCGCACCGGTGCCGGCTGGCTGATGGGGCTGTTCGGCCTGGTGCTGCTGGTCCCGGCCCTGTCGCGGGGCTTCGCCGCCCTGGTCCAGCCGCTGGCCGGTCCTGGTGGGGGACTGCTGGCCCGGGTATCCGGTGACGGGTTCGGCGGACAGTTCGTGTTGGGTCTGCTGATGGGGGCGGTGTGGTCGCCCTGCACCGGGCCGACCCTGGGGGCGGCGGTCGGACTGGCCGCCAGCGGCGACGATCCGGGCCGGGCCGCCATGGTGATGCTGGCCTTCGCCCTGGGGGCGGTGACGCCTGTCCTGGCCCTGGCCTATGGGCTTGGCCGCCGCCGCAAGGAACTGGGCGCCTTCGCCCAACGGGCCAAGCCGGCCATGGGCGCGGTGCTGGTGGCGGTCGCCCTGTTGGTGCTGACCGGCACCGACAAGCAGGTCGAGACCGCCCTGGTGGCGGTCATGCCCGACTGGCTGGTCGGGCTGACCGTGATGTTCTGACGGCGGGCGGCCCCGCCCAAAGCCCGCGCGGCGCGTGAGCGGGCCCGGCATCGGGCCGCGCTTCGCGCATAACCCCCGCGCGGCGCGTGAGCGGGCTTAGGCTAGGGCCGCGCTTCGCGCCTACGTCACCTGGCCGTCGGCCAGGATGCGCTCCAACTCGGCGACGCCGGCCGGCAGGTCGACGCGGCCGCCATTGGCGACCATCGAGCTGCCGAAGGCGTGCAATGCGCGGAAGATGGCATGGGCCCGGCACTGCTCGCCCATCTGGCCGATGCGCAGGATGTTGAGCCCGAAGGCGCCGGCGATTTCCACCTTGTAGACCTGCGACATGTGGCGGCGCACCTCGTCGCCGGATACGCCGTCGGGGATTTGGATGCCGACCACCGAATTCAGCCGCGCCACCGGTTGCACCAAGAGCTCGAGGCCCATGGCCTGCAGGCCGCCCTGCAGCGCCTTCGAGCTGAGCTCGTGGCGGTGGAAGCGGGCGGGCAGGGTCTCGGTGCAGATCAGCCGCAGCGCCTCGTGCAGGGCCAGGATGCCCGACACCGGCGCGGTGTAGTGATAGGAATTCTTGTTCCAGAACTGATCGGCCAGGCGGGCGTCCAGGCACCAATGGGCCATGGGGGCGTTGCGCCGCTCGATGCGCTTCCAGGCCGATTCCGAGAATCCCAGCAACGACACGCCGGGAATCGACGACAGGCCCTTCTGGCCGCCGGTGATGACGGCGTCGACGCCCCATTCGTCCATGTCGAAGCGCATGGTCGACAGCGTGCACACCGCATCGACCACCACCAGGCAGTCCATCTCGTGGGCGGCCAGGCTGATTTCCGGCAGATAGCGGTTCCACACCGTGTTCGAGGTCTCGCCCTGGACGATGGTCATCACCGTCGGCGCCTCGCGGTGAAGCGCGGCCATCACCTGTTCGGGCATGGCGGTGCAGCCGTCCTCGATCTCCAGGATCACCACGTCGCCGCCGCAGCGCCTGGCCATCTCGGCCAGGCGGCGGCTGAAATAGCCATTGATCACCGCCAGGACCTTGGTGCCCGGCTCGACCAGATTGCACACCGCCATTTCCATCGCCGCCGAAGCGGGGCCGGCGACACCCAGGATCTGGGCGTTGTTGGTCTGGAAGACGTAGCGGGTCATCGCCTTGACCTGCTCGACCACCCGATTCATCGTATCGCCCAGATGGTTGATGATGATCGAGTTGGCGTGTGCCACCTTGGCCGGAATCGGCACCGGACCGGCCCCCATCATCAACAGGGGCTCGTCGGGCAGGATGCGGTCGAGGGGCACGACGGACGGCGGAGGGTGACGCATGGCTTTTTCTGTTCCAGTTGAGAAGCGCGCATTCAGGGCGGTTGGCGCCTTCTTGTCAAGGGCCTGTCTCGGCAGGTCTGGGCTGTGCGCGGCAATCCTTATGCTGGCGGCGTCGCTGCCGGCCAAGGCCCAGTCGCCGGCCGAACCGGGCCGTTTCGATTCCTATGTGCTGGCGCTGTCGTGGTCGCCCGCCTGGTGCGAGGGCAAGGACGATCCCGACCAATGCGGCCAAAGCCGCTTCGGCTTCGTCGTCCATGGCCTGTGGCCGCAATACCGGGCCGGCGGCTGGCCGGAAAGCTGCACCGTGCCGACCAAGGTCCCAGAACCGGTGGTCCGGGACATGCTGCCGGTGATGCCCAGCCGCAAACTGATCGAGCATGAATGGAAACGCCACGGCACCTGCGACGGCCGCCCGGCCGCCGCCTATTTCGGTGATGTCCGCCAAGCGTTCGGCAAGCTGGCGATCCCCGAGCCGCTGCGCCGGCCCCGCCAACCGCAATCCCTGTCGGTGCCCGAGATCGAGCAAGCCTTCGCCGCCGCCAACCCCGGTTTGACCGGCGATAAGCTGGCGGTCACCTGCCGAGGCCGCGTCCTGACCGAGATCAGGGTGTGCCTGACCCGCGAGTTGGACTTCGCGCCGTGTGGCCGGGGCGTGCGCGACACCTGCAAGGGCAAGGTGACGGTGGTGCCTGTGAAATAGCCTTTTCCCTTGCCATCATCCCCGCCCTGGCGCACCGTTGCTGCGCTGCAATATTTTGGGGGCGGGTATGGAATTGCACGGCGCGGCGCAAGCGCTGCTGGTGCTGTCGTTGGCGGCGGCGCTGGGATTGGGCTTGGGCCAGATCCAGGTGGCCGGTGTCAGGTTGGGGGTCGGCGGCGTGCTGTTCGCCGGCATCGGCCTGGGCCATCTGGGCCTGACCATCGATCCGACCATGATGAGCTTCGCCCGCGAATTCGGGCTGGTGCTGTTCGTCTATGCCATCGGCGTGTCGGTCGGGCCGGGCTTCTTCCAGGCCTTCAAGAAGGACGGCATGGCGCTGAACCTGATGGCGGCGTCGGTGGTGGTGCTGGGGACGCTGGTGGCCGCCGGCCTGCACCTGTTCGCCGGCCTGCCGTTGCCGGCGGCGCTGGGCGTGCTGGCCGGGGCGGTGACCAACACCCCCAGCCTGGCCGCCGGGCAAGAGGTGATGGGCCAACTGGGCGCCCAAGGCGCCGGCATTGTGCTGGGCCAGGCCTATGCGGTGGCCTATCCGTTCGGCATCGTCGGCATCTTGCTGACCATGCTGGGATTGCGCTTTATTTTCGGCATCGATCCCAAGGCGGCGTCGGCGGCCTTTCTGGCGGCGCGCGAGGCGGCGCACCCCACCGTCATGACCATCAATATCGAGATCGCCAACCCGGCGGTGTTCGGCTGCCGGGTGCGCGACCTTGATGAATTGCGCGAGATCGGGGTGGTGTTGTCGCGAGTCCTGCATGACGGCAGCCAGCACATCGTCCGCGCCGACGACGTTCTGGCCAAAGGCGACGTGGTGCTGGCGGTGGGGCCGAAATCGCGGCTGGGCCGGCTGACCCGCCTGCTGGGACCGGTGGCGAAGATCGACCTGAAGACCATGGAATCGCACGACGTCGTTTGGGAACGCATGGTGGTGACCCGGTCCGATGTCCTGGGCAAAAGCCTGGGCGAACTGGATTTTCGCCGCAGCCACGGCATGGTGGTCAGCCGC
This sequence comes from Magnetospirillum moscoviense, assembly GCF_001650635.1. Lineage (GTDB taxonomy): Bacteria > Pseudomonadota > Alphaproteobacteria > Rhodospirillales > Magnetospirillaceae > Magnetospirillum > Magnetospirillum moscoviense. The sequence goes on along the minus strand of NZ_LWQU01000143.1, from coordinate 12,834 downwards.
GTCAACCGTGCCGGCCACGATCTGGTTCCCGACGCCCATCTGCGTCTGCAATTCGCCGACGCCCTGACCGTGGTCGGCGAGCCGTCCCAAATGCCGGCCATGTCCAAGATCCTGGGCAACCGCGCCAAGGCCCTGCAGGAAACCCAGATGGTGCCGATCTTCGTCGGTATCGCGCTGGGCATGGTGCTGGGGTCGGTGCCGATCATGCTGCCGGGCCTGCCGTCGGCGGTAAAGCTGGGCCTCGCCGGCGGGCCGCTGCTGGTGGCGATCTTGCTGTCGCGGCTGGGCCATTTCGGGCCGGTGGTGTGGTTCATGACGCCGGCCGCCAACCATGTCATGCGCGACCTGGGCATCACCCTTTTCCTGTCCGCCGTCGGCGTGAAGGCCGGGGCCGGCTTCGTCGATACCCTGGTCCACGGGGCGGGCCTGACCTGGCTGATGTGGGGCATGGCGGTGACCTTGGTGCCGCTGGCCACCGTCGCTTTGGTCGGCCATCTGTGGTTGAAGACAAATTATCTGACCTTGTGCGGCCTGCTGGCCGGCTCGATGACCGATCCGCCGGCCTTGGCCTTCGCGCAAGGGTTGGCTTCGTCCGAGGCGGCGATCCTGTCCTATGCCACCGTCTACCCATTGGTGATGGTGCTGCGCATCGTCGCCCCGCAAGTGGTGGCCCTGGCGCTGTGGATGTAATCTAAGGATGTGCGAAATGTAAAAAATACGCTTAAGAGGGTTCTTGCATTCCGCTCGCGCACACGCCATCCTTTTGGCCAGGGCGTTTGACCATGGGGCGTGATGGTGAGCAGCGGCGACGATATCCTTTCCCGTCGGATCGCGGAACTTGAGCGCGAGAACGCCGAGCTTCGGGCCTATGCCGCCGCCATCGACCTGGGGGGCGATTCGGTCGCGGTCGCCGACGCCGACCATCGCATCGTCTCGGTCAATGCCGGATTCACCCGCGCCACCGGCCTGACCCTGGCCCAGGTGGCCGGTCGGGCGCCGGGCTTCCTGCGGGCCGGCTTGCATCCCCCGGAATTCTTCGAAGAGGTCTGCCGCACCGTGGCCAGGGATGGTCACTGGGAAGGCGAGGTGCTGAACCGCCGCAGTTCCGGCGAGATTTTCAGCGAGCAGATGCGGATCACCGTCCTGCGTGACGAGGCCGGCAAGGTCAGCCGCCACCTTTATGTCGCCCGCGACGTCACCGAGATGCGCGAGGCCACCGAGGGGCTGTGGCGCCAGAAGAATTACGACCCGTTGACCGAACTGCCCAATCGCAGCCTGATCCTTGATCGCCTGCTGCAGTCGCTGGTGGTGGCCGGACGCGAGAACCGGCGCGCCGCCTTGCTGTTCCTGGGACTGGACGGTTTCAAGACCATCAACGACACCCTGGGTCACACCATCGGCGACATGGTGCTGAAGGAAGTGGCGCGCCGCTTCCAGATGGCGCTGCGCCGCGGCGACACCCTGGGTCGCTTCGGCAGCGACGAGTTCACCGTGGTCCTGCCCGGCATCGACAGCGTCGACCAGGTCGAGACGGTGGTGCGCGCCCTGATGGAATGCCTGCACGAGCCGTTGGTGGTCGAAGGTCACCAGATCCTGCTGTCCTGCTCGGTTGGCGCCAGCCTGTGGCCGGGCGACGGCGAGGACGTCGAATCCCTGCAGCGCAACGCCACCAGCGCGCTGCAGCAGGCCAAGCAGTCCGGCCGCGCCACCTATCGCTTCTTCACCCCCGACATGGACGCCCGCGCCCAGGCCCGCACCCGGCTGGCCGGCGAGCTGTCCGACGCGTTGGCGCACGAGGAATTCTCGCTGGTCTACCAGCCGATGATCGATGTCGAGTCCGGCCGCGTCGCCGGCGCCGAGGCCTTGCTGCGCTGGCAGAACCGCTATATCGGCGCCGTCGGCCCCGACCAGTTCGTGCCGCTGGCGGAAGAGATGGGCATGATCCTGCCCATCGGCCGCTGGCTGCTGGGGGCGGCGTGCCGCGAGGCGGCGGGATGGCGCGACCTGGAGCTGGGGCCTTTGAAGGTGGCGATCAATGTCTCGGCCCGTCAGGTCCAGCAGACCGACATCGCCGAGCTGGTGCGCGCCGCCCTGGCCGAAAGCGGCCTGGCGCCCGAATTGCTGACGGTCGAGATCACCGAAAGCCTGATCCTGACCTCGGGCGCCGAGGTGGCGGCCAAGCTGCAGCGCATCCGCGACATGGGCGCCCACATCGCCGTCGATGATTTCGGCACCGGCTATGCCTCGCTGTCCTACCTGAAGCAATTCCCGGTCGATATCTTGAAGATCGACCGCACCTTCGTCGCCGATGCCCTGACCAATCCCGACGACGCCCGCCTGATCGAGGCGATCATCGGCCTGGGCCATTCCCTGAACATGAAGGTGGTGGGCGAGGGCGTCGAATCGCTGGACCAGATGGTGTTCCTGGCCGAGCGCGGCTGCGACCTGGTCCAGGGCTACCGTTTCAGTCCGCCGCTGGCCGCCGATCGCTTCCGCGAATTCGTGAAGGGCCATCGGTGAGCCGGGTGGTGCCGCCGGCCATTCCGGCCGGCCTGGAAGGATTGCTGGGCCGCTTCATCGCCGAGATGGAGGCGGACTTGGCCACCCTGCAGAGCATGGTCGAGAGCGGCGACGACGGCTTGCCCGAACATCTGCACGCCATGCGCGGCAAATGCGCCATGTTCGGCGAGGACATCTTGTTCGCCGAGCTGTCGGCGATTGACGTGGGCGGCCGCCCCAGCCCCGAGCGCCTGGCGGTGATCGCCGCGCGGGTGGCCGACCTCGCCAGCCTGGACATTTCCCCCGATGCCTGACGACCGCGCCGAGCGCCAGTCCCGGGTTCTGACCCAGGTGGCCCTGGTCTACCAGGTGATGCTGGATCATCACGGGCCCACACCTGCCGGGGTTTGCTGGTCCGACGACGCCGGCCAAGTGTTGCGCTTCGACCTGCTGACCAAGGGGATCGATGCAACCCGTCCGGTGTCGGTCAACGATGTCGGTTGCGGCTATGGCGCCTTGTTCGGATTCATGATGGAACGATTCCGGCTGTCGGGCTATTGCGGCACCGACATTTGCGAAGCGATGGTCGAGGCCGCCGCCCGCCGGATCACGGCGCCGACCGCCAGTTTCGTCCAAAGCGCGGTGCCGGTCGCGCCGGCCGACTGGTCGCTGGCCTCGGGGACCTTCAACATGACCGGCGGTGCTGATCTCGGTGAATGGCGCGAGCTGGTTCGGACCGTCCTGCTGGCGATGGCGCGCAACTCGCGGGTCGGGCTGGCGTTCAATCTGCTCCGATCGAATCGCGGCGACGATCTGCTGTGGGGCGATGAGCCCGGCGAGTGGGAGCACTTCTGTCGTGACCGCCTGGGCGGACGATGCGAGGTGGAGATCCACCCCGACGGCGGTGAATGGACCCTGCGCGTCCGCCTATAGGTGGGGCAGGCTCTTGACCCGGCGCGGCGGGAAGCGGGCGATCACCCGGGTTCCCTGTCCCCGTGCGCTTTTGATGATCAGTTCGCCCTGGTGCAGCTCGACGAAGCTTTTCACCAAAGGCAGGCCCAGGCCAGTGCTTTCGCCGATATGGGCACGCGCCAATTCGGAATCGATCTGGCCGAACGGCTCCATCACCCGCGCGATGTCGTCGGCATCGATGCCGATGCCGGTGTCGGTGACGGCGATCTCCATCCAGCCGTCATCGGCGACCGCCACCGATGCCGACACGATTCCGCCGGCCGGGGTGAATTTGATGGCGTTGGAGAGCAGGTTCAGCAGGATCTGACGGATCAGCCGGGCGTCGGCCACCAGCGCCGGCAGCGAGCCTTCGGCCTGGGCCGCCAGGGTCAGGCCGGCATCGGTGGCCTTGGCCTCGACCAGATGCAGGCTTTGGCCGACGATTTCGGCCAAGATCACCGGCTCTTCCCGCAACACGTACTTGCCGGCCTCGACCTTCGACAGGTCCAGCACCTCGTTGATCAGCGACAACAGGTGCTTGCCGGCGGTGTGGACGTCGCCGGCATATTCCCGGTAATGGTCGCTGCCCATCATCATGATCTCGGAGAAGCCGATGATGGCGTTCAGCGGCGTGCGCAGCTCGTGCGACAGGTTGGCGAGGAATTCCGACTTGGCCCGGTTGGCCGCCTGGGCCAGGGCCTCGGCCCGCTTCTGCGCGCTGATGTCGATATGCATCACCACCGTCGCCTTGACCCGGCCATCGTGGCGCAACGGCGAGATCAGGCAGCGGAACCAGCGTTGATTGCTGGAATCGTGGCACGGATAATCGTGCGAGAAATTCGACAGGCCGCCCTTCATCACCGCCACCAATCCGCCCGCGACCATCAGGGCGTCCGGGTCGTCGGTGGCGCCGGTCACCGCCAGGTAATTGGCGCCGACATAGGCGCCCGCGGCGCCGCCGCAACTGGAGGCGAAGGCGCGCCAGGGCTTGTTGACGGTGACGATGGTGCCGTTCTGGTCCAGCAGCGCGGCATGGGCGGGCATGGCCTCCAGGAAGTCGGTCAGAATTTCTTCGGCAACGTCTTGTTGCCACAAATCAGCGGTCGACAACGGGTACGAATCGTCCAACGTCCGGCGCTCCCCCCAGGAAAGACCCGTCCCATATTATTCTGATTTTTGTAATACCAAGGTATGAAATTTCCGCAGGGGCGAGACTATTTTCGACTATGCAACCGGGAGCCAAAGGACGCCTTCAAGTTGTTCCACCCCAGCGATCAGCTGGATCAGTCGGTCAATGCCCAGGGCGTTGCCGGCCGATGGGGGCATTCCCGCTTCCAGGGCGGCCAGGAAGTCCTCGTCGATGGGGTAACGTTCGCCGTACAGCGCCTCTTTCAGGTCCATGTCGGCCTGGAAGCGGCGGCGTTGCTCGGCGGCGTCGGTCAGTTCGCCAAAGGCGTTGCATAATTCGACGCCGCAGGCATAGGCCTCGAACCGTTCGGCCACCCGTGGGTCGGCCGGACTGGGCCGGGCCAGCGCCGCCAGCGACACCGGATAGGAATGCAAGATGGTCGGCACGCCATCGCCCAGATGGGGCTCGATGCGGTCCAGCAGGATCTTGAAGAAGACATCGTCCCAGCGATCCGTCTCGGACACCGACACCCCGATGCGGGCGGCTTCGGCCTTCAGCGCTGCGGTGTTGGGCGCCCACGGGTCGGGGGTGGTGGCCAAGAGATCGATGCCGCAATAATGATCGAAGGCTTCGGCCAGCGACTGCAGCCGCCACGGTTGGAACGGGTCGCACCAGCGTTGGCCGCGCACCAATCGCCGGGTTCCGGCCGCCGCGGCGCAGTCGCGCACCAAGGCGGTGGTGTCGTCGATCATGTCGGCGATGGTGCCGCGCGCCCGGTACCATTCCAGCATGGTGAATTCCGGGCTGTGGGTGGCGGAACGTTCGCCGTTCCGGAACACCCGGGCGACCTGGAAGATGCGCTCCATCCCCGCCACCAGCAGCTTCTTCATGGCGAATTCGGGGCTGGTGTGCAGGTACATGGTGGCGGCGGGCTCGCCCCACGGGCTTTCCAGCCGGGTGGCGAAGGCCTTCAGGTGGGGTTCCAGCCCCGGGCTGACCTGCAGGCAGGGGGTTTCGACCTCGGTGAATCCGGCCGCCTCGAAATGGGCGCGAACCGTCCGCATCACCCGGCCGCGCACCTCGAGGGCGGCGCGGCGAGCGGCGAAGATGTCGGGGCGCCAGCTTTCTTTACCTGTCATGGCAAAATCCTTTAGAACCGGCGGCGATGCTACAAGCGAAGCCCCCCGTCTGTCACCGTCGCACCCTGCGCACCGCCGCCGAGCTGGTGGAGGCCGGCCTGGCCCGCCCTTCGGCGGCGCTGGACCTTCTGGCCGAGACCACGGCGATCGCGGTGCCGCCGGCCCTGGCCGAGCTGATGGTGGCGGGCCAGGAAAACGACCCCATCGCGCGCCAGTTCGTGCCCAGCCCGGACGAGCTGGTCACCAGCGCCGAGGAGCGCGCCGACCCGATCGGCGACGAAGCCTATAGTCCGGTCAAGGGGCTGGTGCACCGCTATCCCGACCGGGTGCTGATCAAGCCGATCCTGGTCTGCCCGGTTTATTGCCGCTTCTGCTTCAGGAAGGACCGCGTCGGTGATGCCGACGCCACCTTGTCGGCCTCAGAGCTGGATGCCGCCTTCGCCTATGTGGCGGCGCGGCCCGACCTGCGGGAAATCATCTTCACCGGCGGCGACCCCTTGATGCTGAATGCCGCCCGCCTGGCCGACCTGGCGGCGCGGGCGGCATCCATCGGCCATGTCGAACTGACCCGCTTTCACACCCGCGTCCCCATCGCCACGCCCGAACGGGTGACGGCCGAGCTGGTGGCCGCCTTGCGGTCCGGGCCGCCCGCCTGGGTGTCGGTTCACGTCAACCATCCGCGCGAATTGTCCGGCGGGGCGGGGGCGGCCTTGGCCCGGCTGGCCGATGCCGGCATCCCGCTGATCGCCCAGACCGTGCTGCTGAAGGGGGTCAACGACGATGCCGGGGTGCTCGAGGCGCTGTTTCGCGCCCTGATCCGCGCCCGGGTGCGGCCCTATTACCTGCATCACCCCGACCTGGTGCCGGGCACCAGCCACCTGCGCCCGACCATCCAAGAAGGCCAGGCCTTGATGCGTGCCTTGCGCGGCCGCCTGTCGGGCATCGCCCAGCCGACCTATGTGCTGGACATTCCGGGCGGGGCCGGCAAGGTGCCGATCGGCCCCGACTGGCTGGTCGAGGACGGCGTGCAGGACGCCGACGGTGTCGTCCATGCCTATCCGGTTGCGAAGGGCGGGCCAACCTGCTAGGGTCCGCGCCAATTTTCCGGAAAGCCGTGGATATATCATGAAGATCAATGCCAATCTGATTCGCGTCGGCAACATCATCGAGAATAACGGCCGCCAGTGGGCCGTGCTGAAGACCGCCATCGTCCAGCCCGGCAAGGGCGGCGCCTTCATCACCGTCGAGATGCGCGACATCCGTACCGGCACCAAGACCAACGAACGCTGGCGCACCGCCGACACCGTCGAGAAGTGCAACGTCGAAGAAAAGGAATGCACCTTCCTGTTCGCCGACGGCGACGCCATCACCTTCATGGACCAGGAAAACTTCGAGCAGTTCAACCTGCCGGCCGAGATCCTGGGCGAGGCCAAGGCCTTCTTGCAGGACGGCATGGTGGTCGCGGTGGACTTCATCGAGGGCTCGCCGGTTTCGGTGGCGCTGCCGGAAAAGGTGATCATGACGGTGGTCGAGGCCGACCCGGTGGTCAAGGGCCAGACCGCGTCGTCGTCCTACAAGCCGGCCAAGCTGGAGAACGGCCTGAAGATTCTGGTGCCGCCCTTCATCGCCGAGGGCGAGAAGATCGTGGTGATGACCGGCGATTGCTCGTACGTCGAGCGCGCCAAGTAGTCATCGCAGTTGTCTTTCTGGCCGCTCCCAGGGTACATCCCCGGGGAGCGGCCTTGTTTTTCGAGCCTCAGGAGATCCGCCGGTGATCGTTCGTTCCCCCGTTCTCAACGTGATGATGGGCGCCGCCCGCAAGGCCGGCCGCGGCATGGTGCGCGACTTCGGCGAGGTCGAGAAACTGCAGGTGTCGATGAAGGGGACCTCGGATTTCGTGTCCTCGGCCGACCTGAAGGCGGAAAAGACCATCCGCGCCGAGCTGTCCAAGGCCCGCCCGGCCTTTGGTTTCCTGTTGGAAGAAGGCGGCGAGGTCGGCGGCGACGACAAGAGCCACCGGTGGATCGTCGATCCCATCGACGGCACCACCAACTTCCTGCACGGCATTCCGCAGTTCGCGGTGTCGATCGGGCTGGAACGCGACGGCGAGCTGATCGCCGGCGTGGTCTATGAACCGATCTCGGATTCCCTGTTCCATGCCGAGAAGGGGGCCGGGGCCTATCTGAACGAATGGCGCCTGCGCGTGTCGGCCCGGCGCAAGCTGGAAGAATCGGTGCTGACCACCGGCATTCCCCATCGCGGCCGCCCGGGTCAGGACGTCTTCATCAAGGAACTGACCGCAGTGATGCAGGAAACCGCCGGCGTGCGCCGCTTCGGCTCGGCCGCCCTGGACCTGGCCTATGTCGCCGCCGGCCGCTGCGAGGGCTATTGGGAATCCGGCATCAAGCCGTGGGACATCGCCGCCGGCATCGTGCTGGTCAAGGAATCGGGCGGCTATGTCAGCGACTTCGACGGCAAGGGCGATATGCTGGCGACCGGAGACATCGTTGCCGCCAACGATCAATTGCATTCCAAACTGGTTTCGTTGCTGCGCAAGGCTCGTGGCTGATATTTGGAAATTATAAATATTTCCCGTGCATGGTCGCTCTTGGCCTAGAGTGATCGTATTGTTGTACGCTGGCTGGGCATCGGTTAGTCTGTCGCGCGATTGGCGTGCAAAGCGGGGTTGTTCTGTGATGGCAAAGACGGCTTGGCGGATTTTCGCGCTTTCGGCGCTGTTGAGTGGTCTGGCTCCGATGGCGTCGGCCCAGTATGTCGTCGGCGGCGACGCCCACCCCAGCGTCGAGGTCAACTGGGCGGTGCTGGAAAACCTGGGCCAAGACCCCAATCTGGCCGCCATGCTGCGCCGTGAGAACCACCCGGCCACCCAGGCCGCGCTGAAGATGCCGGGCCAGCGGCAAAAGGCCCAGCCCCAGTTCCGCCCGTTCCAGCAAGCCGTCGCCAAGCCCGCCGCCGCCAAGCCGGCAGCCCCGGCCAAGCCGAAGGCGCAGCCGGTTGCGGCCAAGGTGGAAATGCCCGCCATTGCCGAACTGATTCAGGCGACCCAGAAGCCGGTCGAGATCAAGCAACCCGAGCCCAAGGTCGCCGAGACCAAGCCGGTTCCGGTTCCGGCCCCCGTCGCCAAGCCGGCGGTGCCGCCCAAGCCGCAAATCGCCGAGCTTCCGGTGGTCAAGCCCGAACCGGCCAAGCCGGAAGTCAAGCCCGAGCTGGCCAAGCCGACGGGTCCGCATATCTCGCTGCCGGAAGTGCCGGCCCCCAAGGTGGCCGCGCCGATGCCGGTTGCCCCCGTTGCTGCCGTCGCTCCCGTCGCTCCCGTCGCCCCCGTCGCTCCCGTCGCCAAAGTCGAAACGCCGGCTCCGGCTCCTGCGCCGATGCCGCTGGCGGTGCTGACCCCGCCGGTGGCCGCGCCCGCTCCGGTGGTGCCGCAGGTGGCCGCAATCGCCAGCCCTGCGGTGGCCCTGAAGGGCGACACCTTGTCGGTGCGTTATGCCGGCGAGGATTTCAAACTGCCCGATTCCGCCAAGTCGGAATTGATTTCGCTGGCCAAGCGGATGGAAAAGGAGGAGGCCCTGAGCCTGCAATTGCTGGCCTACGCCTCGGGCGACGAGGCCAATGCCTCGAAGGCGCGGCGCCTGTCGTTGTCGCGGGCCATCGAGGTGCGCAAGTTCCTGCTGGACCAGGGCGTACGCTCGACCCGCGTCGAGATGCGGGCCTTGGGCAACAAGACGGACGGCGGCTCGCCCGATCGCGTCGACGCGGTGCTGGTCGGGCGTTAGGCGCGAAGCGCGGCCCGTCCCGGGCCCCCTCAGACGCCGGGCGGGCTTTGGGCGCGAAGCGCGGCCCGTCCCGGGCCCCCTCAGACGCCGGGCGGGCTTTGGGCGCGAAACGCGGCCCGTTCCGGGCTCCCTCAGACGCCGGGCGGGCTTTGGGCGCGAAACGCGGCCCGTCCCGGCCGGAATTCCGCTCACCCTAGCATCGTTCAAAAAGACTCTCCTTGCCTGGGCACGGGCGGCTGCTACACTCCGCGCCGGGCCAAGGCCCCCCAACGGGCCGCGTCCCTTCTGCGAGGGAGGGTTATTTTTATGAGCGAACTTCCGCGGCCGGCTACCAAGCCCGCCAATCCCAATTTCTCATCTGGTCCCTGCGCCAAGCGTCCCGGCTGGTCCGTCCAGGCTCTGGCCGACACGCCGGTGGGCCGGTCCCATCGCGCCAAGATCGGCAAGACCCGTCTGGAAGACGTGATCGAGCGGTCGCGCAAGGTGCTGGGCATTCCCGCCGACTACCGCATCGGCATCGTGCCGGCGTCCGATACCGGCGCCGTCGAGATGGCCATGTGGTCGCTGTTGGGCGAGCGCGGCATCGACATGCTGGCCTGGGAAAGCTTCGGCGAAGGCTGGGTGACCGATGTCGCCAAGCAGCTGAAGCTGGAAGACCTGCGCGTCTTCAAGGCGCCCTATGGTCAGCTGCCCGACCTTCATCAGGTCGATTGCGACCGCGACGTCGTGTTCACCTGGAACGGCACCACCGGCGGCGTGCGCATCCCCAACGGCGACTGGATCAAGGCCGACCGCAAGGGCCTGACCATCTGCGACGCCACCTCGGCGGTGTTCGCCATGGACATGCCGTGGGACAAGTTGGACGTGGTCACTTGGTCCTGGCAGAAGGTGCTGGGTGGCGAGGGCGCGCACGGCATGCTGGTCCTGTCGCCCCGGGCCGTTGCCCGTTTGGAAAGCTATAAGCCGGCCTGGCCGCTGCCGAAGATCTTCCGCATGACCAAGGGCGGCAAGCTGATCGACGGCATCTTCAAGGGCGAGACCATCAACACGCCCTCGATGATCGCCGTCGAAGACCAGTTGGACGCCCTGAAATGGGCCGAATCCATCGGTGGCCTCAAGGCGCTGATCGGCCGTTCGGAAGCCAACTTTAAGGCCGTGCAGGATTGGATGGACACGTCGTCCTGGGCCGCCAACCTGGCTTCCGATCCCAAGGTGCGGTCCTGCACCTCGATCTGCGTCGCCATCAAGGCGCCCTTCTTCGCCAAGCTGTCCGATGACGACAAGGCGGCCGCCGCCAAGAAGATCGTCACCCTTCTGGACAAGGAAGGGGTGGCCTACGATATCGGCGCCTATCGCGACGCGCCCCCCGGATTGCGCATCTGGGGCGGTGCCACGGTCGAAACCGCCGACATCCTGGCCCTGCTGCCCTGGCTGGACTGGGCCTTCGCCCAAGTCGAAGCCGAGTTCGGGCCCAAGGCTCAATAATCCAAAGAAGACGGGCGCCGTCGGATCAACCGGCGGCGCCCGCTCCACATCCGGGGAAGAATATCCATGCCCAAGGTTTTGATCAGCGACAAGCTCAGCCCGGCCGCCGTGCAGATCTTCAAGGATCGCGGCATCGAGACCGACGTCAAGGTCGGCCTCGCTCCCGACGAGTTGAAGGCCATCGTCGGCCAGTATGACGGTCTGGCGATCCGCTCGAACACCAAGGTCACCGCCGACATCCTGGCCGCCGCCACCAACCTGAAGGTGGTCGGCCGCGCAGGCATCGGCGTCGACAATGTCGATGTGCCGGCCGCCACCGCGCGCGGCATCGTGGTGATGAACACGCCGTTCGGCAATTCGGTCACCACCGCCGAGCACGCCATCGCCATGATGTTCGCCCTGGCCCGCGACATTCCGCAGGCCAACGCCTCGACCCACGCCGGCAAGTGGGAGAAGTCGAAGTTCATGGGTGTCGAGCTGACCGGCAAGACGCTGGGCATCATCGGCTGCGGTAATATCGGCGCCATCGTCGCCGACCGCGCCCTGGGCCTGAAGATGAAGGTGGTCGGCTACGATCCCTTCCTGTCGGCCGAGCGCGCCCGCGACCTGTCGATCGAGAAGGTCGACCTCGACACCTTGTTCGCCCGCGCCGACTTCATCACGCTGCATACGCCGCTGACCGAGGCCACCCGCAACGTCATCGATGCCAAGGCCATTGCCAAGATGAAGAAGGGCGTGCGCATCATCAATTGCGCCCGTGGCGGTCTGGTGGTCGAGGAAGATCTGAAGGTGGCGCTGGAATCCGGCCAGGTCGGCGGCGCCGCCCTGGACGTGTTCAAGGTCGAGCCGGCCAAGGAAAACGGCCTGTTCGGCATGGACAAGGTGGTGTGCACCCCGCATCTGGGGGCGTCCACCTCGGAAGCGCAGGAAAACGTGGCCCTGCAGGTGGCCGAGCAGATGGCCGACTATCTGCTGACCGGGGCGGTGACCAACGCCTTGAACATGCCGTCGGTGTCGGCCGAGGACGCGCCCAAGCTGCGCCCCTACATGAAGCTGGCCGGCCAATTGGGCAGCTTCGCCGGCCAGTTGACCGAGCACGCCCTGAAGGCGGTCAAGATCGAGTTCGAGGGCCATGTCGCCACCTTGAACACCAAGCCGCTGACCGCCGTCATCCTGGAAGGCCTGCTGAAGCCGATGGTGGAAGCGGTCAACATGGTCAACGCGCCGGTGCTGGCCCGCGAGCGTGACATCGACATCTCGGAAAGCCGCAACGAGCGTGATGGCGACTACCACACCCTGGTCCGCGTCACGGTGGTCACCGAGGCCCGCACCCGTTCGGTGGCCGGCACGTTGTTCGGCGGCGACAAGCCCCGGGTGGTGTCGATCAAGGACATCCCGATCGAGGCCGAGCTGGGCGAGCACATGCTGTTCGTCACCAACCAGGACAAGCCGGGCTTCATCGGCGCCCTGGGTACGCTGTTGGGCAGCCACGGCATCAACATCGCCACCTTCCATCTGGGCCGGTCGGAATCGGGCGGCGACGCCATCTTGCTGACCCAGGTCGATCAGCCGATCAGCGACAAGGTGCTGGAAGAGGTGCGCAAGCTGCCGCAGGTGGTCCAGGCCAAGGCCTTGTCGTTCTAAAGTTTGTCTGAGTTTGGTGGAGCCGGATATTCCTCTCGTCACCCTCGGGCTTGACCCACTGCTGTCCGGTTTAATTTAGTGGACTGAGTGCACGGCGTTGATTCTACTCGTGTTCAGACGTTTGGCGCGTCTCCTGGACACGAATTGGAGCAACACCGTGCGGCATCAGAATAGCGTTTTTCATGACTTG
>NZ_LWQU01000142.1 GCF_001650635.1 Magnetospirillum moscoviense | reverse complement strand
CGCCGCCGTCATCTTTTCCGATATCTTGAGCCTACCGAACATGGTTCCCCCTGTATCTGGTGGAACCCCAGTGATTCATGGTTGCCGCTGGTTGGCAAGCCCCGCCGAGTCAGATCGAGCGTTCGCCGGTATCAGGCGTCAGCAGCGCCCCGCCCGAGCGTGAATAATTCAGCAGACTCAGGATGTTGGCCCGCATGCGCTGGGCGCCCTGGATGGCGAAGCCGATATAGTCCCGCGCGTCCTGATCCAGATCGTCGCCCAGGTGGCGCTCCAGCATCTGCAGGAACAATTGCACCGTCCTGAGCGGTTCTTGCAGATCGTGCGAGGTGACATAGGCAAAGCGTTCCAGCTCGTCGTTGATGCGTTCAAGTTCGTGGCTGCGTTCCGACAAGGCCTGCTCGGCGTCGCGGCGCTTGGCGATCAGGCGGTTGGCGGCCTCGGCGAAGCGCTGGTGCTCGGCGAAGGAAAGTCCCCCGAGGTCGATGTCCTTCAATTGCTCGGACGCGACCGTCAGCGCGCCTTCCAGGCTTAGCGAATCCCGCGCGGCACGTCGGCTGACGGTGCGGATCACCACCACCATCACCCCGCCAAGCATGGTAGCGACAGCCAGGCCGATCGCCAGCTTGACCATCACGCCCTGACGGAGCGCCACCGCCTGCGCCGCCAGCAAGGCGTTGTCGCCTTCGACATAGGTGGTGGCGCCGATGGTCCAGTCCCAGTCGGGCACGTCCCGCACATAGGCGGCCTTGCTGGCCGGGCGCAATCCATAGCCGGTCGGCATGTCATAGGTGACGATGCCGCCGCCGGCCTTGGCCATGTCCTGGAAGCGGCGCATCAGGTCGGCCGCATTCTTGTTGCCTTCGACAAACGGGTTGCGGCCGGCATGCGGGCCGACCACCGAATGGCCGTCGCCCCGGGTGACGAACAGATAGCCATCCTCGCCGAAACGGATGGCGGACAGCCGGCTGGCCACCTCGGCCTGGATCGACTCCTCCATGTCGCCGACATATTCGCCGGTGCCAAGCACCCAGCCCAGCGGCTCCAGCGCCCGGACATAGGAAATCTTCAGATGGTCGTTGCCGGGTTTGCCGGGCTGGGTCCAGTAATAGCGGGTGAAGCCGTTGCCGTGGGCGCGCACGATATCGAGCATATCGCGCACGACGAATTCGCCGCGGGCGCCGGTCAGGCCCAGCATGTTCTTGCCTTCCAACTCGGGCCGGGCGGCGAACAACTGCTCGACGCCGTCGGTGTTGAAGGCGAAGTAATAACCGCGACCGTCGTTGAAGCGGATCGGACGAAGCGATTCGCGAATCAATGCTTCCAGGTCCGGGCGGGACATCTTCGACCCGAACAGGGCGATCTGGCGCATGGCGATGGCGTGGGCCTCGTCGACCCGTTCGCGCAAGATCCGCTCGACGCGGTCCTCGGTGCGACGGCGCTCGTACTCGATCATGGTGGCGGCGTCGGTGACGATCTGGTGAAGTTCGTTCTTCAGGCGGGCTTCGCCATCGGCGCGAATCTGCTCGGATGTGGCGCGAAAATCGGCATATTCCGACGCCATCCACAATCCGCTCAGCACCACCAGAGCCGCGAATATCGCAGCGCTCAGGCGGACGGACAATTGGTCGATCAGGCTTGGCTTCCCGGCCACTCGGATGTCTCTTCCCGCCCAGTAACGGTTGGTCTTCCCCCAAGGAGGTATTATCCCACGATTCTTGTCCGGGACAAGGACCGGCGCGGTATAAGGTGAGGTCATGAATACCAGCCTCGCCCGCGCCCGTTCGGCGCTGTCCTTCTCGTGCCTGGGCCATCTTTACGCCCATGTGTTCGAGCCGATCTTCTATATCGTCGCCCTGGTGCTGCCGGGCGAGCTGGGACTTCCTTACGAAGAGGTGCTGGCCCTGGTGATCGGCGGCAAGCTTTTGTACGGATTGCTGGCCCCTGGGGCCGGCTGGCTGGGCGATCGCTGGAGCACCGTCGGCATGATGGCGCTGTTCTTCATCGGCCTGGGCCTGGCGGCGATTTCGGTCGGCTTTGCCGCCTCGGCCTGGACCATCGGTCTGACCCTGGGCCTGGTTGGGCTGTTCGGTTCGATCTATCACCCGGTCGGCATTTCCTGGCTGCTTCGGAACGCCGTCGATAAGGGCAGCGCCATCGGGCTCAACGGCGTGTTCGGCGGCATCGGGCCGGCGGCGGCCGGCCTGCTGGCCGGCGGGCTGATCGAGTTCGCCGGCTGGCGGGTGGCCTTCATCGTGCCGGGAATCGTCGTGCTGCTGACCGGGTTGGCGTTTCTCTACTTCCTGGCCAAGGGCTGGGTGGTCGAGACCAAGGCCGACCGCGCCCCGTTGGCGGCGCCCAGCAGGGGCGACACCGTGCGGGCCGGCATCGTGCTGTCGGTCACCATGCTGTGCGCCGGCCTGATCTATCAGGCGACCCAGCCGGCGCTGCCGAAATTGTTCTCGGAACGGCTGGGCGAGGGCGGCAGCGTCGGCGACGCCGCCCTGGCGGTGACCATCGTCTATCTGGTCGCCGGCCTGACCCAGGTGGTGGCCGGCCGTCTGGCCGACCGCTATCCGCCCAAATGGGTCTATGTGCTGTCCTATGTCGCGCAGGGGCCGCTGTTGGTGGCGCTGGCCTGGCTGGCCGGGGTGCCGCTGGTCATGGCGGCGATGCTGGCGGTGGCGCTGAACATGGCCGGCATTCCGGCGGAAAACCTGCTGCTGGCCCGTTATACCCCGGCCAAATGGCGCGGCACCGCCTTCGGCCTGAAATTCGTGCTGTCGTTCGGGGTGTCGGGCCTGGGGGTGCCGCTGGTGTCGTTGCTGCGCGGCATGACCGGCGGATTCGAGATGCTGTTCTTCCTGCTGGCGGCCTCGGCCATGATGGTGGCTGCCGCCGCCTTGCTGTTGCCCGCCGAAAAAGAAACCGCCGCGCCATAACGGGGCGCGGCGGTGAAGGTGGGGGGATCAACAGGGTCAATGGATCAGGTGGTCTTGGCCTTGGGCAGGGCGGCGCGGACCAGCGCCTTCAACTTGCCCACCGCGGCGGTTTCGATCTGACGGACGCGTTCGCGACTGATGTTGTAGCGCTGGGCCAGATCTTCAAGGCGCAGCGGATTGTCGCGCAGCGTGCGGTGGGTGACGATGTCGCGCTCGCGCTCGCTCAGGCTGCCCCAGGCCTGCTTCAGCAATTCGCGGCGATACATCAGCTCCTGGCGCTCGCCCAGGACTTCCTCGACCGAGGGGCGGTCGTCGGGCAGCAATTCGCCATAGGGCACGCCGCTTTCGCCGACCGGCATGTCCAGCGAGCGCGGCTGATGGGCCAGCAGGCGTTCCATCTCGGAGACCCGCTCGGTGCGCACGCCCAGCTCGGTGGCGACCTGATGGGTTTCCTCGGCCGACAGGCTGTTGCCCGACGGGCCGGTCAGGCGGGCCTTCAGGCCGCGCAGCTTGAAGAACAGCTTCTTGCGCTCGGCCGACAGGCCAAAGGTCACCGGCGTCGAGAATTTCAGCACATATTCGAACATCGCCGCGCGCACCCACCACTGGGCATAGGTGGAAAAGCGCAAGCCGCGATCGGCCTCGAACCCTTCCAGGGCGCGGACCAGGCCCAGATTGCCCTCGGCGATCAGGTCGGCGGTGGACAGGCCATAGCCCTTGAATTGGCCGGCGGTCTTGACCACCAGACGCAGGTGCGAGGCCAGCAAGCGCTCGCGGGCGGCCTGGTCCTGGGCGGTCTGCCAGCGCTCCATCAGCAGGGTTTCTTCCTCGGCGCTCAGCATCGGCGTCTCGCGGACCGCGCGGAAGAAGGCGGCGGCGGGATCGGTCGAGGGGCGGGGAGTGGACATCGCGGTCTCCAGCACAGGTAAGCCTTGGTTGCTTTACAAGATAGGGAGCCGCGCTTGATAAAGCCAATCGATAAAACTTGTCGAAATAATAGTCTTACGTTATCAATGGTCCTATGACGACCTTGCGCCAATTGCAATGCCTGGCCGCCCTGGCCGAGGTTCTTCACTTCCGCCGCGCCGCCGAGCGGGTCGGGCTGTCGCAGCCGGCCTTGTCGGCCCAGATCGCCCAGCTCGAGGAACAATTGGGCGTGCTGCTGGTCGAGCGCACCCGACGCAGCGTGCTGATGACCCCGGTGGGGCGCGAGGTGGCGGCGCGGGCGCGCACCATTCTGCGCGATGTCGGCGATTTGGAAGACGTGGCCCGGCTGGCCGGCAAGCCGTTGGCGGGAACCCTGCGCGTCGGCGTGTTGCGGACCCTGGGGCCTTATTTGCTGCCGCACATCCTGCCGGTGTTGAAAGAGCGCCACCCCGCCCTGAAGCTCTACCTGCGCGAGGACCCGGCGCCCCGTCTGCTGGCCGAACTGCGCCAGGGTGAATTGGATATCCTGCTGATCGCCGCCGTTCCCCCCGACGACCAGCATCTGACCGTTGTCCCGCTGTTTCGCGAGCCGCTGTGGCTGGCCTTGCCGCTGGACCATCGTTTGGCGGGCACCACCGACCTGGAGACGCGGGAATTGGCCGGCGAGCGGTTGATCCTGCTGGAAGTGGGCGACGGCATGCGCGAGCCGGCGCTGGCCTTGTGCACCCGGGCAGGCGCCACCGAGCATCCCGACTACCGCGCCACCTCGCTGGATTCGCTGCGGCAGATGGTGGCCACAGGGCTGGGGGCGACGTTCCTGCCGGCCCTTTACGTCGAGGCCGAGGCCCTGGCCGACGACCAGATCTGCGTGCGCCGCCTGCAGCCGGACCCACCGGCGCGGCAGATCCACCTGGCCTGGCGCCGCACCACCTCGCGCGCCGACGAATTCAGATTGCTGGCCCGGTTGATCCTGGAAAACCTGCCGGATTCGGTCGAGCGGCTGTAATCACCCAGCCTCCATCCCCTCGCGGATGGCGATCTTGTAAAGCTCGGTCCGATTGGCGAGGACGACGCGAAAGATCGACGGGTCCAACTCGCCGGCGGTGACCATGGTCTGCATGATGGCGACGACGTCATCGACCGGCAGGCGACCGCGATAGGGGCGGATCTGGCACAGCGCCTGGAAGATGTCGCACATGGTCAGGATGCGGGTCTCGGTGTCGATCCGCTCGGCGGTCCAGCCGAACGGATAGCCGGTGCCATTCAATTTCTCGTGATGCTGCGAGGCCCATTTGGCGATCGGCGTGGCACATCAGCCCGACACGGCGACCATGGCTTTTGTCGTCGACGCCGACATAGTCCAAGGCCTTGGTGACGGTGTGGGCGACCCGGCCCAGATCCAGGTTCATGACCTGGCTTCGAAAGGTAAGGCCGCAGGCTGCATTCATCGCCGGTATCCTTGTTCCACGCCTGTGGAGACCCCTTTTAGCTTGGGCGACGAAATCCGAATGTCCAGGGGCTAAGAAAGTATTAGCCGGGGTGGCGTCCCGCCCGACGGTCAGTCGTGGGACGGGCGGTCGCGGCGCAGCGCCTTGGTCTGGCCGCGCTTGCCCTTGCTTTCCAGACGGCGTTCCTGGCTACCCTTGGTCGGTCTGGTCGGGCGGCGCTTGGGCGGCGGCGGCTTGGCCGCCTCGCGGATCAGCTCGACCAGCTTGGTCAGGGCCGAAGCGCGATTGCGGTCCTGCGAGCGATGTTCCTGGGCGGTGACGATCAGCACGCCGTCCAGCGTCAGGCGTCGCCCGGCCAGTTTCTCCAGCCGGGCCTTGACCTCGTCGGGCAGGGACGGGCTGTTGCGCACGTCGAAGCGCAACTCGACCGCCGTCTCGACCTTGTTCACATTCTGCCCGCCGGGACCCGACGACCGCGAGAAGCTTTCTTCGATCTCGCGGTCGTCGAGTTGGATGCGGCGGGTAATCGGGATCAATATTGCTTGTCCGTCCACATGTCCTTGTTGAAGCGGATGACCCGATTGCGGCCGGTTTCCTTGGCCTGATACAGGGCGACGTCGGCGAACTTCACCGCCTGCCAGAAGGTGTCGCTGTCGGTGGGGAAGTCGGCGACGCCGATCGAGATGGTCTTCTTCAGCGTCACGGTGCCGGCGTGGATCTCCATTGCCTCGACCGAGGCGCGGATCTTCTCGGCGACCAGGTCGACATCCTCGGGCGGCGCATCGACCAGCACGATCATGAACTCCTCGCCGCCATAGCGGATCACCATGTCCGACGTCCGCACGGTCTGGCGCAGCACCTTGGCCAGGGTCTTGATGACGACGTCGCCGACATCGTGGCCATAGGTGTCGTTGACCATCTTGAAGAAGTCGAGATCCAGCATCATCACGCCCAGGCGACCCTTGCGGCGCTGGACGTTGGAAATCAGCGTATCGACATACTCTTCCAGGAAGCGGCGGTTGTTCAGCCCGGTCATCGGGTCCTTGAGCGAGGATTCGCGCAAGGTTTCCATCAGCTTCTTGGTCTCGAGCACCGGCGCGGCCTCGCGCAGATAGACCGAGACATAGGGCAGCAGCCCCTGGATGCGCGTCTCGTCGGCGATCTTGGTGACGATCTGCAAGACGTTGCC
Organism: Magnetospirillum moscoviense; assembly: GCF_001650635.1. Lineage (GTDB taxonomy): Bacteria > Pseudomonadota > Alphaproteobacteria > Rhodospirillales > Magnetospirillaceae > Magnetospirillum > Magnetospirillum moscoviense. Next base: position 29,006 of record NZ_LWQU01000142.1, on the reverse strand, counting down.
GACCCCGCCCGACTGGATTACCGGCAGGCAGATGTGATTGCGGCCGGTTTCGCCCTCGGGCGGCAGGAAGGAATAGCAGATGCCGGGGTTCAAGGTGCCGTCGACCACATGGCCGGTGCGGCGCGCCCGGCAGCCTTCGCTGCGCACCAGGATCTGCGGGTCGCACCAGCGGCAGCTGTCGGTGGAGGCCCCATCGACGAACAACGGCGTCATCTGGTTCTTGTTGGCCACCATCTCGTAGATGGAATACTCGTTGATGCCGAATTCGCCGCTCAGCGCCTTGGCCAGACGCTGATGGATCTCGGCCTTGGTCTCGTCCTCTTCGATCGCCTGCTTGAAGTGCGCGGCCTTGGTCAGGCCCTCGACCATGTCGATGGTGGCGGTCAATTGGTTCTCGTCGGGCGACGGCGTCCGGCTGGTCAGGCGGGCGACGTTGGCGCCGATCCGGTTCAGGCCGTCATCAAGGAAATTCAGCAGCCGGTTCATGTCGGTGGCGATCTGTCCCAACTCGTCGTTGGTCAACTGATCGACCTTGGCCTTGAAGTCACCGCGCAGCGCGCGCTGCACCGCGACCTCGACGTTCTCGGCGGTGGTCGAGATCGGCTGGATCATGCGGCGGATCAGCATGATCGCCACCAGCGAGAACAAGGTGACGACCACGACGATGCCGCCGACGGTCAGCAAGGCCTTGTTCTTCAGGCTGCCGATCGAGACCTGCATGGTGACCGCGCCCAGCACCATGCCTTCCTGAACCTGATGGCATTCCAGACAATTGGGCGAACCGCGGTTGGTGGCGATGAAGGGGATGGTGCCGCGGATCAGCGTGTCATCCGAGGTCTCGATGATCTCGTACTGGGCCTTGCCGTCGCGCAGCACCTGGATTTCGATGTCGTCGGAGGCGGTTTCCTGGCTCAGGCCCTTGCCGAACTGCTGCTCGACCATGGGCGAGCGCACCACCCGGGCCGAAGCCAGGCCCTGCACCTCCATCAGGCGCTTGAGGAAGCTCTCGCGCTTGTCGATGACGCCGTTGATCATCGATTCGGTCAGGTGGACGCGAACGATTTCCGCTGCCGTACGGATATGTTCTGACGACGAGACAATCGAAAAGCTGCGGAAGGCGTAAAGGCTGATGGCCACCAGGATGACCAGCAGGCCGATGGACATAGCCGAAAAAAACATCGTCACTTTGGCGTTGAGATTCATCGCCGACTGTCTCCCCCAAAAGAATGCCGGCGGACTTCCCTCGAATTCGCCGCAACGTCCCTGTTCCACTGCGGAGAATAATCGGCCCGGCTGCCGAGGGCAACGACTGGGTGAACCTGCATGGCCGCCATGTCTTTGGAACAATTCTTAATCAGCACGCGCCATGCATGGCTGATGTGCGGCGCCGTCCCTTGCGCATCCATTCCTTTGGTATTAGCGTACAAGTAATAGGGGTTCGGAAGGCGCGGCAAGCAATCGCCAGTTACAATTTGTTTGCGCCGCGTTGACAATTCATTCACCCCGGGGCGACTCGGAACCTGAGAGGTGGCTTAATGAACGTCGTTCTTCCTGAACTGGGCACCCGCCTGGCCGAATCGCTTTATGAAGAGGTCATGGACATTGCCTGTGACCTGCGCTCTCTTTTGCGCGGCGGCATTCCTGCCGGCATCAAGGGGACCGAGAATTGCCTGTCCTACGTCCGCGCGACCGGAACAGTGACCGCCGAGATCATTTCGTTGGTGTGCTGGGCCTGCGCCTATCGGGCGGTTCAAGGTCGCGATATGGAGGTCGAGCCGTTCGTGGCCCTGGCGCGCGAATTGGGAGAGATCCATCCCGGTGAGGTCGGGACCCCGGGTGACGATGACTACCAATGTTTGGAAGGTCTTGATCATCTGCGATGCCGGATCGAGACTGTGGCGGCTCGGGTCCGGCGATTGGAGAATGTCTCCGACTGAAGCTGCGTTGTTTGGCATGGTGGCTGGGGGGGGATATTAGACTTGGGGTTGACGAATTTTGCGCCTCGGTCCATACCGACCGCGGGGGATGGCGCGGCATGAATTTTCAGTCCTTCGGGTTCGGCTGGGTTGGCACGGGGCGGCGTCATGTCCTGCCCTGGGTGGCCGCCTGTCTGGTCTGTCTTCTGTGCGGTGCGGCCCTTCTTCATGTCGATAGCGTCGAGCGCCAGCGCTGGCGCGAGGCCGAGCGGCTGCGGTCGATGGTCCAACTCGACACCATCCGGTCGCGGCTGGAAGCCGGCTTGTACGACCCGCTTTTGCGTATCCGCGGCATGGCCGCCCAGATCATCGCCCGTGGCGACATCACCCAGGCCGAGTTCGATCGCGCCGCCGAGTATCTGCTGCGCGGCCATCGCAATGTCCGCAACATGGTGGTCAGCCGTGGCATGGTGATCGCCATGACCTATCCGCTGGCCGGCAATGAAAGCGTGATCGGCGTCGATTACCGCTCGATCCCGGCCCAGTACGCCTTGGTGGTGAAGGCGATGGAGACCCGCAAGGCGATCATGCAGGGGCCGATCCCGCTGATCCAGGGCGGCACCGGCCTGATCGCGCGTCTGCCGGTGTTCGTAGACGGCGACACCCGGTTCTTCGGCATGGTCAACATCATCCTGGACGTGCCCTCCACCCTGGCCGACGCCGGCCTGCAAAGCGACGACCTGCCGATCGAGGTGGCCATCCGCGGCCGCGACGGCCTGGGCGCCGCCGGCGCGGTGTTCCATGGCCGCGAAGGGCTGTTCGCCCAGTCTCCGGTCGAGGCCGACGTGCGTCTGCCCTATGGCAGCTGGCGGCTGGCGGCGATCCCGAAGGGCGGTTGGGACAAGAACGATCCCGCTCTGGTGCGGTCGCGCTTCATGCTGGCGGGGATGTTCGTCCTGGTGGTGCTGTTCAGCTTCGCCACCGCCCGCTACATCATCGACCGCGAGATCCGCTCCCGGGCGTTGGGCTTGAAGACCCGCGAGCTGGAGCGGTCGAACGCCGACCTTGAACGCTTCGCCTATGTCGCGTCGCACGACCTGCAGACGCCGCTGCGCACCATTGGCAGCTTCGCCCAGTTGCTCGAGCGTCGCTATCGCGGGCGCCTGGATTCCGAAGCCGACGAATTCCTGTCCTTCATCACCGATGGCGCCCACCGGGTCAGCCAGATGGTGGTCGATCTGTTGAACTATGCCCGGGTGGAAGGCGCCGGCCGCGAACTCGTCCCGGTGCCAACGGCCGAGCTGTTGGCCGAGATCATGTCCTACACCCGGACCGACATGGATCTGATCGGCGCCACCATCTCGGTCGGGCCGCTGCCGACGGTGATGGGGGACCGGACCCAGTTGGTCAGCCTGTTCCAGAACCTGATCGACAACGCGGTCAAGTACCGTGACCTGACGCGGCCGCTGGAAATCACCGTTTCCGCGCGGCCGGCCGCCGATGGCACCTGGGAATTCTGCGTCGCCGACAACGGCATCGGCATCGATCCGCAATATTCCGAGAAGATCTTCGAGTTCTTCCAGCGCCTGCACCCGCCCGGCACCGGCAGCGGCGCCGGCGTCGGCCTGGCCCTGTGCCGGCGCATCGTCCATCGCCTGGGCGGCGACATCCGCGTCGAATCCAGCCTGGGGCAGGGGGCCCGCTTTCTGTTCACCCTGCTCGATCCGGCCGAGGCGGCACGCCGGGCCGGTTGACGGCAATGGTTCCGGCATGCGACCTTGCCGGCCAGATTTGATCTTCAGAAGTGGGAGGCCCCGTCATGTCCGGTGTTCTGGTCGGTTTCGTCGCGTTCCTGGTGGCCAGTGGCGCGATCTATCTGTTGGTCCAGTGCATCGGCCCGGCGGCTGGCGCCGATGCCGGCCATGGTCACGGCCACGGTCACGGCCATCACTAAGCGACAAAGCTTGGTCGAACCACGAAAGGCCGCCCTTGGGCGGCCTTTTGCTTATGCCGATCCGTCGTCGCCGGAAAACTCGACCACCAGCGCCATCACCGCGATCAGCGCCGCCCAGCCGCCGAACAGCCACAGATACAGCAGCGGGATGCCGGCGACCGTGTGATCCTTCGAAGCCACTGCCAGGAAGGGCGGGAAGAACAGCGCCAGCCCCAGCAGGAAGGCGGCGGTCAGCCGCTCTTTGCGGCCCGATGGCCGGGCCAGGCGCAGACGTTGCGGGCGAACCGGCCGGGCCATGTCAGTCGGCCCCGATGGTGGAATTGATGGCGCAGGACTCGCGGGCGGCTGCCAGGACCTGGCCCAGGGTGACCAGGCCACGGGCTTCCAGGCGCTCGAACAGCCTGACCAGGACGTCGGCGGTGGTCAGCGCGTCGGCTAGCGCCGAGCGATGGGGCGGCACCGACACGCCCAGCCGGCGGGCCAGGGCGTCAAGGCTGGAATCGGCGCCGGGATCGGCCAGGCCGGACAACAGCATGGTATCGACCACCGGAATCGAGAGGGGCGGCGCCTGGTCGGCCCGCAGGAACCGAAGGTCGAAGGCGGCATTGTGGCCGGCCAGGACCGATCCGGCGGCGAAGTCCAGGAATTGCGGCCGGACCACCGACAGGGGCGGCTTGTCCTTGACCATGGCATCGGTGATGCCGTGGAAAATGGTGCTGGATGGCGGAATCGGCCGGCCGGGATTGACCAGCCGGTCGAAGGTGTCGGTGGTCAGGACCTTGCCGCCCGCCACCTTGACCGCGCCGATCTGGATGATGGCGTCGCCGTCGTCGGGGCGCAGGCCCGTGGTTTCGCAATCGAACACCACGAAGGACAAGGCGGACAGGCGGGTGTCGGACAGCTGGCCGGCGTCGCAATGGGCGCGCATCAGGGCGAAATCGTGGAATTCCGGCCGCGACGGCGCCCGCTGGTCGGACGGGGTGAATTGCAGGCGCTCGGGGGCCGGGAAGGGCAGGCGCAGGATGGCGCGGTCTTTGCCCTTGAGCACCTGGCTCCAGGGTTCCGACCCATGCTGGTCCAAGATGTCGCGCAAGGATCGGCGGTCGGACGAGCCGTCGGGCGTCCGGTTCAACCAGGAATCCAGGCTGGACGAGGCGATGGCCGGGCCGTTCCACGAGATATCCAGATAGACGTGGCGGTCGGCCAGCAATGCCTCGACGTCGAAGCTGGTGCACCCGATTTCGTGGCGCAGCCGCAGGATCAGGGAGTGAAGGACCAGGGGCAACGACTGGGCGTCACCCTTCAGCCACAGCGGGATGCCCTCCATGGTCAGGCCGACGCGGTCGCGGGCGCAGTCGCGCGCCAGGCAATTGAACAGGTCCAGCGAATAGATGTCGGCCATCACGCCCTGGGCGTCCGAGCGGGCCAGGAAGTCGGATTCCAGTTCCTCGATGCGCTGGGACAGGATGGTCGATTCCTCGACCACCACCTCGTCGAAGGCGGCGCGCTCTCGGGCGGTCATGTCGGGGAAGGTGGAAATGGTCTCGGCGGCGGCGCGCAGGTTGGCGATCGGGCGGCGCAGGTCCTGGGTGATCGCCTTTCTAAGGGCGTTGTCGCGTTCCAGCGCCGCGTCGTCACGGCCGGAATCGGACAGGCGGACCAGATAGCCGCCGAAGCCCGCGATCACCGTCAGCCGGCCATGCAGCAGGCGGCTGGCGTCGGTGGTGGCGCACACCATCGCCGCCGACTTGGCCGAGGGATAGCCGGGCGTCGACAATTGCGCCAGGACATGCAGCACCGGCTCGCGAGTCACCAGCGCGAACAGCGGCTGTCCGGGCGCGATCTCCTCGCCCAGCAGGCGGGCGGCGGCCGGGTTGGCCTGGATCACCCGGTGGTCGGCGGCCACCACCAGGATTCCGTCCGACAGATCGGCCAGTATCGCGTCCAGCCACGATTGCCGCTCGGTCAATTGGGCCTGGGTCCGGAGCTGTGCCGCCTCGGCCTGATGACGATCGGCCCGCAGGCGGTCGAGCAGGCGGTGCAGGTGGGTCAGGACCGGCCCCAGCCCGTGGCCGTCGGCAAGGTGGATGGCGCGCTCGCCATGGCGTTGCTCGGCGATGGCGGCCAACTCGGCCGACAAGGCCGCCAGCGGGTCGAACAAAAGCACCGAAAGGCGTTGCCACAGCAAGGCCAGGGCCGCCGCGATCAATCCGGCGCCGGCCAGGGCCAGCATCAGCGCGCTGTCGCGGTCCATGTCGCGGGCCAGCAAGGCTGTGCCGGCGACCACCACGACGGCCAACGCGCCGACGCCGCCGATCCGAAGGGCGACCTTGGCGCGATCGGGCATGGCTGGGCTCCGATCCCTAGGGGGTGCCGAGAATTTGACGGACCTTCTCGACCACGTCGCGGGTCGAGAAGGGTTTGGTGACGTAATCGTCGGCGCCCAGCGCCAGGCCCTTTTCGCGTTCGACCTCGCGGCCGCGCGCGGTCAGCATGATGACGCGGATGTCGTTCCAGTCGGGATTGGCGCGGATGGTCTGGCAGACGTCGAACCCGTCGCGCTTGGGCATCATCACGTCCAGCAGGACCAGGCCGGGCTTGAACTGGGCGACCGCCTCCAGCGCCGCTTCGCCGTCGCGGGCGACATGCACGGTGTAGCCGACCTGCTTGAGCAGGAATTCCAGCGACAAGACGATATTGGGTTCGTCGTCCACCACCAGGACCGATGCCGCCACGCTTCACTCCTCCTGTCTGTCCGCCATCGTCTGCCGCGATGGTCGCAAGGCCCCGAGTCTAACACGCATTCCAGGCCCTGTCATGGGCCGGCCGCCTCCAGGAAGGCCAGGGCCGCGCGCCACAGGATCACCGCGTCGGCCAGCCCGCTCGGGCGCAGTTCGGCATGGGCCAGGTTGGTCGGCACGAACAGCTGGGCCCGGGGCGCCATGCGGGCCAGGGCGGCACTTTCGGTCCATGGGATGATGCGGTCGTCCTGGCCGTGCACCAGGATCAGCCGGGCCGTCAGGGGCGACAGGTCGCGGGGCGCCAGGTCCAACTGGGCGATCTCGGCCTTGATGCGCGGCGGCAGTTTGTCCAGCAGGGCCGGCACGCGGGCCGGGTCGGTATTGTCGAGCAGGGCCATCACCGCCCGACCCTGCGGCTTCAACAAGGCGACCAGGTCGCCGATGCCGGCGGCGGGGTCATTCAGGCGCCGCTGGGCGATGCCGTCCATGGCGGCGCGATCGGCCGAATCGTCCAGCCGCCCCAGGTTCGAGCGCACGAACACCCACTTGCCATAGGCGTTGGGGACCGCGTGCATCCAGTCCTGTCCGGGCCCCTCGCGATAGGCCCCGGTGGTGAAGAAGGTCGCCGTCGCCTTCAGGTCATAGGCGCCGCCGATGCCCAGCAGAAAGGTCACCGCCGTCTCGTCCAGGGCGGCATGCACCGCCGGCAGCACCCCATAGGACACCGCCACCACGCCGACACGGGCAAGATGACGGTCGCTGGCCAGCCAGCCTGCCGCGTTGGCGATGGGGCGGCGGTCGGCGCCCGCTAATTCCAGGCGGCGCAGGTTGGCGATGTCGGGGACCACCACCAGGAAGCGCAGGCGGGCCAGGGTCTCGGCCAGGGCCACCAGGCGGGGATGGTCCTTGCCGGATCGGTCGGCGCCCGGCACCAGCACCAGTCCGGCCCGAGCCTTCTCGGCCGGCAGGTAAAGATCGGCATGGGTGTCGCCGATGGTCACGCTTTGCCGTGCCGGGCGCGCGGTCAGGCGCTTCAGCAGGCTGGGCTTTCCGTCGGCCAGAAGGTCGCCCAGCAGCAGGGCGGAATCGATGGCGCGGGGCAACGTGCCGCTGGCGGTGGCCCAGCCGGCGATGGCCAACAGCACCATCAGGACCAGCGCGGTCTTTTTCACAACAGGCCGACCTCTTCCATCTTTTCCTTCAGGCGCTCCTCTTTCTTGCGCAATGCCGCCTCCATGCGTTTGATGCGCAGATCCAGGGCCTCGATGTTGGCCAGGCGCTCGGCCCGTTTGTGCTTGGACCATTCCGTCGATGCACGCTTCAGGCCCCATTCGGCGGCGAAGAACAACAGCATGGCCCCGGCCGCCAGCGCCACCAGGGCGGCGGTGCCGCCATAGGAGCGATCGACCGCCACCACCGCGCCCCAGAAGCCGATGCTGACCATCGCCCCCGAGCCCAGCAGAGCGATGCGGCTGATGGTGCGGTCGCGGTCGACATGGCGTTTCTCGGCATCGCGGATGGCGTTGGCGATCTCTTCCTTGGCGATGGCTTGCCAGGTGCGAAAGCTCATCCCCTTGACCGTGCGGTTGTCGCGGATGACTTGTTCCATCTTGCGCACCAGATACTCGGCCTGCTGTTCCGGCGTCGGTCCGTCCGACATGCGTCCCCGTCTGATCTGTCTTGTGTGATGCGACTGTAGCATCATCCGTGCCGACACCGTATAGAGCAGGCCGATGGAAAACGATCTTATCACCCTGGCGCCCTTGGCCGGGCTGCTGCTGGCGGCCGGCGCCTTCGCCGGCATCGTCGCAGGATTGCTGGGTATCGGCGGCGGCCTGGTGCTGGTGCCGGTGCTGTTCACCATCCTGGGCCAGGTCGGTGTGGCCGACAGCGTGCGCATCAAGGTGGCGGTGGGCACGTCGCTGGCCACCATTGTTGCCACCGCCTGGTCGTCGGCCCGCGCCCATTGGCGGCAAGGCAATGTCGATACCGCATTCTTGAAGAGCTACGGACCGGTGATCGTCGCCGGCGTGCTGGCGGGATCAGCCATGGCCACCCACCTGCGCGGCCCGTTGCTGACCGCGATCTTCGCAATTGTCGCCTGCGTCCTGGCCGTCCAGATCGCGCTGGGCAATCCGGACTGGAAACTGGGTGATCGTTTGCCCGGCGGAATCGGCCGCCTGTTGATCGGCGGAACCATCGGCATGCTGTCGGCCCTGATGGGGATCGGCGGCGGCACCATGACCGTGCCGGTGATGACCATGTACGGCACCTCGGTCCATCGCGCCGTCGGCACCGCCGCCGCCATGGGCTTCATCATCGGCGTTCCCGGTGCCCTGGGATTCATCGCAGGCGGCTGGGGCAATCCCGACCTGCCGCCCTACAGCCTGGGTTTCGTCAGCCTGGTGGGATTGGCGCTGATCGTGCCGACCTCGGCCGCCTGCGCGCCGTTCGGGGCTCGCTTGGCCCTAAGGCTTGACCGCATGGTATTGCGCCGGGTGTTCGCCGTGTTCCTGGCGATCACCGCGGCGCGGATGATCTGGACTTTAATTTTCTAAGCCCGAGTGGCGACTGAACCGCCCGGCACGGGCGCGCCAAAGGCAAAAGCCCGAGTGGCGACTGAACCGCCCGGCACGGGCGCGCCAAAGGCAAAAGCCCGAGTGGCGACTGAACCGCCCGGCACGGGCGCGCCAAAGGCAGTCCTTAACGAACCGGGATCGCCGCCGGCACGAAGCCGATCAGGCGGTCGTTGCCTTCGTTATAGGGCTGCGAGTAGCAACTGGGCTTGGCGATCGAGGCATAGCAATAGACCTGCGCCGGCGGCGAAGGCGGCGCCGGCCAATCGACGCACCACACGCCCTCGCGCTGGGCGCGGACGGTCGAGCAATCCTTGCCGGTGATCCAGGTGGCGACATGGTCGCCCATGGTCTTCCTGGTGTTGATGACGCTCAACACCTCGAGATTCATGAAGAGATTGAAGTCGCCGACGGCGGCGACCTCGGTCTCGATGCCCTCGCGCCCGACGAAGGCGCAACTGGACAGAAGCAGCATGGCTGCCAGGGGGGCGGCCAGGGGGGCGGTGAGCCTGATCATGTTCTATGACCCCTTGTCATGTTGACTTATAGTGAGCGCGAAGGCCGGATCGGGTCAAAGGAATTGTAGGCCAAGGCCGGCAAACAAAGGCTTAACGGACGAGGCGAGGCGATGGCGGTCGAGACCCCCTTGTGTGATTTTGGATGGAAGGCCCCGGATTTCCGCCTGCCGGGAACCGATGGCAAGCTGTGGTCGCTGGCCGACATTCAAGGCCCCAACGGGACCTTGATCATGTTCATCTGCAATCACTGCCCCTATGTCCAGGCTATCGTCGATCGCCTGGTGCGCGACGTCGCCGGCTTGCAAGGCCTGGGTATCGGCGTGGCGGCGATCATGTCCAACGACACCGCCTCCTACCCCGAGGATTCGTTCGACAACATGGCGCTTTTCGCCGCCCGCCATGGCTTTACCTTCCCCTATCTGTTCGACGAGACGCAAGAGGTGGCGCGGGCCTATGACGCCGTCTGCACCCCGGACTTCTTCGGATTCGACGCCGCCCTGGGGCTGCAATATCGCGGCCGGCTGGATGCCTCGAAGCGCGAGGCCGGCCCGGCCGATGCCCGGCGCGAGCTGTTCGACGCCATGACCCAGGTGGCGCGAACCGGGCGAGGGCCGTCCGAACAGGTCGCCAGCATGGGCTGCTCGATCAAATGGAAGAGTTAGATTTGCTTCCGGCCAAGGCGGCAGCTATGGTACCGCCGTTCGTTCCCCGGAGAGACATGCCTTGACCAAACCGACCGATGATGCCGCCACCGACCTCCTGATCAAGGAGGTTGACGAGGATCTTAGGCAAGAGCGGCTGGAATCCCTGTGGAAGCGTTATGGCGGGCTGTTCGTCACCGCCTCGGCGGTGCTGGTCGTGGCCGTCGCCGGCTTCCAGGGCTGGAACGCCTGGGATTCCAAGCAGCGCCAGCAATCCAGCGTCCATTTCAACGAGGCGACCCGGCTGATCGAGCAGGGCAAGCGCGACCAGGCCCAGACCATCCTGGGCAAGCTGGTGGTCGACGGCACCTCGGGCTATCGCGTCCTGGCCGAGCTGAAGCTGGCCGATCTCAGTCAAGAGACCGGCGACCTGGGCGCCGCCGCCGCCTTGTACGAGAAGATCGCCGCCAGCAGCGCCGACGCCACCTATCGCGACGTCGCCCGCCTCAAGGCGGCCTATCTCAAGCTCGACAGCGCCGATCCGGCCGCCATCGAGAAGCTGGCCGAACCGCTGTCGGTGGAATCCTCGGCCTGGCGGCATTCCGCCCGCGAGATCCTGGCCCTGGCCGCCGCCAAGAAGGGCGACAACGCCAAGGCCGCCGACATCTACAGGAAGATCGCCGACGACCAGGCGGCGCCGCAGGGGTTGCGCGCCCGCGCCGCCGAAATGCTGGCGGCCCTGGGCGGCGCCAAGTAAGGGGGGCTGGGCATGATGCGGCGACTGGCATGTTTGGTTGCGGCGACGGTCATTTTGTCGGGCTGCGCCAATTGGCTGGGTGAAAAAGAGGCGCCGCCCCTGCCGGGTAAGCGCATCTCGGTGCTGTCGCGCGAAAAGGCTGTCGAGCCCGAGATCAAGGGCGAGCCGGTGGAAATCCGCCTGCCGCCGCCGGAACCCAACGACGATTGGCCGCAATCGGGCGGCTATGCCAACCACGCCATGCATCACATGGAGGTTGGCGACCGTCTGGACCGCGTGTGGCGGTCGGCCATCGGCACCGGATCGACCAAGCGGGCCAAGCTGCTGGCCCAGCCGATCATCGCCGACGGTCGCGTCTTCACCCTGGACGCCGATACCGAGGTGCGCGCCTTCGACGTGCGTACCGGCAAGAAGCTGTGGGCGGTCGATATCACGCCGAAGGGCGAGGGCGACACCTTCTCGGGCGGCGGCATCGCCTATGAGGACGGGCAATTGTTCATCTCGACCGGCTTCGCCCAGGTGGTGTCGCTGGACGCCGCCTCGGGCCAGGTCCGCTGGCGCCAGACCCTGTCGGGGCCGATGCGCGGCGCGCCGACAGTGCGCGGCGGCCGGGTGGTGGTGATCACCGTCGATAACCAGACCCATTGCCTTGCCGCCGAGGATGGCGGCGTGCTGTGGACCCATCAGGGCATCGCGGAGGTCGCGAGCGTCCTGGGCGGCAACAGCGCGGCCATCGACGGCAACACCGTGGTCGTGCCCTATTCGTCGGGCGAATTGTTCGCGCTGCGCCTGGAGAACGGCTCGGTCCTGTGGCAGGAGCAATTGGCCGCGGTGCGCCGCACGGAAAGCGTCGGCTCGCTGATCGCCATTCGCGGCCGTCCGGTGATCGATCGCAATCGGGTCTATGCCATCGGCCATGCCGACATGATGGTCGGGCTGGACCTGCGCACCGGCCGCCGTCTGTGGGAACGCGAGATCGGCGGCATTCAAAGCCCGTGGGTAGCCGGCGACTTCCTGTTCGTCGTCACCAACAACAACGAGGTGGTGGCCCTGGATGCCAAGACCGGACAGCTGTTGTGGGTGACCCAGGTGCAGATGTGGAAGGATATCGAGGACCGCGAGGGCCGCATCATCTGGGCCGGGCCGGTGCTGGCCTCGGACCGGCTGATCATCGCCAGCTCGCACGGCAAGCTGCTGTCGCTGTCGCCTTATACCGGGCAGGTGTTGGGCAGCCTGTCGATCTCGGACGGCGTCACGATCTCGCCGGCGGTGGCCCTGCAGACCTTGTTCTTCTTGACCGACGACGCCGACTTGGTGGCTTATCACTGACATGACTTTCACCGTAGCTATCGTCGGCCGGCCCAATGTCGGCAAATCGACCCTGTTCAATCGTCTGGTCGGCCGCCGGGTCGCCATCGTCCACGACATGCCCGGCGTCACCCGCGACCGCCGCGAGGGCGACGCCACGCTGTTGGGCATGGATTTCCGTGTCATCGACACCGCCGGCTTCGAGGACGCCACCGGCGATTCCATCGAGGCGCGCATGCGCCGCCAGACCGATCAGGCGGTGGCCGAGTCCGACGTCGTCTTGATGCTGATCGACGCCCGCGCCGGCGTCACTCCGCTGGATCGCCATTTCGGCGACCTGCTGCGCCGGTGCAAGACCCCGGTCATCCTGGTGGCCAACAAATGCGAGGGCAAGGCCGGTGCGCCCGGCCTTTACGAATCCTACGCCCTGGGCCTGGGCGAGCCGGTGCCGCTGTCGGCCGAGCATAACGAGGGCATGGCCGAGTTGTTCGACGCCTTGATGCCCTATGCCAAGGCGGCCGGCGCCCTGGATGACGAGGACGAGGAACAAGAGCCCTTCCCCGACGAGATCGCCGTCGATGACGAGGAGATCACCACCGAGGACCGGCCCGAACGGCCGCTGCAATTGGTGATCGTCGGGCGGCCCAATGTCGGCAAATCGACCCTGGTCAACCGTCTGCTGGGCGAGGACCGCATGCTGACCGGCCCCGAGGCCGGCCTGACCCGCGACGCCGTCACGGTGGAATGGGAACATCGCGGCCGGCGTTTCCGGCTGGTCGATACCGCGGGCTTACGCAAGCGCGCCAACATCGACGACCCGGTCGAGAAGCTGTCGGTGTCCAACACCCTCGAGGCGATCCGCCTGGCCGAGGTGGTGGTGCTGGTGCTGGATCAGGCGGCGATCCTCGACAAGCAGGATTTGACCATCGCCCGCATGGTCATCGAGGAAGGCCGCTCGTTGGTGTTGGCCATTAACAAGTGGGACGCGGTCGATAAGCCGGAAGAAGCGCTGAAGCGCCTGAAGGATCGCTGCGAAACGTCGCTGCCGATGGCGCGCGGCCTGGCGGCGGTGACCATCAGCGCTTTGACCGGCAAGGGCATCCCCCGCCTGATGGATGCGGTGCAAGACACCCACGCCGTGTGGAACCGCCGCATCCCGACCTCGCAGCTGAATCGTTGGCTGGAAGAGGTGGTCAGCCACCATCCGCCGCCGGCCTTGCCGGGCGGGCGGCGCATCAAGATCCGCTACATGACCCAGACCAAGGCGCGGCCGCCGACCTTCGTGATCTTCGCCTCGAAGCCCGAGGAATTGCCGGAAAGCTATAGCCGGTACCTGATCAACGGCCTGCGCGAGAGCTTCAAGCTGCCGGGCGTGCCGATCCGCCTTTACGTGCGGGCCGGGCGCAATCCTTACGCCAACAAGGGCTGACCGCTTATTTGTGCGGGCTGAACAGGTCGATGGTCTTGCAGATCAACGACCCGATCGGCCTGGCCTTGGGCGGCGGCAATTTGGCGGCCAGGAAGCCGTCGATGGCGGCGCGCGGGTCGGTTTCGGCGGTCAGAACCGCTTCGATGCCACGCTTGGCCATGTGCTTCAGGAAACCGTCGCCGGCCGACTGGGCGATCAGGACGGTGGTGCCGTCCAAGGGATGCGGCTGGTCGTCGGGATGGTGGTGGAAGACCTGATCGGCGCCGAACTCGACCCGTTCAGGCCCGGCCACCGTGCCGTCCTCGGCGACGGTGAACACCAGCCATTTGCGGGCGCGCCCGGCATGGCCGCTGACTTTGGTGAAATCGGCACTGGCGACGGCGATCTTCATTGCTTAAAAAATCATCCATGATCAACTATGACTAAATATTGCCCACCCGTCCTATTGGTGCAAGGATTGTTCTATGCGCGGGGGCGTTTTCACCTCTCGATTCCCCATCGCGAATCGTGCATGGTTGCGGTTGAGCAGCCACCTATCAATCTGGCGGAGGTATAAGGCGTGCCCGTTCGAATCCTGATCGCCGAGGATCAACTTTTGGTCCGTCAAGGGCTGGCGGCTTTGCTGAAGCCGGAAGATGTCGAGATCGTCGGTGAAGCCGAAGACGGCGAAGCTGCCGTGGCGATGGCCCGGACCTTGCGTCCCGACATCGTGCTGATGGATCTGACCATGCCGGTCCTGGATGGTGTTGAGGCGACGAGGCGCATCAAGCGGGTGGCGCCGCAGGTCCGCGTTCTGGTGCTGACCATCGCCAATTGCGAGCGTCGCGTCGCCGAGGCCCTGGCGGCCGGCGCCGACGGTTATGCCTTGAAGAAGCTGGGGCACGAGGAATTGATGGCGGCCATCAGCTCGGTTCGTGCCGGCAAGAGCTATCTGGGGCCGGGGATCGACGCCGCCCAGGTCAAATCCCACCTGGAGGAGGGCGACGTCAACCCGGTGTCGCTGACCGGCCGCGAGAGCGAGGTCCTGCGCCTGATCGCCCAGGGCCTGAAGAATCGCGAAATCGCCGAAAGCTTGTCCATCGCCGTCAAGACCGTCGAAACCCATCGCACCAAGATCATGCAGAAGCTGGATTTGCACAATTCGGCGGAATTGGCCACTTACGCCATTCGTCGCGGCCTGATCGACTAGTGTGGTGATTCCGAAGTTCGCATCAGAATGCGGACATCGGAATCACCACACAATTCAAAAAGTTGGTGGCCTGCTTGTCCCCGTAATTCGCTGTGCGAATTTCGGGGGCAGGACACTAGGCGCCTGCCGATTTCTCGTTCGTTCGGACGAGGGATCGATCGAAAGGACGAGCGTCCTCGTTCCTTCGCCATCTAACGCTCCGCGCCGTTCGTAGTGTTTCCTGGCCGTGCCACATGGCAAGCAGGAGGCAATCCGCGGTGGAAGCCGACGGCAGCGATTTTCCCACATTGACGGCGATCCTGGCCGCGCTGCCCGATCCGATCCTGGCCTTCGACGGTGGCGGGCGGATGGTGTTCGCCAATCGTGCGGCGCAGGACCGCCTTGGGGATCGGCCGGCTTTGGCGGCCGAGCTGGGGGCGCTTTGCGCCCGGGTGCGGTCGGACGGCGAGCCCCAGTCGCGGGTCATCGACGGGGAATGGGAATGGCGAGCGCGGCCGGCCGGTGGCGGGCTGGTGGTGGCGTCGCCGCGCTCGGTGCCGGCGGATTTGGCCGCCGAGCTGGCGGCAATCCAAGACGACAACCGCGCCTTGCTGCAAGAGATCCACCATCGCGTCAAGAACAGCCTGCAGGTGGTGTCGGCGATGCTGCGGATGCAATCCTGGCGCCTGGCCGACAGCCCGATGCGCTGGCCGTTCGAGGAAGCCTGCAGCCGGATCCTGACCCTGGCCTCGGTGCACGAGGTGCTGTATCGCCAAGGCAGCCCGGGCGCGGTGGACTTCGCCGCCATCCTGGGCCCCCTGGTCGAGGGTTTGGCCCGCCAGCGTGAGGAAGGCCGGCCGCTGCCGACGGTGACCATCGGCGGCGGCAACTTGCTGCTGACCATCGACAGGGCGATCCCTGCCGCGCTGATCGTCCAGGAATGGCTGTCGGCCGCCAAGGGGCCGGTCTCGATTGCCTTGTCGCCGGGCGGCCCGGTCGTGGTGTCGGGCCTGGCCGGGCTCGACCCGGCGAGCCTGGGGGCGCGCATGGTGGCGGTTCTGGTGGCGCAATTGCGCGGACGGGTCGAGATGGTGTCCGGCCCGCCCGCCGGCCTGGTCTTGCACCTACAGCAGCAGGATTTCGGGGCGATGGCCGGTGGCGGCCAGGAACCGGCGGAAATCGGCGCTGGCGATGGTGGTGGTCATGTCGTTGCGTAGCGGGTGGTAGTTCAACAGCGGCTGATCCATCATCCAGGAATCCAGCACCGGGGTTACCCGGTGGTCGTGGTCGTTGATCAGGGCGAACGGCGTCACCGAGCCCGGTTCGACCCCCAGCACCTCGCCCAGCAGCTCCGCCGAGCCGAAGGACAGCCTGGCGGCGCCGATGGCGCCGGGCAGACGCTTCAGGTCGATCCGCTTGTCGGCCGGCGCCACCACCAGCCACAGCCGACCCTTGCCGTCCTTCAGGAACAGATTCTTGCAATGGATGCCGGGGATGTTGCCCCACACTTCGTTGCCTTGCTCGACGGTGAAGGCCGGGGCGTGGTGATGGGTGGTGACGTTGATGTTCAGCGCGCCCAGGCGGGCCAGCAATGCTTCGGGCGTAAGTGGCAAGATCGGTCGAACTCCGGTGTCGATGGCGGCCCTGTCCCAGGTAACGGATAGATCATCATACTCAAGGCAAGGACGCAACGGCGGGTCGGGCCGTCTTCCGTCGGCGGGGAATTGGGGGTACCATTTCCATCCAACACGAGCGGAGTCCGCTTCATGACCGGATGGCAATTCTGGATCGACCGGGGCGGGACCTTCACCGACATCGTCGCACGGTCCCCCGACGGGGAACATCTGACCCTGAAATTGCTGTCGGAAAGTCCCGGCCATTACGACGATGCCGCCCTGGCCGGCATCCGCCGTTTCCTGGGCCTTTCCGCCGATCAGGCCATCGAACGCGGCTTGGTCGATTGCGTCAAGATGGGGACCACGGTGGCCACCAACGCCTTGCTGGAACGCAAGGGCGACCGGGTGGCTCTGGCGGTCACCGCCGGCTTCGCCGACCTGTTGCGCATCGGCACCCAGAACCGTCCCGACATCTTCGCCCGCGCTATCCGCCTGCCCGACATGCTGTACGAGCGGGTGATCGAGATCCCCGAACGCATCGGCCCAAAGGGCGAGGTGCTGCGCCCGCTGGACCGGCTGACGGCGACGCAGGGGCTGCTGGACGCCTATGATGCCGGCATCCGCTCGGTGGCCATCTTGTGCCTGCACGCCTATCGCTTCCCCGAGCACGAGCTGGAAATCGGCCGCCTGGCGCGCGAGATCGGCTTCACCCAGGTCAGCCTGTCCCATCAGGCCAGCCCGTTGATGAAGGCGGTCGGGCGCGGCGACACCTGTGTCGCCGACGCCTATCTGTCGCCGGTGTTGCGCCGCTATGTCGATCGCGTCGCCGCCGATCTGGGCGGCACGCGGCTGATGTTCATGCAATCCTCGGGCGGGCTGACCGACGCCCGGCGCTTCCAGGGCAAGGATTCCATCCTGTCCGGGCCGGCCGGCGGCGTGGTCGGCGGTGTCGCCACCGCCCGATTGGCCGGGTTGGACCACCTGATCGGCTTCGACATGGGCGGCACCTCGACCGATGTCTGGCACTGGGACGGCGCCTTCGAACGCAGTTTCGACACCCAGGTCGCTGGCGTGCGTATTCGTGCGCCGATGATGCATATTCATACGGTGGCGGCCGGGGGCGGCTCGGTGCTGGAATTCGACGGTGCCCGTTTCCGGGTCGGCCCCCATTCGGCCGGCGCCCATCCGGGGCCGGCCTGCTATGGCAAAAGCGGGCCGTTGACGGTGACCGACTGCAATCTTTTGCTGGGCAAGCTGAACCCCGATTTCTTTCCCCGGGTGTTCGGCCCCGACGGCGCCCAGCCGCTGGATATGGCCGCCACGCGCGCCGCCTTCGACGCCCTGGCCGGGCGCATCGGAGATGGCCGCACGCCCGAACAGGTGGCCGAGGGCTTCCTGTCCATCGCCGTCCTTAACATGGCCAACGCCATCAAGCAGGTCAGCGTGGCGCGCGGTTACGACGTCACCACCTATGCCCTGGCCTGTTTCGGCGGGGCCGGCGGCCAGCATGCCTGCCTGGTGGCCGATGCCCTGGGGATGGAGATTGTGTTCCTGCATCCGCTGGCCGGCGTGCTGTCGGCCTATGGCATGGGGGTGGCCGATCTGTCGGTGCTGAAGGAACGCGCCATCGAGGCGGCGTTGGACGGCGAATGCGCGCCGCTGCTCAACCGCGCCTTCGCCGATCTCGAGGCCGAGGGCCGCTGCGAGTTGGAACGCCAAGGAATCGAACGGGCCGACATGCGCACGACGCGCAAGGTGTTCGTGCGCTATCAGGGCTCGGACACCGCGCTGGAGGTGCCGGCGGCCGAGCCCGACGCCCTGGCCCAGGCTTTCGAGCAGGCCCACCGTCAGCGCTTCGGCTTCGTCATGGACCGTGCCCTGGTGGTCGAGGCAGTGTCGGTCGAACTGACTGGCGGCGGCGAGCCGCCGTCCGAGCCGGTGCTGCCCGACCGAACCGGCACCCCGCCCGCGCCGGCCGGCGAGGTCATGATGTTCAGCGGCGGGGTCAGCCGGCCGGCACCGGTCTACCGTCGCGAACACCTGGCCCCGGGCGATCGGTTGCGTGGTCCCTTGATGATCGTCGAGGCCACCGCCACCACCATCGTCGAGCCCGGCTGGCAGGCCGAAATGAACCCTTACGGCCATCTGATCCTGCGCCGGGTCGAGCCCCGGCCGCACATGGTCGCCGCCGGCACCGAAGTGGATCCGGTGCTGCTGGAAGTGTTCAACAACCTGTTCATGAGCATCGCCGAGCAGATGGGCGCCGTGCTGGCCAACACCGCCCATTCGGTCAACATCAAGGAACGGCTGGATTTCTCGTGCGCGCTGTTCGACGGCGCGGGCGGCCTGGTGGCCAACGCGCCGCACATCCCGGTCCATCTGGGTAGCATGGGCGAAAGCGTGCGCGTGGTCCTGGAGCGTTTCGGCGACACCATCCGGCCGGGCGAATCCTTCGTGCTGAACTCGCCCTATGCCGGCGGGACCCATCTGCCCGACGTCACCGTCGTCACCCCGGTCTTCGACGGGGACCGGCCGCTGTTCTTCGTCGCCTCACGCGGGCATCACGCCGATCTGGGCGGCATCACGCCCGGTTCGATGCCGCCCTTGTCCACCAGCGTCGATCAGGAAGGGGTGCTGATCGAGCCGATGCGGCTGGTGGATTCCACCGGCTTTCGCGAGCAGGCCATTACGGACCTGCTGACCAGCGGGCCGTGGCCGGTGCGCAACCTGCGCCAGAACCTGGCCGACCTGCAGGCGCAACTTGCCGCCAACGAGACCGGCTTGCGCGAATTGCTGGCCATGACCAAGCGCTACGGCGCCGACACCGTCGCCGCCTATATGGGCCACGTCCAGGCCAATGCCGAGGAATCGGTGCGGCGCGCGGTGGCCGGCCTGGATAGCGGGCGCTTCGAGACCCGCATGGATGACGGCGCGGTGATCCGGGTCACCGTCACCGTCGATCCGGTCGAGCGATCGGCGGTCATCGACTTCACCGGCACCTCGGACCAGCGGCCGGGCAATTCCAATGCGCCCACCGCCATCGCCCGGGCCGCCGTGCTGTACGTTTTCCGCACCCTGGTCGATGATGCCATTCCGCTGAACGAAGGCTGCATGAAGCCGCTGACGCTGGTCATCCCCCCGGGCTCGATGCTGGCGCCGCGCCCGCCCGCCGCCGTGGTCGCCGGCAATGTCGAGACCAGCCAGGCCATCGTCGATTGCCTGATGGGGGCGCTGGGCGCCATGGCCGCCAGCCAGGGCACCATGAACAACCTGACCTTCGGCGACGACCGCCACCAATATTACGAGACCATCTGCGGCGGCGCCGGGGGCGGGCCGGGTTTCGACGGCGCCTCGGCGGTGCACACCCACATGACCAATTCGCGGCTGACCGATCCGGAAGTGCTGGAATGGCGCTTCCCGGTTCTGGTCGACGGCTTTTCCATCCGCCGAGGGTCCGGCGGCGTGGGTCTGCATCCCGGCGGCGATGGGGTGGTGCGGCGGCTGAAGTTCCTGGAACCGATGACGGCGGCCATTTTGTCCAATCGCCGGGCGGTGGCGCCGTTCGGGCTGGCGGGCGGCGGCGACGGGATGAAGGGGGCCAACCGGGTCGAACGCGCCAACGGATCGGTCGAGCCTCTGGCCGGCACCGCATTGGTCGAAATGAATGCGGGCGACGTGCTGGTGGTCGAGACGCCGGGCGGCGGCGGCTATGGGAAAAGCTAGGGAACTGGCCGTTTGCGCAGCGCCATGATGGAATTGGCGCAGGCGAAGGCCATGGCGGCCAGCCACAGCCAGTATCCGGGGGCCGTGCCGGTGATGGTGCTGAGCGAACCGCTTTCCGACGACAAGATCTGATCATAGAGCAGGAATGAAGCAGCCAGGCCAAGGGCGGCCAGTCCGACCATCAGCGCCGCTTTCGTGCTGGAAAAAAGTTGCAGCATCCAGCAGATGAAAAGGAGCGGATTGGCCAGCCAGGTCATGTTGGCCGGGCTGGCATAGACGGCCAGCCATCCGAACAGCAAGATCCCATATCCTGGCCAACTGTCACATTGATTGCCGATGCAGATGGCCGTGGGCACCGCCAGGCTGGCGATGTAAAGCGCCACGCTGACCGCGACGAGAAACCTCTCGCGACTGATGGTCATTGCGAGGCCCTCACAGCCCCTTCTCGAAATCGCCCGGGGCGCGCAGATAGGCGCCGAAAACGTCGGGCAGGCGGCGCTTCAGATCCTCGATCGGATCGTTGGGATCCAGCGGCGTCTTCGAGGTCTTCTCGCAGAACATCTTGATCAGCTTCTTGTTGCCGGGCGGGCCGAAGATGTTCTTGAACGTCTCCTCGCCCAGCTTGTCCAGCGCCACTTCCAGGAAGACCGGGATCTGGTGGAACTGCAGGAAGCGCACGATCTGGTTGATGGTCTCGCCGGAAATCAGATGCAGCCATGCGGACATCTGTTCCAGGTCCTTGGCGTTTTGCACCTCCATCGCTTCCAGGCGGTCGCAATCGACGCAGACTTCCCAGAACTTGTCGCCGATACGTTCGTAGATGGCGCCATGCAGGAACTCGTAACGCTCCTTGCCCAGGAAGGCGACGCCCTTGGCGGCCAGCGGCTGGGTGTCCAGCATCTCGCGCATCATGTCGTCGGACAGGATCTTGCGGGCCGAATCCATCGAATGACGGCCGATGTCGGCCAGGGCGGCGATGCCCTCGGGGGTGCGCAGCGTGGTGACGCCGCGTCCCAGCTCGTTGATCAGCTTGATGGGGATTTCGGCGAAGTAGGGGATCAGCGGAACCTGCCAGTCGTAATCCAGATGATCCTTGATCGCCGCATAGAACTTGTCGCCCTGGGTGGCGCTGGGCTTGGGAACTTCCGCCTCGCTCCACTTGCCGCGCACCAGTTCGCCCAGCTTGTCCAGGATCGACCTGGTTTCCGGCTTGTGGACGATCTTGGCGGCCGGAGTGTGGGCCGAGCCCCAGCGCTTGTCGGAATAGGCCTTGGTCGCCGAACGCACCACCATGCCGACGATCTGGTCGACCGAACGGTCGCAGCGCAACGGCGTCTGGTCGTCCATCACCGGATTGCCGGCGGCATCGACCAGGAATTCCTGGAACTTGTCGCGCCGGGTCTTGACCAGGGTCAGGCAGGCGAACAGCAGATCGGGCGTCGCCAGGATGGTGCCATAAGGGTCTTCATAGGCGGCGAAGGCGGGGATCAGTTCGAGCAGGCGGTCGGTGACCGGCCCCTTGATGGTGCGGATGATTTCCTTGCGCTGAGCCGCGTCCTTATCGACAGGCTTGGCAGCCGGCTTTCCCTTGTCAGCCATCCCTTCCCAGATCCCCTTTTGCCGTCGTTGCGTGGACGGACTATTCGTTCAGCATGGTCGCCGGCAGATCGTTCATCTTGGCCAGGAGATATTCCAGGTCGTCGTTCTCGAACTGGACCCCCAGGTCGCCGTACTGGGTCAGGATACGCTCGATCATGCGCCGGGAAAAGCGCTCGCGATCATTGGGGCCGCCGTCATATTCCATCTCGTAGGACACGTCGATGGCGGCGCGCATGGCCTGATAGAACGCCTTGGGAAGACCGGCCTTGTCGAACAGCGCCTCGAAACCGCGACGGCCGGCGTCGTGGATCAGGGTACGGGCGTTTTCCAGCTTGATGCGGGCCAGCTTGGCGATCGACGATTCGAAGAAGGTCATGTCGCCCATGCACACCGCGCGCAGGATGATCGACGGCGTCAGGCGGCCGTTGCGGTACAGGTGATCGACCAGCTTGTGGACGTCGGTGTCGGCCTCGGCCAGGCCAAGCACCGCCAGCTCGCGGGCCTGGATCAGCATGTTGGCGGCCGCTTCCGGCGACAGGTCCTGCCGGTTCATCAGCGACTGGCGCAGATTTTCCGAAACCTTCAGCATCAGCCGTTCGGCCACGGTGACCGGCAGCGACTTGCGGCCGATCAGGGTCTTGCCGACGCTGTCCGACGCGCCGAATTCCTCGGCGACCTTGGTCAGCGTGGTTTCCGAGATTTCGGCGCCTTCGTTGGACACCAAGGTCGCGACGACCGTTTCATCGTGGGTTTCGACCAGGGCGTCGGACAAAACGGCCGAGACATGCGAGCGGTTGGCCACCGCCATCTGCTTGTCGTGGCTTTGGCTTTTGACGATCTCGATCAGGTCCTCGTCGTTCAGGACCTCGGAAAATTGCAGCATCGGCAACGCCACCGATTCGACGTCGCGGGCCAGCGAGACGGCCACGTCGTGCGGAACCAGCGGGTTTTCCTTCAACTGCTTTGACAGGGCCTCGCGGACGCGGACCTCGGCGTCCTTGACCATCAGGCGGAAGATTTCCTCGGCCATTCGGCGCTGGTCGGCGCTGAGGTCGGGGTGCTGGCTGGCGATCTTGCCGGCGATTTCGGCGCGGACGTCCGGCGTCGGGCTGGCCAGCAGCCGCGAGACGTCTTCTTCATTCAAAGTCTGCTCAACCAAGGTCTTCTTCCGTCCGTTAAGCGCGCCGCGTGATAATCCCCAAGATCACCACTATCGACGCTCCGGGTTGACGAATAGTTACACACATACCTGATCAAGCCAACGCCCCAACATGACGGCACCTGCCGCTTCCATGCGTGGGGCGTGGGCCGCCGTCTGTTGTCTCAGCTGCGACACCGAGGTTTGCGGGGTGGCGGCGATCTCGCCGGCATGGCCGACGAACCAGCGTTCCAGGCTGATCTGGCTGGCTTCGACGTGGAATTGCAGGCCCAGCCCCTTCAATCCCCACGAAAAGGCCTGGTTGGCGGTTGCCGGCGTCGAGGCCAGACCTTGCGCGCCGCGCGGCAGGTCGAAGGTGTCGCCGTGCCAGTGCAGCACCGCCAGCCCGTCGATGGCGGCCATGGTCGAATTGCGCCCGGCCTCGGTCAGGGTCAGGGGCGCCCAGCCCAATTCCTTGCCGTTGGGGTTGGGATAGACCCTGGCGCCCAGGGCGCGCGCCATCAATTGGGCGCCCAGGCAGATGCCCAGCGTCGGGCGGTCGGCGGCCAGGCGGGCCTTGAGCAGGGAGATTTCGGTGGTCAGGAACGGATAGTCGGCTTCGTCATAGACGCCGATCGGGCCGCCCAGCACCACCCACAGGTCGGCCGCCAGCGGGTCGAGGCCGGTCAGGTCCGCAGTCGGCGCGTCCAGCATGGTCACCCCGAAGCCCCTGGCCGCCGGCACCGGGGCCAGGCAATCCAGATCCTCGAAGGCGACATGGGAAATGGCGGCGCAGGTCTTCATGTTCCTCCCCCTGAAGGAGCCGCATTGAACCACGATTGCGAAAACTAGTCGAGCAGCCGCAAGGATTCGGGCGAGTCGGGATGACGCTTGGCTTCCAGCCGGTAGTAGCTGGTCAACAGGTCGGTCTCGATGCCCAACTCGGCCCTCAGCTCGCCCAAGGGGTGCCCGCTTAAACGGGTGAAGTCGACCCGGTCCAGGCGCCGACAGGCCGAGATCCAGGCCAGCCGCACAGCGTCGCGGAACACCCGCACGTCGTTGTCGTCGAAGCGGAAGATGCCGGGATAGAGGTGCTTGGCGATGGCGGTGAACAAGGTCTCCTCGATGCCGGACACCTTGCGGGTCGAGCCCATTGTGAAGCCGATGACGAAGGCCTCGTCCTTCTGCAGCAGGCCGCGCCCCAGCAAAAGGTGGATGCAATCATGGTTGACCAGGTCCACCGCCCCGTGGATCAGATCGAGTCCGGGAATGTCGTAGCGCGGATTTTCCATCAACTGGACGATGAACGGAATCTCGGCCTGGCCGGCCCCGACCTGGGCCAGTTCGGCCAAGCCCTCGGCCAGGGTGGTGGTGCCGCGAGACAGCGGAAGATGCCAGGTGCGCCAGTCGGTCGTGCCCATGGGGGCCTCCATTCCCTTGGATATGGGAAGGGGCGGCCGGGCCGGGAAGGGGGCATTTCCCCCGGCCGGCCGATGGCGTATTATCGCTGTCGAGCATGGCAAAGGATTAGAAGATGGTCTGTCGCTGCTGTAACCCCGGGCGCCGCCGGGTGGTGGGCGGTCTGTTGGCCGCCGGGTTGGTACCGCTGGCCGGCGGTCTGGTCCAGGCCGCGCCGCCGGCCAGCCGCATGCGCGCGGTCAAGGGCGATGTGCGCGTCAACGGCAAGCGGGCGAAGGAAGGCATGGCGGTGGCGCCGGGGGACCGCATCACCACCGGCACCACCGGCCAGGCCACCTTCACCCTGGGTGACGACGGCTTCATGGTGCGCCCGGTCACCCAGGTCGCCATCGCCGACCTGGGTCGCGACCCGGCCAGCGGCCAATTGATCCGCCAGCTGGAACTGGAAGTCGGCGGCATCTTGTCGGTGTTCGGGCCGAAACAGATCACCTTGAAGACCCCGCACGTCAATGTCGGCATCCGCGGCACCGCCGCCTATCTGGAAACCGATGCCTGGACCACCAATGTCTGCGTCTGCTACGGCCATGCGGTGATGGTTCCCGAAGGCGCCCCCGAGCAGACCGAGGAGGTTCGGACCCGCCATCACGACGCGCCGCGCCTGCTGTCCTTGAAGGACGGCAAGACGGCGATGGAGCCCTTCATGGTCAAGAACCACACCGACCGGGAACTGGTCGAGCTGGAACGGCTGTTCGGGCGGGTGCCGCCGTTCAAGTAAGGGTGGGGGGGGCGATGTTCCTCCTATGTTCTTGTCTTTTTGCACGTTTTGACGTATTGTCGCCTGCTTGTTGACGCCTTTTGCGGAAAGGAGGGCTGGCGCCATGCTTAACCTTAAATCCCCCATCGGGACCAATTACCGTGTCGATCCCAACGACCTTATGGACACCAAGCGTGTCCTTAATCGTCTCGGCTATTACGACGTTCCACCCGAACGGGGCATCGACGATTGGACCGACGACGCGATGTTCGATGGCATCAAGCGGTTCCAGAAGGACAATGGCCTCAAGGTGGATGGCTTCATGCGACCGGAAGGGCCGGCGGAACGAACGATGAACGCGCAAGTGGCCGCCGCGCAGGATGGTGATGATTGGGAGTATGCCGGTGACGTTGACAAGAATAACTCCCGCGATGTAATCACCAACGGACCCGCAAAGGTTGAAATACATAACCCTGGACCATCTTGGAATGGGTTGGAATACAAAGTGGATTGGTATGGCCTGGATAAGGACGGAAAGGTCATCCCTGAATACCGCCGTCCAGATCATGACCAGCGAAATCCGTCTCAGGGTGGGATCATTTTGAAACCTCGCACGGAGAAGGTATTTGAACCACCGTTTGAGAATCCGAATGGCTACAGCTTCCGAGTGACCTATCCGCCACAAGGGGAGTACAGTCCGTTCGAGGGATCTCCCCACATCAAGGTTTACCGGACGAAGAAGCGCTAAATCAGATGTCTCGCAAATGGTTCGTCGGGCTCGCAGGAGTACTCCTTGCCGCCATCGCGGTTGGAGTTTGGAGAACTCAACTCGATGAGCAGCGCCCCATCGACCCGGCTCCACTGACTAAGTACCGCGAGACATTCGTCGCCAAGTACCGGCGAGAGGAATGCCTTGTCCGTATCGATTTCACTTATAAAGGAGAATGGATCGACAAGCTGAACAAACGCGTATTTCGCAATCTTACGCGCTTCATTGCCGAAGATCGTCCGCAGACCGGTGGATTCTGGTGGACACTGAACCCAGCCGAAGGACAGATGTTCGTTCAGATTTCGGACGATTGCCCACGTCGTTACGACCACATGCGGGACTGGGCAGCCAGCTTCGCCCGACGACACGATAACCCGCGTTTTACCGTCAGCGATGACCACGTCAAGCCGGGACCGGACACGCTGGACCATAGGACGGAAGATTGGCTGGATTAGGAGCGCCCGAGCTTGCGCCATGTAAGCTCGCCTCGCCCAAGCCGTTTCGGTTGGCGTCCGCCCCCCCTATCCATGTAGCTGCTGCTCCCCAAGCGTGGAGCAACGTCTTTCGCCGAAACAGTTGAAGCCCGATGACCAACAGCAGTCGCGTCTATCTCTATGACACCACACTTCGCGACGACGCCCAGGCCCAGGGCGTGGATTTCTCGGCCGCCGACAAGGCCAAGATCGCGCGCGAGCTGGACGCGCTGGAACGGCTGTTCGGGCGGGTGCCGCCGTTCAAATAAGGGGGGGGCGATGTTCCTCTTATGTTCTTGTCTTTTTGCACGTTTTGACGTATTGTCGCCTGCTTGTTGACGCCTTTTGCGGAAAGGAGGGCTGGCGCCATGCTTAACCTTAAATCCCCCATCGGGACCAATTACCGTGTCGATCCCAACGACCTTATGGACACCAAGCGTGTCCTTAATCGTCTCGGCTATTACGACGTTCCACCCGAACGGGGCATCGACGATTGGACCGACGACGCGATGTTCGATGGCATCAAGCGGTTCCAGAAGGACAATGGCTTGAAAGTTGATGGCTTGATGCGACCGGAAGGGCCGACAGAACGAACGATGAACACGAAAATGGAAGGATTGGGGGACGGTGAAACGCCGCCACAGGGAAGTGGTAAGGATTATCCTCGCGAGCCAGGGAACAACATGCCTGTTATCGTTCCGCCGATGACCGATCCGAACATGCCCGAAATCAAGAAGTTGCCCCCGAAGCTTCCAGGCCCGTACATTGATGAAGATGGCAATCTCATCGTTGACGATCCGGGGCCACTCGCTCGGCGTCGGGTGCGTCCCCCGAAGGGTCCGTACTGAGACGCGTTGATAGGCAAGGCGGGACGATCATGAAGATGTTGGTGGCGACATTGGGGGGCTGCATCCTGGCGCAAGCGGCGTTTGCTGAGGACCTGCCGTGCACGACCGGCGAACGAAGGGGTGGGCTGGACTTTTCATCGCCCTGCATATGGCATAGCCCCATTCCGGCACATGATGCCGCTGTCGGTTTCGAGCCGAAGTCGGCGGAATTGTCGATCGAGGCCAAGGCCATTCTCGATCGTCAGGCGGCGATCCTGGTCGGCCTTTCCAATGAACGGGTGAAGCTGGTGGGATATGCGGACACGGTGGAGGCGCAAGGCCCTGCGGAACAGGAGCAATTGGGACAAAGGCGGGCGGCTGCCGTCCGTGACTATCTGGTCAGCCGAGGTGTCGGCCCCGGTCGTATTTCGGCGGTCGGCAGCGATCATCCCTTCTTGATTCCACGCCAGGCCACGCCGGAAAACCTGGCCCGCATGCGGGTGGTGTTCACACGGGCCGGAGACCTCTGACAAGCCGGGTTGGTTGTTCTTCCGTCGTACTGAGGGCGGGGCCTGCACTTGCTCGTCTCGCCCAAGCCGTTTCGGTTGGCGTCCGCCCCCCTATCCATTATGCTGCTGCTCCCCAAGCGTGGGGCAACGTCTTTCGCCGGAACAGTTGAAGCCCGATGACCAACAGCAATCGCGTCTATCTGTACTACATAGTTTGCGGCTTACAGCACTGATATTGCTTGATAAATTTTGTACACAGGGTGTACACAGGGCTTTGAGGGTTGCGATTTGGGGGCAGAAACGCTAGCGTTGATGCACAACTGATACACAACTCTCACACGGAAGCGTTGTGGATGCCCTCAAAGCCGCAGAGCCAGGGCCGTGGGATGCGGACAAGGTTCGAAATCCCCGGTGTGCAGGGCCTCGTTGTTTTCCAGCGCCAGGATTCCGGTGATAACTGGTACGCACGCATCCCCATCCGCGTGCCGGGCGAGCGCCGCTACAAGGTCATGGTGCTCCGTGACGAGAATGGTCAAACCACCACCAACCAAACCATCGCCATCCAGCTTGCCATGCTGGAATACGGCCGGGTGTTGGCGAAGAAGAAGGACGGAACCGTC
Source organism: Magnetospirillum moscoviense (assembly GCF_001650635.1). Taxonomy (GTDB): domain Bacteria; phylum Pseudomonadota; class Alphaproteobacteria; order Rhodospirillales; family Magnetospirillaceae; genus Magnetospirillum; species Magnetospirillum moscoviense. Next base: position 551 of record NZ_LWQU01000142.1, on the reverse strand, counting down.
TCGACCTTGTGGGACGTATCGTTCAGCCGGCTTCTCGATGAGTACCTTGAGCACCTGCTGGCCGATCCAAAAGCAAAACCGTCCACTCCTCGTCGCGCTCGCTTTGCGGCCAAGCCGTTAAGGGAGTTCTTTGACGAGCGCACGCCCATCTTGAATGTCGCCAAGCGTCTGGATGAATACCCGGCGTGGCGCTTGCGCCAGCCTGTCCGAGCGGGCAAGAAGCCGCGAGCCAGCAAACGCCCTTCCATGGTCACCGATGCCGAGCGCGCGGAACCGAAGCTGGTTGCGCCCACAACCGTCCAGCATGAAATGAATGTCCTCAATGCCTGCCTCACTTGGGCGGCCAAGAAAAAGGGCTACCTGCGGCTGGAAGACATCCAAGACTACCGGTTCGGCGTAGACGACGAGGAGAAAGGTACTCGATGCAACCGCGATTTGTCATCCCGGCGCCGATAGAACCTCGTGGCGCGTGCATGTCCGCTACGGCTTGAGCGGCGGGATCGAGAACATCGACCTGACCGACGACAAGGGGGCGGAGCATTTGACGCGGT